>NZ_JBGOGX010000020.1:0-108463 GCF_054788455.1 Pseudomonas sp. ZL2 | reverse complement strand
CGTTCATCAACGCCGTGCACGAGCTGTCGGCGCAGTACCACTAAGTAGGAGCGGGGGTGGGCCCCCAATGGTGACCCGGTTGACCCACCCAAACGTAGGGGAAAACCCCCTCCCCCTTTGGGGGGGGCGGGGTTTCCCCCCGCGATGGCCTCAGTCCTGCGGACGCAACCGGTACTGCGGCGGCAACTGGTCGATGCCGCTGATGGTCGCATTCAAGCTCTTCCAGCGCCCATCCTTGATGCCATAGATGCAGCCATGCACCGACAGGCTCTGCCCACGGTGCCAGGCATTCTGGACGATGGTGGTATGGCCGACATTGGCCACCTGCTGGATCACGTTCAGCTCGCACAGGCGATCCACCCGCTCTTCCTCGGTCGGCAGCTTGGCCAGTTCCACGCGGTTTTCGTAGTACAGGTCGCGAATCGAACGCAGCCAGCCATCGATCAGGCCCAGCTGACGATCCTGCATCGATGCCCGCACCCCGCCGCAGCCGTAATGGCCGGTGACCAGGATGTGCTTGACCTTGAGCACGTCCACCGCGTACTGGATCACCGACAGGCAGTTCAGGTCAGTGTGCAGCACCACGTTGGCAACGTTGCGATGAACGAACAGGTCGCCCGGCAGCATGCCGACGATCTCGTTGGCCGGTACCCGGGCGTCCGAACACCCGATCCAGAGGAACTCCGGTGTCTGCTGACGCGCCAGCTTGGCGAAGAAATCCGGATCTTCCTGCTTGATCGCATCGGCCCAGCGCGCGTTGTTATCAATCAGTTCTTGTAGATCGTGCATGTGCAAGCCTCATGGTTGATGCGCATCCTGTGACAGGCGCCGGCCTGTTCAGGTCACGCCTTTGAATCTTCCGCCAAATGGCAGGTCAACCGTTTAGGCCCTTCTGCAGGAGGATCGACCATGAGCCAGAAACACCGCCCGCTTCACGCCCCGCAGCCCGCCCCGAGCGATGAAGACGAAGACGAAGACCCCATGAGCTCGGTTGAAGAATTGCACTTTGACGAGGATACCCCCAACGTCGATGTCGGTTTCGACCCAACCGACGACGACCTCGAGCCGGAAACCCTGATCCCCGAAGACGGCGCCCGCTCAGCCAACGAGCCGGGAGCAAATCACCCTGCGGACTGGGACTTGAGCGTAGTCGACCAAAGTGACATCGGCGGCGGCAACGGCCTGGATGAAGCAGAGCTGGCCCGGCGCGACCCGCTGGACGGCAAGCCGGAGCGTTGAACCCCTACTCGAACAGGGTACAGGCCATGACCAAGGCATCTTCGCGACCGCCGGCTACCGGGTAATAGTCACGACGACGGCCAATTTCGTTGAAGCCGTAGCGTTCGTACAGACGATAAGCCGACTGGTTGCTGGCGCGCACCTCCAGGAAGCACTCGCGGCCATTGATTGCGTAGGCACGCTTCATCAGCTCTTCCAGCAGGGCCAGGCCCAGGCCGCGCCCCTGGCTTTCAGGCTTGACGGTAATGTTGAGCAGGTGCGCCTCGTCGATGATCACGTTGATCACGCCGTGGCCGACCTGCTGCTCGCCTTCGAACATCAGCCAGATTTCATAGGACTTGAGCCCGTCGAGGAAAATCCCGCGGGTCCAGGGGTGACTGAAGGCGGCGTATTCGATCTTCAGTACGGCATCCAGATCCGCCTCGGTCATCCGGCGGAAGCTGATCGTGTCACTCATTGCTTGGTTTCCAGCGCGCCATCAGCCGGCGCATGGCTTGCCAGACGTCCGCCTTGCGTTGCGGCTCGTCCATCAACAGTTCGAGCCCCGGCAAGGCCCAGGCAGCGCCCAGCCCTTCAACCGGCAACTCGCGATAATAAGCTTCGGCATTGGCCTCGCCGGCAAAGCGCACGGCAGGCAGGCCGATCAGCCACAGGCAGACGCACGGCGCTTCTTCAAGCCGGGCCTGGATAAAGCCCTGGACGAAATCGGTCGCCGCCTGCGGCCCCTGATCGAGGTTGCCGCGCACCAGCAACGGCCAGCGCACCGGCTCACCGATGATCTGCGGGCTGTCCGGCAGCCCGGCGGCGCGCAGCATGTCCTTGAGCAACAGATAGGAAGGGTCGCGGCTCTGGAACGGCTCGCCGGTGGCCAGTTCCACCAGCAGCAGGCAATTGCCGGCGCGCAGCAACTGCAGGGCAAAGCGCGGGGGCGGCACCGGTGCGGGCCTGGCAGCGACCGGCGCCTTTTCGGCCTCTTCCACCGGTTTGGCCGCGACTTTCGGGGTGCTGCCGGGGCGCGGAATCTCGATCTTCGGGCGCTCGCCGGAGCGCACCACCGGTGCACTCGGTGCCACGACGGCGGCCGCTGGTGCCTGCTCAAGCGGCTCTAACGCCTGTTCCTCGAGCGGCGCCACCGGCAGCAACAGCTCCGGGCGCGATGGTGCCGCGAACGGCAGTTCGGCACGCGGCAGCCAATGCACCACTTGCATGGCGTTGAGATAAGCGCGGCGGCGGGACTCGATTAACAAGAAGGATCGGCCATCTGTGGATAAGTCAGGGGCGATATTCTAACGTTGTTCGCCGTTCGGCGCCGCTGTTGATCGGCAGAAAACCGCCCGACAGCAGGATCAAGCGATCAGGGGGTGAATCGACAGGCGTCTGATGCAGTACAATCGGCGCTTTTATTTGGCAACGAGTCGACCCGCCAATGATCGAACCCAAGCGCGTCCTGCGCGCCCTAGCCGAACACTGGGCCCTGCTCGAGCCGTTGTGCGAGCGCTTCGACGGGGGCACCCTGAGCCTGGCCGAACTGCGCCAGCAACTGGCCACCCAGCAGCTGGAGAGCACGCCCCAGGACATCACCAGCCTGCTCGACGTGTGGATCCGCCTGGATATCCTGGTGCCGGTGGCCAAAAGCCCGAACCGTTTCGAGCTCAACGCCCAGATCCATGACTTTCTGGCGTACCTGCGCCGCGAGCACCGCCTGGGCCTGTGCCTGGAGATCGAAGCCTACCTGCGCCACCTCGAGCGCCTGGCCGGGCATATCCAGGATGCCTTCGAGATTCGCGACGGCAACGACCTGGCGCGCCAGCTGCGCCTGCTCGACATGCGCGTGCGCGACGTCCTGAAGAAGCTCGACAACGACGAACAGGCGCTGGTCGCCGTGGCCGAACGGGCCAAGACCAGCGACCGGCAGATCCCCCTGCGCCAGCGTTACGCCGAAGTCCTGGCAACCTGGGACGAATACGTCGAGCCGATGATCCAGCTGGTCAACGCCGACGGCGCCTTCGAGCAAGGCGTGCGCAAGGTCGAGACCGTGCTGCTGCGCTTGCTCGGCGAGCAGGCCCGCCTCGGCCATCTGGTCGACGACGACATGCTCCTGCGTACCCACGCGCGCATCCTCGAAATGCAGACCAGCGCCCAGCTGACCCTGCGCCATGCCCGTGAACTGCTGCTGCCGCTGCGTGAAGAAGCCCGCCGCCACAACGCCGTGACCCGTGGCGCCGCCCTGGCCCTGTCGGTGATCCGCCGCAAGGGCCTGGACGCCGTGCCGCAAGCCGCCATGCCGCTGTTCACCCGCCCGCAGAGCACCTTCCTCGGCAGCGCCAGCCAGGTCGAAGCCTACGTCTATGCCCTGGCCCGTTTCGAGCCAAAGCCTGCGCAGTTCCCCAAGGCCCACAAGAGCCACAAGGGCGACGCCCCGCGCGCACCGCGCACGGTCAAGGAAATGCTCGAACGCTGCGAAGACGCCCTGCCGCTGCCGGACCTGATGGTCTGGCTGCTCGACCAGGAGCCCGAAGGCGCCACCGACGAGCTGCTGTACTGGTTCTCGCGCCTGTCGCGGGAAAAACGCTTTGCCCGCGAGCGCCTCGAGCGCCGTGAATACACCACCCGCGAACACCTGGTCAGCCTGCGTTCCTTCGCTCTGACATCGAGCCGCGAACCATCGCCTGAGCCAACTGCGAGCCCCGCCCATGCATCTTGATCTTTCCGAACTGTCCCAGCTCGCACCGATCTTCCGCGAGCTGTTCAAGGGCTTCCACATCAGCCGCCGCGACCCGGAGCTGTACGCCCAACTGTCGAACTTCCAGGACCAGTACCGTGGCCTGTTCAAGGCCCTGGGCTTTGAACTGGTGTGCGACACCCGCGGCTTCTACTACTTCGTCCCGGACCTGGCCGCCGCCCAGGTCAACAAGACCGCCCAGCGCCTGTCGCTGTTCACCTTCATCCTGGTCGAACACCTGGCCGACCAGGGCCGCGACCCGATGTCGGTCCTCGACGGCGGCAGCCTGGGCCGCGACGAGCTGCCTTCGCTGCTGGAAAAGTACCGCGACCTGTTCATCCAGGCCGAAGTGCAGACCCCGGACGAGCTGGAAGAGAAGATCATGCGCCGCATGACCCAGCTCGGCTTTGCCCACGAAGAGAACGGCATCTACCGCTTCCTGCCGCCGATGCACCGCTTCCTCGACGTCTGCCTGTCGGTCCAGCAGGACCGCGACCTGGCCGCCAGCCTGCACAGCGCCCTGCCGCTGCCAACGCCGGTGCTGGTCGAGGAAGAAAGCCCGGAAGAGCTGAACCGTACCGACGACCCACTGGACCTCAGCCCGTTCGAAGAAAGCGAAGAAGACGCCTTGGCCCGAGCCATTGCGCAAGAGCAACAGGAGATTGACGCATGAGCCAGGAACGCTACGGCATTCGCCGCTTCGCACTGCTCAACACCGCCGGCTACAGCCTGGGCCTGTTCCCCCTGGAACACCCGCTGTCGGTCTACGGTGCCAACAACCTGGGCAAGAGTGCCTCGATCAACGCCCTGCAGTTCCCGATCCTGGCGCGCATGTCCGACATGAGCTTCGGCAAATACAGCCTGGAGCAGTCGCGGCGCTTCTACTTTGCCAGCGACACCAGCTACATCCTCTGCGAGGTCAACCTGCCTCATGGCCCGCACGTGATCGGCGTGGTCGGCCGCGGCCCGGGTGGCGGTTTCGGTCACCAGTTCTTCGCCTATGCCGGCGAGCTGGACCTGGCCCACTACCAGAAAAACGACACCTGCCTGCGCCAGAAAGAGCTGTTCAGCAACCTCGAGCGCAACGGCCTGAAAGCCTACGAGCTCAAGCCCGACGAGCTGCGCCGCCTGCTGGTGGGTGGCCATACCTCGATTCCGCTGGACCTGACCCTGATCCCGCTGCGCTCCACCAGCGAGCAGAGCCTGAAGACCTTCCGCGCCCTGTTCATCAACCTGCTGCACATGCGCGAGATCACCGCGGCCAAGCTCAAGCAGCTGTTCCTCGATGCTTTCGAGCACAGCCTGCGTTCCGGTAGCGTCGACTACATCGCCGCCTGCGAAGAAGCCTTCCGCGACGTACGGCGCATGGAGCAGGATTACAACTCGCTGGTCGCCGCCGGCCCGCTGGTCGAGGCCCTGGCCAACGGCGTGGCCCAGCGCGAGATCCTGCGCGGCAAACTGCATCGCCTGTCGCCACTGCTCGACTCGCTGCTCGGCACCTGGCAGGACTACGCCAGCGCGCGCAAAGAGGAGCTGGTGATCCAGGCCGAACACTACAAGAACGAACAGGACAGCCTGCAGAACGACCAGCGTGGCGGCACCCAGGAGCTGATGCGCCTGGAGCGCGAGATCACTGGCGTGCAGCGCTGGCTTGGCGAGCTGTCGGTGCTCAAGCACCGCTTCGCCCTGGTCGATGACGTCAAGGTCCTGGAACAGCAACTGCTGGCCGCCAAGGACGCCCACGACGAACTGGCCGGCGCCCTGGCGCAGTCGCGCCAGTTCAGTGCCGAAGACCTCGAAGAGCGTCTGCGCGAGCTGGAAAAACGCCTCAAGTCGGTCAAGCAGCAGCTCGATCATGCCGACAACAACAGCTATGCACGCCTGCGTGAAGAGTTCTCGCAGCAGGACGTCGAGCGCCTGATGCGCCTGTTCAACGGTGCGCTGTTCAGCCTGCCGCTGGGCGAGCGCGGCATCGAGCTGGACGACAGCGATGTCTGGGTCAAATCCCTGGAAGCGGTGCTCGACGGCTTCAAGGGCGAGCGCTTCGAAGCCCCGGGCCTGTCCATCGACCTCTCCCACATCGAACCACCAGCGCTGCAGGCCCTGGCCGACCGCGCCGCCCTGCGCGACCAGAAGGAACGCCTGGAGAAAGAGCTCAAGCAGCTCAAGACCCAACAGGCCGTAGCCGCCGACCGCGCCGCGAGCAAGACCCAGACCGAAGCCCTGTACCAGCAGGTACTGGATGCGCAAAAGGCTCTGGAAGACTTCCGCCGCACCCAGACCTTGTCCGCCGAAGAAGGCGACAAACTGGAACAGCTGGCGCAGATGGAAGCCGCCCAGGACGAACTCAAGCGCTCCAGCGACGCCTTCACCGAACGCGTCCAGCAACTGTCGGCCAAGCTGCAACTGGTCGGCCGCCAGATCGCCGACATGGAAGCCAAGCAGCGCACCCTCGACGACGCCCTGCGCCGTCGCCAGCTGCTGCCCGCCGACCTGCCGTTCGGTACGCCGTTCATGGAGCCGGTCGACGACAGCATGGACAACCTGCTGCCGCTGCTCAACGACTACCAGGACAGCTGGCAGGGCCTGCTGCGGGTCGATGGCCAGATCGAAGCGCTGTATGCCCAGGTACGCCTCAAAGGCGTGGCCAAGTTCGACAGCGAAGACGACATGGAGCGCCGTCTGCAGTTGCTGATCAACGCCTACTCGCACCGCACCGAAGAAGCCCTGACCCTGGGCAAGGCGCGCCGCGCCGCGGTTACCGACATCGCCCGGACCCTGCGCAACATCCGCAGCGACTACGACAGCCTCGAGCACCAGCTGGCGCTGTTCAACCGCGAGATCAACAAGCGCCAGGTTTCCAACCTGCAGAGCTTTCGCATCGTCCTGGCGCCGAACAAGGAAGCGCTCAAGCACATCGACCAGATCATCCACAGCGCCGGCCAGTACGAGGAAGGCGAGACCCTGTCGGTGTTCGACCTGAGCCAGAGCGCCGAGCAGGACAACAAGAACGAAGAGGCCAAGGAGTACCTGGCGAGGCTGGTGGCAGCCAACCACAACCAGCTGGGCCTGAAGGATCTGTTCGAACTGGCCTTCGAGATCACCAAGGTCGGTGGCCAGCCGGTGATCCACACCGACATCGACGGTGCGGCGTCCAACGGCACCACCATGACCATCAAGGCGCTGACCAACATGTATTTGTTGCTGCACCTGATGGACCGCGACCTGGCCGGCCGCGTACGCCTGCCGTACTACCTGGACGAGGCGGCCGACATCGACGAACGCAACCAGGCAGCGCTGCTGGAAACCAGCTTGCAGCTGGGCTTCGTACCGATTCTGGCGAGCGTGAAGCCGCAGGTTTCGGCGCATGTCGCCATCGACCTGGAAGGCGGCAGTGGGCCGAACGGGATCTACATTGACGAGGCCGACTGGAAGTACATCAGCCGCCGTGATGTGGAGAAGGCAGTGGTGCGGGTAGAAGAGGAAGAAGCTTCGGCCTGAGGCCTCTTTTGGGGGCCTTTCAGGCTCCATCGCCGGCAAGGCCGGCTCCCACAGGGACTGCATGCACAGGACCTTGTGGGAGCCGGCCTTGCCGGCGATGCATTCAACTCGGTTTTACTGAGCCCACGGCAAGATCGGAATCGCCGTTACCGCGTTCTGCGGACTACCTTCGATCACACGATCCGAGTACACCAGATAGACCAGGGTATTGCGCTTCTTGTCGAGAAAGCGCACCACCTGCATGGTCTTGAACACCAGCGAAGTGCGCTCCTTGAACACCTCGTCGCCGTCCTTGAGCTGTTCCTTGAAGCGAATCGGCCCGACCTGACGGCAGGCGATCGACGCTTCGGCACGGTCTTCAGCCAGGCCCAGGCCGCCTTTCAAACCGCCGGTCTTGGCCCGCGACAGGTAGCAGGTCACGCCTTCCACCTTCGGATCATCAAACGCTTCGACGACGATGCGGTCATTCGGCCCGACGATCTTGAACACCGTCGATACCTGGCCAATCTCCTCGGCCGACGCCAGTACCGGCAATGCCAGCAGCGCCGCTGCAACTATCCCTTTGAACACACGTATTTCCTCAGACCAGAATCAGGTTGTCGCGGTGCACCAGCTCCGGCTCGGCGATATAGCCCAGCAGGGTCTCGATCGCGTCCGATGGCTGGCCAATGATTTTCTGTGCTTCCAGGGCGCTGTAGTTGGCCAGGCCCCGGGCGACTTCAAGGCCATCCGGGCCGACGCAGACCACCATCTCGCCACGGCGAAAGCTGCCCTGCACGGTCTTGACGCCCACCGGCAACAGGCTCTTGTTGTCCTTGCGCAACGCCTTCACCGCACCCTCGTCGAGCACCAGGGTGCCACGGGTCTGCAGGTGCCCGGCCAGCCACTGCTTGCGCGCGGCGAGCATGCCGCGCTCGGGCGACAGCAGGGTGCCCAGGCGCTCCCCAGCCTTGAGCCGGTCAAGCACGCGCTCCAGGCGACCACCAACGATGATCGTGTGAGCACCGGAACGCGCCGCCAGGCGCGCTGCACGCAGCTTGGTCTGCATGCCGCCACGGCCCAGGGCGCCGCCGGTACCACCGGCTACCGCGTCGAGGCCCGGATCGTCGGCGCGGGCTTCGTAGATGAGCTGCGCGTCGGGGTTGTTGCGCGGGTCGGCATCGAACATGCCGTCGCGGTCGGTAAGGATCACCAGCAGGTCGGCTTCCACCAGGTTGGCCACCAGCGCCGCCAGGGTGTCGTTGTCGCCGAAGCGGATCTCGTCGGTGACCACCGTGTCGTTCTCGTTGATCACCGGCACCACGCCCAGCTCCACCAGGGTGCGCAGGGTACTGCGGGCGTTGAGGTAGCGCTTGCGGTCAGACAGGTCGTCGTGGGTCAGAAGGATTTGCGCGGTATGCCGGCCATGCTCGGCAAAGCTCGACTCCCAGGCCTGCACCAGGCCCATCTGGCCGATCGAAGCCGCCGCCTGCAGCTCATTCATCGCACTCGGTCGCTTGGCCCAGCCCAAACGGCTCATCCCGGCGGCAACCGCCCCGGACGACACCAGCACCAGTTCGACACCTGCCTCATGCAACGCCACCATCTGCTCGACCCAGACACCCATGGCCGCGCGATCCAGGCCCTTGCCATCTGCTGTCAGCAGGGCACTGCCGATTTTCACGACCCAGCGCTGCGCACCCGTCACCTTGCTCCGCATCTTCTTCCAACCTATTCAGATCTTTAGATACCAAAACGCCGCTCCTGAGAGCGGCGTTTAGTGTACTGCAACGAATCAGTCGCGCACGTAAATGATTTCCGGGCCGTCTTCGTCGTCCTCATCATCCCAGTCGTCATCGTCGTCGCCGATGTCGTGCACGCTCTTGACGCCGCTGCGGCGCAGGGCGCGGGCGTCGTCCAGGGCCTGCAGCTGGGCACGGGCTTCGTCTTCGATGCGCTGATCCAGGTCAGCCAGTTCTTCGGCGTAGGCCGGGTCGTTGGCCAGGCGGTCGGCGCGATCTTCGAGGTAGCGCATGATGTCGCGGCTGAGCTGCTCGGTACCCTGCTTGGAGATGGCCGAGATCACATAAACCGGACCTTCCCACTGCAGACGCTCGACCACTTCCTTGACCCGCTCGTCACGCTCGTCGTCCATCAGCATGTCCGTCTTGTTCAGCACTAGCCAGCGGTCACGCTCGGCCAGCGACGGGCTGAACTGGGTCAGCTCGTTGACAATGACTTCGGCGGCATCGGCGCTGCTGCTCTCATCCAGCGGCGCGAGGTCGACGAGGTGCAGCAGCAGGCGGGTACGCGCCAGGTGCTTGAGGAAGCGGATACCCAGGCCGGCACCGTCGGAGGCACCTTCGATCAGGCCGGGAATGTCGGCGATGACGAAGCTCTTCCAGCGGTCGACACTGACCACACCCAGGTTCGGCACCAGGGTGGTGAACGGGTAGTCGGCGACTTTCGGCTTGGCGGCCGATACCGAGCGGATGAAGGTGCTCTTGCCGGCGTTTGGCAAGCCCAGCAGGCCGACGTCAGCCAGTACTTTCATTTCCAGCTTCAGATCACGCTGCTCACCCGGTTTGCCCGGGGTGGTCTGGCGTGGCGCACGGTTGGTACTGGATTTGAAACGGGTGTTGCCCAGGCCGTGCCAGCCGCCCTGGACCACCATCAGCTTCTGGCCTGGCTTGACCAGGTCGCCGATGACTTCCTGGGTGGCCGAGTCGATCACCGTGGTGCCGACCGGCACGCGCAGGATCAGGTCGTCGCCCTTCTTGCCGGTGCAGTCGGTGCTGCCGCCGTTGGAGCCGCGCTGGGCCTCGAAGTGACGGGTGTAACGGTAGTCGACCAGGGTGTTGAGGTTGTCGTCGGCAACCATGTACACGGAGCCGCCGTCGCCACCGTCACCGCCGTTGGGACCACCGTTCTCGATGAATTTTTCGCGGCGGAAGCTCATGCAACCGTTACCGCCATCACCGGCTTTGACCCGGATCGATACTTCGTCAACAAACTTCATAAAAACCGCCTCTCGTCAGCTGGACGAGCTGAGTGACACAAAGACATAAGGCTCTTGCAAAAGTGAGCGCGGCGGCCCCGTCACGACAGTAACAACCCACGCCGGCAGCCCATACAAACAGCTTTGCAAGAGACTCACCCCACAAACGAAAAAGCCCCGTCGCGAGACAGGGCTTTTCCAGCGTTCGCGCGATTACTCGGCGACAACGCTCACGTAACGACGACCGAAGGCGCCTTTTACTTCGAACTTGATCTTACCCGCGATCTTGGCGAACAGGGTGTGATCCTTGCCCATGCCAACGCCGTAGCCAGCGTGGAATTGGGTGCCGCGCTGACGCACGATGATGTTGCCAGGAATGATAGCCTGGCCGCCATACATCTTCACGCCAAGGCGTTTGGCTTCTGAGTCGCGACCGTTACGGGTACTACCACCAGCTTTTTTGTGTGCCATGGTTCAATTCTCCAGAAATGGATTCAGGCGATTACGCCGAAATACCGGTGATCTTGATTTCGGTGAACCACTGGCGGTGGCCCATACGCTTCATGTGGTGCTTACGGCGGCGGAACTTGATGATGCGAACTTTGTCGTGACGACCTTGGGAGATCACTTCAGCGACAACCTTGGCACCAGCAACGACTGGAGCGCCGATGTTCACGTCGTCGCCATTGGCAACCAACAGAACGCGGTCGAAAGTCACGGATTCGCCAGTGGCGATTTCCAGTTTTTCGATTTTCAGGTATTCACCTTCGGCGACTTTGTACTGCTTGCCACCGGTAACAATTACTGCGTACATGGGTATTTCTCCGATAATCCTGCTCACCCAGCTCTTTATAGGAAGAGTATTGGCTGGCATGGCTGCATAGGGCTGGAACGGCCCAGTGCAATTGCGTAAGGCAGGTGCTGCCCAGGAAGTTCAGGGTGCGCGATTGTACGCAAGCCCCGCTTTGCTTGCAAGTCCCACCCCCGGCCCGCAGGCAGCGCGCCTTGACACGCCGGGACCCGCGACCTAGCATGCCGCGCAACCTTTATGGAGCACCTGTGGCCGATGCAACCCCAAGCTTTCTACCGTGCGGTAGCGGACGACTTCAGCGCCGTTGACGAGATCATCAAGAAACAGCTGACTTCGCGTGTACCGCTGGTATCGAAAATCGGCGACTACATTACCTCGGCCGGCGGCAAGCGCCTGCGCCCGCTGCTGGTACTGCTGTGCGGCAAGGCCCTGGGCCGCGAAGGCGACGACCTGCGCCTGCTGGCCGCCACCATCGAGTTCCTGCACACCGCCACCTTGCTGCATGACGACGTCGTCGACATGTCCGGCATGCGCCGTGGCCGCTCGACCGCCAACGCCCTGTGGGGCAACGCGCCGAGCGTGCTGGTCGGTGACTTCCTGTACTCGCGCTCGTTCGAGATGATGGTCGAACTGGGCTCGATGCCGGTCATGCAGATTCTCTCCAAGGCCACCCGGGTGATCGCTGAAGGCGAAGTCCTGCAGCTGTCCAAGGTGCGCGACGCCAGCACCACCGAAGAAGTCTACATGGACGTCATCCGCGGCAAGACCGCGATGCTGTTCGAGGCTTCGACCCACAGCGCCGCGGCCCTGGCCCAGGCCTCCGAGGAGCAGAGCGAAGCCCTGCGCACCTTCGGTGACCACCTGGGCGTGGCCTTCCAGCTGGTCGACGACCTGCTCGACTACAAGGGCGACGCGCAGACCCTGGGCAAGAACGTCGGTGACGACCTGGCCGAAGGCAAGCCGACCCTGCCGCTGATCTACACCATGCGCGAAGGCACCGCCGAACAGGCCGCGCTGGTACGTCAGGCGATCCAGAAAGGCGGCATCGAAGACCTCGAGAGCATCCGCGCAGCCGTTGAGGCGTCCGGTTCGCTGGACTACACCGCCAAGCTGGCCCGCGACTACGTGGCCCGCGCCATCGCCTGCCTGGACGTGCTGCCAGCCAGCGAGTACCGCGATGCGCTGGTCGAGCTCAGCGAGTTCGCCGTCGCCCGCACGCACTGATCCCCTGCTCCGGCCCATCGCTCGATGGGCCCGATTAGCCTCAGACGGTCAAAACCCTATACAATGTAGGTTTTGTACCTGTACGTCTTGAGGAACCTTAGTGAGCACTTTGCCACCCTGCCCCAAATGCAACTCCGAATACACCTACGAAGACGGCGCCCAGCTGATCTGCCCCGAGTGCGCCCACGAGTGGTCGGCTGCCGGTGAAGCCGAAGCGGCCAGCGACGAAACGGTGAAAAAGGATGCAGTGGGCAACGTCCTGCAGGACGGCGACACCATCACCGTGATCAAGGACCTCAAGGTCAAGGGCACCTCGCTGGTGGTCAAGGTCGGCACCAAGGTCAAGAACATCCGCCTGTGCGATGGCGACCACGATATCGACTGCAAGATCGACGGCATCGGCCCGATGAAGCTGAAATCGGAATTCGTCCGCAAGGTCTGATTCTGGTGGGTTTCGGGGCCGCCCTGCGGCCTCGACAGCCCACAGCCGGGAAAAAACCGCCGATAGGCACTTGCTATTTTGATAATAAGAATTATTCTCATTGAACGCTTTCAAGGAGAATAGCCATGACTTATCTGATAGACGCCTGGCTTGACCGCCCCCATCCATACCTGCGCATCCTGCACCGGGAAACCGGCGAGGTCTGTGCCGTGCTTGAAGAAGAAGCACTGGACGAACTGCGCGACCAGGGTGACCTGGATCTCAATGGCCTGAATTCGAGTGAGCCGAGTGTGCTCAAGGAACTGGTGAGGAACCTGTTCCTGTTCTGCTATGCGCGGGCGTTGCGCCCTGGCGGTGGGACCGATTGGAACTGAACAGCATCGTGGGGCAAGCCCGGCTCCCACAACGGACCGGTGTGAACCAACCCTGTGGGAGCTGGCCTTGCCAGCGATGAGGGCCGAAAGGCCCTCTGACGTTCTTACAGAACGTCCAGCAGCTCGACGTCGAACACCAGCACGCTGTGCGGCGGGATGCCGCCAACGCCCTGAGCGCCGTAAGCCAGCTCGCTCGGAACGTACAGGCGCCATTTGCTGCCGGCATTCATCAGTTGCAGGGCTTCGGTCCAGCCGGCGATCACGCCGCTGACCGGGAACTCTGCTGGTTGGCCGCGCTCGTAGGAACTGTCGAACACGGTGCCGTCGATCAGGGTGCCGTGGTAGTGGGTACGCACGCTGTCGTCGCGGCTTGGCTTGGCGCCGTCACCTGCGGTCAGCACTTCGAACTGCAGGCCCGAAGCCAGGGAGGTGATGCCGTCACGCTTGGCGTTTTCAGCCAGGAAGGCCTTGCCTTCGCCAGCGGCCGCTTCGGCCTTGGCAGCCGCTTCGGCCTGCATGATATCGCGGATGACCTTGAAGCTGGCCGACAGGTCGGCTTCGCTGACGCGGCTTTCCTTGCCGTCGAAGGCATCGGTCAGGCCGGCCAGGATGGCGTCCAGGCTTACGCCTGGTGGCGGGTTGTCACGCAGTTGGCCACCCAGCTGACGGCCGATGCCGTAGCTGACGCGAGTTTCGTCGGTAGACAGGTTGAGTTCGGACATTTGCTTGCTCCGCTGCAGGGCGCATGACAGCCGCGCCCTTTATGAAAAGGGCGAGCAGCCTAGCACACTGCGCTGGCGCAGATCAGCTACCAGGCAGAACGGCGTGGCATCGGTATTTTCAGGTCGCTGTCACCGGCATCGCCGCCGCCACACATCTCGTCGTCCATCGACCAGTGCACCAGGTGCAGCGGCACAGCGGGCAAGCCTTCAAGCAGGCGTTGCGCATCGACCACCGAATGCACTTGCAGACGCTTGCCGAGCTTATCCACTAACGGATGCGCATGGCCTTTTACCCGGGCCTCAATCAAAAAGTCACCACCTTCGATGGCGATCAGATTGAGCTCTTCGACATGACCGGCCCTGGCCTCGGTGCTCAGTTGTTGAAGGTTCATTGCGATACCTCATTACTGGAACTTCGAGTGACCGTTCATTTTTTGTACAGCCGTGTACAAAGCACAAGGCAAAAACGCAACCGCCCGTCCGTTTTGCAACGGACGGGCGGTTGTTGACCGGCTCAACGCCTGATCAGTGCTTGGTGACCTTGTCCAGGTAACCCATGGCAAAGGCCGAGACCACAAAGGTCATGTGGATGATCACGTACCACATCAGGTACTGGGTCTCGATGTTGCGCGCGTCCATGAACACCCGCAGCAGGTGGATCGAGGAAATCGCCACGATCGAGGCAGCGACCTTCATCTTCAGCGAAGACGAGTCCATCTTGCCCAGCCAGCTGAGTTTTTCCTTGTCTTCGTCGATGTCCAGTTGCGAGACGAAGTTCTCGTAACCGGAAATCATCACCATCACCAGCAAGCCGCCAACCAGGGCCATGTCGATCAGCGACAGCAGCACCAGGATCAGGTCGGCTTCAGCCAGGGCGAAGACGTTGGGCAGGACGTGGAAGATCTCCTGGAAGAACTTCAGTGCCAGCGCCAGCAGGCCCAACGACAGACCAAAATAGATCGGCGCGAGCAGCCAGCGCGAGGCATACATCGCATTTTCGATAATACGTTCCATTGAAAACTCGTCAGGTTGGCAAAAAAGCGAGCGCGAGTATAACAGCCACCCATGACAGAAAAAGCCCGTGGCACGCTGCCACAGGCGTGGCGCAGGCGTCTCAGGTTTCCGGATGGAACTGAAAGTCGCCGACGTGATGGACGCGTTCGCCGTTGATCCGGCGCAGCTGGGCTTGCAGGTGCACGCACCAGATCTGCGGATCGTCGGCCAGCTGATAACCGTGCAGGGTCAGGCTGTCGACAATGGCGTTGAGTACCGATTCGGCCACGAACGGCCCGTGAAACGGCCCCTGGGCCTTGATCGCAGAAGGCTGCTCGCCAGCCATGCCGGCGGCAAACAGCAGGGTCCACATGCCGTTGTCACCGGCCAGTGGGCGGATACTGCATTCAATGCGGGTCACCAGGCCCAGGCATTGACGGGTGAGGCTGAGGCTGCGCGGCATGGCGAAGGTCCTCGGTAAACCCTTGTTCAGCCCTCAGGTGAAGGCTGTCTCATTCCTGTACCTACGACTGTCCCTGAACTGAAGAATAGAAGAATTCCGCCCATGCGTGGAAAAACCGGCGCCGAATGGTCATGTTCCATTTAGCGCCGTTTTTTTGACTCGTACCACTCAAATCAGGACGGTTTGACCTGGGCCAGGGCTTGTTCGGCCTGCTCCTTTTCTGCCTCCTTGAGGTCCTCTTCACTGATCATCTCGGCGATTACCCGCAGGCGCTCCACCACCCGGGCGTTGACGCTGCCTTCAGGGAACTGGCCCTCTTCATCCGGCTCACCGGCAGGCTCACCGACCAGCAGGCTCAAGGCCTCGTCGGCCTGGCTCACTGCGTAGACGTGGAACATGCCGGCGCGCACCGCCTGCAGCACCCGCTCATCGAGCATCAAAGTGGCGACGTTGGCGCGCGGGATGATTGCCCCCTGCTCGCCGGTCAGGCCACGTGCTTCGCACAGGCGGAAGAAGCCTTCGATCTTCTCGTTGACCCCACCCACTGCCTGCACTTCACCGAACTGGTTGATCGAGCCGGTGATGGCGAAGCATTGCTTGAGCGGGGTTTTCGACAAGGCCGAGATCAGCGTGCAAGCCTCGCCCAGCGACGCACTGTCACCGTCGACATAACCGTAGGACTGCTCCAGGGCGATACTCGCCGAGATCGCCAGGGGGAATTCCTGGGCATAACGGCTGCCCAGGTAACCGGTGAGGATCATCACCCCCTTGGAGTGGATCGGCTGGCCGAGGTTGACCTCGCGCTCGATGTCGACGATGCCGCTGCCACCCGGGTAGACCGTGGCGGAAATCCGCGCCGGTATACCGAAAGCCGAATCGCCGACTTCCAGCACGGTCAGGCCGTTGCACTTGCCCACCGCGGCGCCGTCGGTGTCGATCAGGATGATGCCGGCCAGCATGTCGTCGAGAATCCGCGCCGACACCCGACCGGTACGGGTGGCCTTGGCCTTGAGGGCGCGCTCGATATGCCCGGCGTCGGTCATTTCGTCGTTGGCCAGGTGACGGATGAAGTCCGCCTCGCTGACCAGCTGGAACAGGTCGCCGATGCGCGCCGACAAACGCCCCTGGTGCTCGGCCAGGCGCGCACTGTAGGTGGCCAGGCGCGCCACCGCATCGGCGCTCAGCGGCGCCATGCCCTCCTCGCTGGTGCGGGTCTTGAGCAACTGGGCGAACTGCTCCAGGCTCTCGTCGACCATGGGGATGTCTTCGTCGAAGTCGACCAGCACCCGGAACATCTCCTGGAAGTCCGGATCGTGATCCTGCAGGGCGTAGTACAACTGCCGTGCGCCGATGATCACCACCTTGATGTTCAGCGGGATCATCTGCGGGTTGAGGGTGACGGTGGCCAGGCGGCCGAACTCGCCGAGCGGCGACTCCATCTTCAGCTTGCGTGACTGCAAGGCGCGCTTGAGGGCGTCCCAGACAAACGGCTCGCTGAGCATCTTCTCGGCTTCGAGGATCAGGAAACCGCCGTTGGCCCGGTGCAGGGCACCCGGGCGCAGTTGCCGGTAGGTGGTGTAAAGCGCGCCCTGGTCGGTGCTGTATTCGATACGGCCGAACAGGTTGTCGTAGGTCGGGTGCGGCTCGAACACCACCGGCGCGCCGCCGCTGACGTGATGGCCGACCACCAGGCTTGGCGCGTACTGCTCTTCGAGCAGCTTGCGCGCCTGGGCGTCGGTCTTGCTGTCATCGACCAGCTGTTCGACCACGGTGCGCAGCAGGTAGACCTGCATGGCCTGCAGATAAGCGCAGACGGCGGCGTTTTCTGCGTACTTTTCAGACAGCGGCGCCAGCAATGGCTGCAAGGCCAGGGTGATGGTTTCTTCGTTGAGGTGGCGTAGCTGGTTGCTCGATTCGCGCTTCCATTGCGGCAGGCTCGCCAGCTCTTCGTTGAGGCGCTCTTCCAAGACTGCGATATCGTCGTGGAAACGCTCCCGCTCGGTTTCCGGCAACTGGGCGAATTCGGCTTCATCCAGCGCCTTGCCGTCGGCCATCGGGGTGAAGGCGACATTGCTGCTGTCGCGGTACAGGGCCACGTCCTTTTCCAGCGAGGCGCGCTCGATCACATCCAGGGCGCGGTCGTAACGCTGGTTGAAGGCGCGGTCGATGGCGCTCTTCTTCTGCTGGTAGGACGGGTGCTCGAAGACCGCTGGAAAGGTTGCCAGCAGGTTGTCGATCAGACCGCCGATGTCGCTGATGAACGCCCCGGCGCTGCCCGGTGGCAACTCCAGCGCGCGCGGCTCGCGTGGCTCGTCGTAGTTGTTGACATAGACCCAGTCCGACGGCGTTTGCAGGCGCTTGCCTTCGGCCTTGAGGTAGCGTTTGACGAACGAGAAGCGGCCAGTACCGGGCTCGCCCATGACGAATACGTTGTACCCAGGACGCGGCATGGCGACGCCGAACTGCAAGGCTTCGACCGCACGTTCCTGGCCAAGCACACCGCGAAAAGGCTCCAGATCATTGGTGGTGGAAAAAGCGAACTGTTCAGCGGAAAACGGCCGGGTCAGGGCTTCGGGCGCAAGACGCAGGCTCGCAGCGACAGGATCGGGCATCGGGCTTCCTTACTTCGGCGGGGCGGATGTCAGCATTCTGGCGCCGTGCGCGTGCGCCTTGCAAGGCTCATCGCTGCTAATTGTCGCAGGGGCGAAAAGCCGATCTACGTCAATATTTTCAGGCAATCTTTCGCAATAAATCACGGAACCGTTAGATCGTGCCTAAACTCCAAACTGCGCGGCTGGGTAAATAACCGACCCGCCCTGGCAACTGGTCCTACAGATATGCCAGACAACCCTGACCTTTGGTATGTAATTCTAGAAAGAGAACAATGCTATGAAACGGATTCTTCTGGGTACTCTGTTCACCGCGGTCTCACTCAATGCCATGGCCCAGGCGCCTGGCGGACCGGACTGCGGCTGGGGCAACATGCTGTTCGAGGGCCAACGCGGCACACCGGCCCACTTCCTTGCGTCCACCACCAACGGCACGTCCGGTAACGCCACTTTCGGCATGACCTCGGGCACCAACGGCTGCTCGACCAACTCTGCGCTGACCTATGGCGGTAAATCATGGTTCGCCATGAACGGCATGATGAACGAACTCTCCGAAGACATGGCCAAGGGTCAAGGTGAAGCACTGACCACCTATGCCGTGGTGCTTGGCGTCGCCCCGGAAGATCGCGCGCACTTTGCCGCGGTTACCCATCAACACTTCCAGGACATCTTCAAGACCGCCGACGTAACGGCTGAAGACGTGCACAGCAACACCCTCGCGGTGCTGAAAAGCGATCCGCGCCTGGCCAAATACGCCACCCAGGCTTAAGCTCGGCCCACCCGCCCCGTCACCGGGGCGGGTTGTTGTCCGCCTCTATCGGCATCATTCAGACTTAGTTGCCCGACATGCTCAAACGCCTTGCCTACCTGGCGCTATGTGCCTGCGCCCCGCTGCATGCTGCCCCTTCATTCGATGACGCACGCCTGAAGCAACTGGCGGCCGACCGCTACTGGATCGCCCTCGGTCATTACGAGACGGCCAAGCTTGGCGGCTGGCGCAGCTACGTCGACGACCAGCGCTTCTTTCTCGCCGAAGACGGCGCCCATCACCCGGACCAGGAACTGCGCGCCACCGTCAACGCGCTGTACGCACCGGCGAGCCTCGGCGACAAACACGCCCAGTGCGTGTTCCCGGCGCGTACCCGCTGGCTGCGCGAGCAGTTGCAGCTGACCGACCTGCCGAGCCCGGACTGCAAGGAATACAGCCAGTGGTTCAAGGACGTCTCGCCGCACAGTGCGGTGATGATCTTCCCGGCCGCCTACCTGAACAGCCCGTCGTCGATGTTCGGCCACACCTTGTTGCGGATCGACCAGGCCGATGTGCAGAGCAACGAAACCGCCCTGCTCAGCTACGCAATCAACTTCGGCGCTTACATCGAAGGCAGCGACAACAGCATCCTCTACGCCTGGAAAGGCCTGATGGGCGGCTATCCGGGCCTGTTCGCCCTGGTGCCCTACCAGGAAAAGCTCTCCGAGTACCGCAGCCTGGAAAACCGCGACCTGTGGGAATACCGACTGAACCTGACCCCGGAAGAAACCGGGCGCATGGTCGAGCATGTCTGGGAACTCAAGCAGATCCAGTTCGACTACTTCTTCTTCGACGAAAACTGCTCCTACCGCCTGCTCGAACTGTTGCAGGTGGCGCGCCCGAGCCTGGACCTGACGTCGCAATTCCCGTTGACCGCAATCCCCACCGACACCGTCAAGGCGGTCAAGCAGTCCGGCCTGGTCGAGCGCATCGACTATCGGCCGTCACGCGAACGTGAACTGCTGGAGCGGGCCAAGCCGCTGGATGCCGGCGAGCAACAGCAAGTGCTGGCGGTCAGTGCCGACACCGCACAACTGCAAAGCCCAGCGTTCACCGCCCTGCCCCGCGAGCGCCAGGCCCTGGTGCAGGACGCCGCCTATCGCCTGGAACGTTACCGGGCCAACGGCCAGGAGCGTGATCCGGCACGCACCCAACGCAGCTTCGAGCTGCTGCGGGCAATCAACCGCAACCCGCCGCCGGAGCTTGAAATCGAGCGCCCGGGGCTGCCTGAAGATGGCCATCAGTCGCGCACCTGGCAGTTGGGCCTGGGCAGCCGCGATGATCGCGCCTATGCCGAGTATGGCCTGCGCATGGCCTATCACGACCTCAACGACAATGCCTACGGCTTCCCCCTCGGCGCACAGATCGAGATCCTTCAGCTCAAGCTGCGCCAGTACGAAGGCAACGACTGGCAGGTGCAACGCCTGGACCTGGCCACCATTCGCTCGTTGACCCCGCGCAATGCCCTGCTGCAACCCTGGTCGTGGCAGGTCGCCGGGGGGCTTGAGCGAGTGCTGGGCAAGCATGGCGATGAGGTGCTGGTCAGCCACGTCAACGGCGGTGCCGGCGGTACCTGGCAGCTGGCCGATGACCTGCTTGGCTTTGCCTTGGGCACAGTGCGGGTCGAGCACAACAATGACTTCGCCGGGTTCATTGCCCCGGCAGCGGGCTTCAATACCGGGCTGCTGTGGCGCAATCCACTGGGCAACCTGAGTGTCGAGGCCAAAGCCGACTACTTCACCAATGGCGAGGTGCGTCGTAGCCTGAGTTTGAACCAGCAGTGGGAGCTGTCCCGTGACCTGGGCCTGCGGCTCAGTGCCAGCCGTGACTTCAGCAAGTTGGCGTCGGCGCAGAACGAGGTGATGCTGGAGCTTAAGTGGTACCAGTATTAGTAAGGCTGCGCCTTGCATCGCTGGCAAAGCCAGCTCCCACAGGTCAGGTGTACACAGTCCAGTGTGGGAGCCGGCCTTGCCGGCGATGGGCTGCGCAGCAGCCCCAATACCCTGATCACATCCTTTTGACACGCCACCAACAATTCCCCACCTAGACTTTCCCTGGCAAGCGGAGAGTCTGAACATGCGGCGGTATTGGCTGGTAGTAGCGCTAATGGGTGTACTTGCGGGTTGCCAGACAACCCACGAGCAACTGATCAATCAGGGTTATCCACCGGCCTACGCCGATGGTTTCCAGGACGGTTGCAGCAGCGGCCGCCAGGCCGCCGGGGTGATGGCCGGGGATTTTCGCAAGGACGTACCGCGTTACCTGCACAACCGCCAGTATGAGTCCGGCTGGGACGATGGCTTTCGCCAGTGCCACGCCATGCAGGAGAACCAGGACCTGCAGGAATACCGCGCCCGTCACTGGGAGGATCGTGATGAGCAGTGGCAGGAAGAAAAAGATCGGGATGCCGCGCGCGCCTATCGACGCAAGTAGGTCGCAATCGGACATCCGATGCAACTGCGGGACTGTCAGCATGGTCTCCCATGAAAGGAGGCCCTCATGAGCCGAGCATTCGTCAACGAAGACCAGGCCGCCGACCAGGCCAACCAGCCGGTGGAGCGCCGGGTCAGCGAGCAACCCAACCATGTCACTGCCCGTGGCCTGACCCTGCTGCAACAACGGCTCGCCGAACTGAACAGCCTGCGCAGCGAACTCCTGAGCCAGGGCGACCAGACCGACAAGCAGCGTCTGGCCGAAACCGAACGCGACCTGCGCTACTTCAGCGCCCGGGTGCAAAGCGCCCAGGTCGTCGCGCCCGCCACTTCCCATGAAAAAGTGCAGATTGGCAGCCGGGTACGGTTCGTCGATGAGCAGGGCCGCCAGCATCAGGTGCAACTGGTCGGTGAAGACCAGGCCTATGCCGCCAGCGGCCTGATCAACTGGGGTTCACCCCTGGGCCGGGCGTTGCTGGGAGCCGCGCCCGGTGACGAGGTGCTGTGGCGACGACCGGCAGGGGATCTGTCGATCGAGATCGTCGCCATCGAACCCGAGGCTTAGACCACGCCCTGGGCCAGCATGGCGTCGGCAACCTTGACGAAGCCGGCGATGTTGGCACCCTTGACGTAGTTGATCCGGCCGTTCTCTTCGCCGTAATGCACGCAGGCATGGTGGATCGACTGCATGATGTTGTGCAGCTTGCTGTCCACTTCACCGGCAGTCCACAGCAGGCGCATGGCGTTCTGCGACATCTCCAGGCCACTGACGGCCACGCCGCCGGCGTTGGACGCCTTGCCCGGGGCGAAGAGGATGCCGGCCTCGATGAAGATATCCACAGCCTCGAGGGTGGTCGGCATGTTGGCGCCTTCGGCCACGCAGAGGCAGCCGTTGCGCAGCAGGGTGCGGGCGTCTTCGGCGTCCAGTTCGTTCTGGGTCGCGCATGGCAGGGCGATGTCGCACGCCAGGCTCCAGGGCCGCTGGCCTCTGCGGAACTCCAGGCCAAAACGCTCGGCCAGCTCGCTGATACGGCCGCGCTTGACGTTTTTCAGCTCCATCAGCGCATCCCACTGCTCGTCGGTCATGCCGGCTTCGCAGTACAGGGTGCCTTCGGAGTCGGACAGCGAAATCACCTTGCCGCCCAGGTCCATGACCTTGCGCGCGGCGTACTGGGCAACGTTGCCGGAACCGGAGATGGCCACCCGGCGCCCGTCGATGCGCAGGTCCTGGCGTTTGAGCATCTCTTCGGCGAAGTACACGCAGCCGTAGCCGGTGGCCTCCGGGCGAATCAGGCTGCCGCCGTAGGTCATGCCCTTGCCGGTCAGCACCGAAGTGAACTGGTTGGCCAGGCGCTTGTACTGGCCGAACATGAAACCGATTTCGCGGGCGCCGACGCCGATGTCACCGGCCGGCACGTCGAGGTCGGCACCGATGTGGCGGTACAGCTCGCTCATGAACGCCTGACAGAAGCGCATGACCTCAGCATCGCTCTTGCCCTTCGGATCGAAGTCCGAGCCGCCCTTGCCGCCGCCCATGGGCAGCGAGGTCAGGGAGTTCTTGAACACCTGCTCGAAGGCCAGGAATTTCAGCACGCCCAAGTTTACCGAGCGGTGGAAACGCAGGCCGCCCTTGTACGGGCCGATGGCACTGCTCATCTGGATGCGGTAGCCGCGGTTGACCTGGACCTTGCCCTGGTCATCGACCCACGACACGCGGAACAGGATCGCCCGCTCCGGCTCGACCATACGCTCGAGGATACCGGCCTGCAGGTAATGCGGATTGGCTTCGAGGAACGGCCAGAGGCTGCGCAGCACCTCTTCGACGGCCTGATGGAATTCAGGCTGGGCGGGGTCGCGTTGCTTGAGGCGAGCGAGAAAATCTTCGACAGATTCGATCATGTAGACATTCACCAGATAGAGTTGGACTTATGTTTTTTCCTCGACTTTACCAAGAAGCAACCGCACCGCAACAGGGCGACATGTCGTTTTTATGAAATTAAATGGTGCATTTGTATAAGTGTATACATGTTGTAGCGCACCGCGGGGCAAGCCCGCCCCTACTGGGCTGCGGTAAATTTTGGGCAAAAAAACGGGGCCCGAAGGCCCCGTTCCAGTGCAGAACCCTGAGGGTTATGCCAGTTTTTTGTGCCGTACGCGGTGCGGCTGGGCAGCAGCTTCGCCCAGGCGCTTCTTGCGATCGGCTTCGTACTCGGTGTAGTTGCCTTCGAAGAACACCGCCTGCGAATCGTCTTCGTAGGCCAGGATGTGGGTGGCCACACGGTCAAGGAACCAGCGATCGTGAGAGATCACGATGGCGGCGCCCGGGAAGTCCAGCAGGGCTTCCTCCAGCGAACGCAGGGTTTCCACGTCCAGGTCGTTGGACGGTTCGTCGAGCAGCAGGACGTTGGCGCCCTCTTTCAGGGTCAGGGCCAGGTGCAGACGGCCGCGCTCACCACCAGAGAGGTCCTTGACGAACTTCTGCTGGTCACCGCCCTTGAAGTTGAAACGGCCAACATAGGTGCGCGACGGGATCTCGTAGGTGCCGATCCGCAACTGGTCGGAACCGTCGGAAATCTGCTGGAACACGGTCTTGTTGCCGTCGAGGTCTTCACGGCTCTGGTCAACGCAGGCCAGTTGCACGGTGTCACCGATCTCGATGCTGCCCGAGTCCGGCTGTTCCTTGCCCATCAGCATGCGGAACAGGGTCGATTTACCGGCACCGTTACCGCCGATCACGCCGACGATGGCACCTTTGGGCATGGCGAACGACAGGTTGTCGATCAGCACGCGATCGCCATAACCCTTGCAGACGTTCTTGAACTCGATGACCTTGTCACCCAGGCGCGGACCTGCCGGGATGTAGATCTCGTTGGTCTCGCTGCGCTTCTGGAATTCCTGCGACTGCATTTCTTCGAAGCGTTGCAGGCGGGCCTTGGACTTGGACTGACGAGCCTTGGCGCCTTTGCGCACCCACTCCAGTTCTTCCTTCATGGCCTTCTCGTGGGCCGACTGCTGCTTGGATTCCTGGGCCAGACGATCGGACTTGGCTTCCAGCCAGCCCGAGTAGTTGCCTTCGTACGGAATACCGGCGCCGCGGTCGAGTTCGAGAATCCAGCCAGCGACGTTGTCGAGGAAGTAACGGTCGTGGGTAATGGCTACCACGGTGCCCGGGAAGTCGTGGAGGAAGTGTTCCAGCCAGGCGACGGAGTCGGCATCCAGGTGGTTGGTCGGTTCGTCGAGCAGGAGCATGTCCGGGGCCGACAGCAGCAGGCGGCACAGGGCCACACGGCGTTTTTCACCACCGGACAGGTGCTCGACCTTGGCTTCCCAGGCCGGCAGGCGCAGGGCGTCGGCGGCTACTTCCAGCTGACGCTCGAGGTTGTGGCCGTCGCTGGCCTGGAGGATGGCTTCGAGCTTGGCCTGTTCGGCGGCGAGCTTGTCGAAGTCGGCATCCGGCTCGGCGTAGGCAGCGTAGACCTCGTCCAGGCGCGCCTGGGCGTCCTTGATCACGCTGACCGCTTCCTCGACCACTTCACGCACGGTCTTGGACGGGTCCAGCTGTGGCTCCTGGGGCAGGTAGCCGATGTTCAGTTCCGGCATCGGACGGGCTTCGCCGTCGAACTCGGTGTCGACACCCGCCATGATTTTCAGCAGGGTGGATTTACCCGAGCCGTTGAGGCCGAGCACGCCGATCTTGGCGCCTGGGAAAAACGACAGGGAGATGTTCTTCAAAATTTCCCGCTTCGGCGGGACAACTTTGCCCAGCCGATGCATGGTATAGACGTATTGAGCCATGGAAAACCTAGCGTCAGAGACGAAAAAATAGAAGCGAAACAGATGAAGGGAGCCGTAGCGCCCAGGAAAGGGCCAAAGCTACCGTAATGCGCCGGGTTGGGCAAACCGCCGACGAACAGGGCTGGCACTTTGCCACGTTTGCGGGCATGCTAGCCGCCCTTCGGGCGTCCGGCTTATAGTGCGCAACCGGAGCCGTCGCCAGGAACGCGGCACTTGCCAACCAGCAGCTCTAAACCTGCCATCCAGCCATACCGCAGGATCAACGTTTGACCAATCTCACTCAGCCGTCCTCCCTGCGCAAGCCGGCCACTGCGTCAGGCTCGCCGCTGCGCGGCTCATTGAAAGGCGCGCTGGCCCTGTTGGTCCTGTTGCTGCTCGGCCTGCTGCTGTGGCAGTTGATTGCCCAGTTCCGTCATACCCAGGCTGACCAGTATCAGCAGAGCTTGAACGACAGTGCCGAGCTCGCCGATCACATGAGCCTGAACATGGCGCTGAAGGCCCAGGTGGCGCTCAATCAGGTCCAGCAATACCGCTCGTCGCCTGGCCCTGAGCAATTGCCGAACGTCATCGCCCAGTTGCGCCAGCAACAACCGAACCTGCTCAGTGTCGCCTGGGTCGGCGCCGATGGCAGCCTGCAAGCCGACAGCCTGAACGGTACGCCCGATTACCAGGCGCTGGACGAGTTGCTGCGGCTCAACCAGGGCCGCGACTTCTATTACAGCAACAGCGCCGACAACCAGCAGGTCTACCTGTTGCTGCGCCAGCCGGGGAAAGCCCCCAGCGGCTATTGGTTCCTGCGCCTGGCGCCGAGCTACTACAGTGACCTGACCACTCACCTGGACCGCCCGAACCATCCTTTGTGGCTGCTGGAAAACAGCCGCACCGGCGAGATCATCAACCGTCACCAGCCGACGCCCGGCAGCGACGAGCCGCTACAAAGCGTGATGCTGGCGTTCCTCGACAACAGCACCTGGCAACTGCGCGGCCTGTTCGACGCCGGCCTGGCCCGCCAGCAACTGCTGCCGGCACTGATCGGCAAATGCATGCTCGGCTTGTTCTGCGCGCTGATCCCGCTGCTGGCCCTGATCAACATGCGCCGTCGTCATCGCCTGCTGCAGGAAAGCCGCCGGCGCTACCACGACATTTTCGAAGGCACCGGGGTCGCCCTGTGCGTACTCGACCTCTCCGGCCTGCCCGGCCAGCTCGAACGTTATCGCCTGCGCAGCCGCCCGGCCCTTGAGCAGCGCCTGGCCTTCGACCAGCCATTGCGCCGGGCGCTGCTGCAAGAACTGAAGGTCACCGAAGTCAACCAGGTGGCCTTGCAACTGCTCGGTGTCAATTGCTGCGACAGTGCCTGGCAGCGCCTGGTCGAAGGCGCGCAGACCGGCAACGACGGCATCGGCATCCAGCTGCTCGGGGCAATCCTCGACAACCAGCAACAGCTGGAGCTGGAGGTGCGCCTGCCGGTGGCTGATGGCGAGGACCTGCACCTGTGGCTGATGGTGCGTTTCCCGCAGCAGCGCCGTGATTACCAGGCGGTGATCCTCAGCATCAGCGATATCACCAGCCGCAAGCAGGTCGAGCTGTCGCTGCTCGAACGCGAAAGTTTCTGGTCGGACGTAGTACGCACCGTGCCCGACCAGCTGTACGTGCAAGACGTGCAAAGCCAGCTGATGATCTTCAGCAACCGCAACCTGGGCCAGACCCTGGGCTACAGTCGCACCGAGCTGGCGCAGATGGGCGATCATTTCTGGGAGTTGCTGCTGCACCCGGACGATGCCCAGCTTTACCGGCAATTGCGCCAGCAGCAACGCAACTCGGGTTATGTCGAGCAACTGCATTGCCAACTGCGATTCCGCCACCACGACCAGTGCTGGCGCCGCTTCGACATCCGCGAACAGGCCCTGACCCGCAATAACGCAGGCTGCGTGACGCGGATCATCGGTGTCGGCAAGGACGTTACCGAACAGATCGAAGCCAGCGAATCCCTGCGCGACAGTGAGCAACGCTACCGCATGCTCGCCGAAAGCATCAGCGACGTGATCTTCTCCACCGACAGCCTGCTGCAGTTGAACTACGTCAGCCCGTCGATCCAGGCGGTCCTGGGCTTTGAAGTGGAGTGGATCTTCGAAAACGGCTGGCACTCGACCATCGCCAACCCGGCCCAGCTCACCGGCATCTACAGCCTGGTCGAGCGGGTCAACAAGGCCCTGGGCGACCCCGAGCAACTGGAGCAGTTGCGCACCCAACTGCCGACCCAGCTGTTTTTGTTCGACTGCCTGCGCGCCGATGGCCGCAAGATCCCTATCGAGTTGCGCCTGGTGCTGGTCTGGGATGACCAGGAGCGTTTCGAGGGCATCCTTGGCGTCGGCCGCGACATCAGCCAGCAACGCCGCGCCGAGAAAGACCTGCGCATGGCCGCCACGGTATTCGAGCACTCGACCTCGGCAATCCTCATCACCGACCCGGCCGGCTACATCGTCCAGGCCAACGAAGCCTTCAGCCGCGTCAGTGGTTATGCCGTGGCCGATGTACTGGACCAGTTGCCGAGCCTGCTGACCGTCGATGAGCATCAGGATGCCCACCTGCGCTACGTGCTCAAGCAGCTGCATCAGCGCGGCACCTGGGAAGGCGAAGTGTGGCTCAAGCGCCGCAGCGGCGAACACTATCCGGCCTGGGTCGGCATCACCGCAGTGCTCGATGACGAAGGCGACCTGGCCAGCTACGTGTGCTTCTTTACCGACATCAGCGAGCGCAAGGCCAGCGAACAGCGCATCCATCGCCTGGCCTACTATGACGCCCTGACCCACCTGCCCAACCGCACCCTGTTCCAGGACCGCCTGCACACGGCCCTGCAGCAGGCCGAGCGGCAGAAGGCCTGGGTGGTGCTGATGTTCCTCGACCTCGACCGTTTCAAGCCGATCAACGACTCCCTCGGCCATGCCGCGGGCGATCGCATGCTCAAGGACATGGCCGAGCGCCTGCTCGACTGCGTCGATGACGACGACACCGTGGCGCGCATGGGCGGCGACGAATTCACCCTGCTGCTGCAACCGCGCGCCACCCGCGAAATGGCCCTGAACCGCGCCATCCACGTGGCCGAACAGATTCTCGGCAGCCTGGTGCGGCCATTCGTGCTG
Organism: Pseudomonas sp. ZL2; assembly: GCF_054788455.1. Classification (NCBI taxonomy): domain Bacteria; kingdom Pseudomonadati; phylum Pseudomonadota; class Gammaproteobacteria; order Pseudomonadales; family Pseudomonadaceae; genus Pseudomonas; species Pseudomonas sp. ZL2. The sequence continues at coordinate 80,211 of NZ_JBGOGX010000020.1, read as the reverse complement.
GAGAACCGCGAGTTCTTCGTCACCGCCAGCATCGGCATCGCCCTCAGCCCGCAAGATGGCAGCGAGCTCAGCCAGCTGATGAAGAACGCCGACACCGCCATGTATCACGCCAAGGAACGCGGCAAGAACAACTTCCAGTTCTACCAGGCCGACATGAACGCCAGTGCCCTGGAGCGCCTGGAGCTGGAAAGCGACCTGCGCCACGCCCTGGAACAGAACGAATTCATCCTTTATTACCAACCGCAGTTCAGCGGCGACGGCAAGCGCCTGACCGGCGCCGAAGCGCTGCTGCGCTGGCGCCATCCGCGGCGCGGGCTGGTACCGCCGGGGGATTTCATCCCGGTGATCGAGGAGCTCGGCCTGGTGGTCGATGTCGGCGACTGGGTGCTCAAGGAGGCCAGCCGCCAGCTCAAGGCCTGGCACCAGGCCAAGGTGCGGGTGCCGAAGGTCTCGGTGAACATCTCGGCACGGCAGTTCTCTGATGGTCAATTGGGCGAACGCATCGCCACCATCCTCAAGGAAACCGGCCTGCCGCCGGCGTGTCTGGAGCTGGAGCTGACCGAAAGTATCCTGATGCGCGAGGTCAACGAGGCCATGGTGATCCTCGACAGCCTGAAGAACCTGGGCTTGAGCATCGCCGTCGACGACTTCGGCACCGGCTATTCGTCGCTCAACTACCTCAAGCAGTTCCCCATCGACGTGCTGAAGATCGACCGTACCTTCGTCGACGGCCTGCCCGAGGGCGAACAGGATGCGCAGATCGCCCGGGCGATCATCGCCATGGCCCACAGCCTGAACCTGGCGGTGATCGCCGAGGGCGTGGAAACCCATGAGCAACTGGAGTTCCTGCGTGAGCACGGCTGTGACGAGGTACAGGGTTACCTGTTCGGGCGGCCGATGCCGGCGCATCAGTTCGAAGCGCAATTCAGCAACGAAACGCTGTTCATGTTCGAGTAGCCCCATCGCTGGCAAGCCAGCTCCCACAGGTTCTGCATGCACAGTTCCTTGTGGGAGCTGGCTTGCCAGCGATTGGAGCACCACCGATCCCTGAATGAAGCCCACTTGTCTGCGACATGATGCCCTTTCATATGCCAGACAAAAGCTGATGAGGTAGAATGCCCGCCTATTTCAGCACGATCCTTGAGGACCGCCATGTTCAGCCGTGATTTGACCATTGCCAAGTACGACGCCGATCTCTTTGCCGCCATGGAGCAAGAAGCTCAGCGCCAGGAAGAACATATCGAGCTGATCGCCTCGGAAAACTACACTAGCCCCGCTGTCATGGAAGCCCAGGGCTCGGTGCTGACCAACAAGTACGCCGAAGGCTACCCGGGCAAGCGCTACTACGGCGGTTGCGAGTACGTCGACGTGGTCGAGCAACTGGCCATCGACCGTGCCAAGGAACTGTTCGGCGCCGATTACGCCAACGTCCAGCCGCACGCCGGCTCCCAAGCCAACAGCGCCGTCTACCTGGCCCTGCTGTCGGCCGGTGACACCATCCTGGGCATGAGCCTGGCCCACGGCGGTCACCTGACCCACGGCGCCAACGTCAGCTCCTCGGGCAAACTGTACAACGCCATCCAGTACGGCATCGACGCCAACGGCCTGATCGACTACGACGAAGTCGAGCGCCTGGCGGTCGAGCACAAGCCGAAGATGATCGTTGCCGGTTTCTCGGCCTACTCGCAGATCCTCGACTTCCCGCGTTTCCGCGAAATCGCCGACAAGGTCGGTGCCTACCTGTTCGTCGACATGGCTCACGTAGCCGGTCTGGTCGCTGCAGGCGTGTACCCGAACCCGGTGCCGTTCGCCGACGTGGTCACCACCACTACCCACAAGACCCTGCGCGGTCCACGTGGCGGCCTGATCCTCGCTCGCGCCAACGCCGAGATCGAGAAGAAGCTGAACTCCGCAGTATTCCCGGGCGCCCAGGGCGGCCCGCTGGAGCACGTGATCGCCGCCAAGGCCATCTGCTTCAAGGAAGCGCTGCAGCCTGAGTTCAAGGCCTACCAGCAGCAAGTGGTGAAAAACGCCCAGGCCATGGCCGGCGTGTTCATCGAGCGCGGTTTCGACGTGGTTTCCGGCGGTACCGAGAACCACCTGTTCCTGCTGTCGCTGATCAAGCAGGAAATCTCCGGTAAAGATGCCGACGCCGCCCTGGGTCGCGCCTTCATCACCGTCAACAAGAACTCGGTACCGAACGACCCACGTTCGCCGTTCGTCACCTCCGGCCTGCGCTTCGGCACCCCGGCTGTGACCACTCGCGGCTTCAAAGAAGCCGAGTGTAAAGAACTGGCTGGCTGGATCTGCGACATCCTCGCCGACCTGAACAACGAAGCGGTGATCGACGCCGTTCGCGAGAAGGTCAAGGCCATCTGCGCCAAGCTGCCGGTGTACGGCAAGTAAGCACAGCGGCATGATGTGAAAAAGCCCGGCTCTTGAGCCGGGCTTTTTTGTATCTGCCCCTGTGCTGCCCTAATTATCTAACACTTGAGGACTCACCTTCGCCCTTACCGTGAAGAGGTGCAGCGCCGCTGTGCTTCTGACACTCACAACTCAGGTGAATCCATGCCAACCCATCGTCAACAATCCTTCATTGCCCAACTGGAAACCGCCAGCCACCCAATCAACTTTCTCGGTGAGCTGGTGGGCTCGCCAGTGAAAGTAGCGCTGGTCCGCTCAGGCGGCGGCGCCTTCAGCGGTGCAATCCAGTACCGCGATGACTCGCATTTTCTTGGCCATCAGGCGCCTGCCAACCAGGCCATGGTGCCGCTGACCCTGTACTTTCGCCACACGCCGGAAGGCTACAAGCTGTATGTCCGGTCCCCCGGTCCCCAGCATGGCAAACGCCTTGGTGCGAATGAAACGGGTCTGCTCGGTGCCTTTCCGGTAGAGAGCTGTCCACCCAGCACTTTCAGCCTGCTCAACCCGAATGGCCGGCCAATCAGCCACGAGCACCTGAACAACCTGCGCCTTCCCATTCACTTGAAGTTGAACAATGGCAGCTTGACGCACCGCCGCACCATTCACGACTCCAAACAGATCTATCTGGGTACCAAAGGGGGAGCACCACTGGAAATCACCCTCAATATCCTTGAGTTGAATGCGCCTTACCTTAGCGAGCCGAACGAGATCTGAGACATTCCCCCTATCGCCGAAACGCGGTAGGGGGAGCTCAAGTCAGCGCAGCGAATCCGGCGCGAATCTTCGCCTCCGGCAAATCATCCGCAATAAACACCATCACACTCTCGCGCGCCTCCCCCTCTGCCCACTCGCTGTCCCAATCAAAGCCATAGAGCTTGAGCACCCCCTGGAACACCAGGCGCCGATCCTCCCCGGCAATGTTCAGCACGCCCTTGTAGCGCAACAGCTGCTTGCCATGCTCTTCCAGCAACTGGTTCATGAAGTCGCTGAGGCGATCAATATCCAGCGGCGAATCAGTGCGCAACACCAGGCTGGAGATTCGATCCGGCGTCGCCGTCTGCCCGGCCGGGCGCAGACGCAAACCGCCGCCCAGGTCGGCATTGAGGTTGAAACCGCGGACATCGAGCAGCTCGGCCAGATCGATCTTGCCGTTGTCCACTACCCGAATCGGTGCGCGGCGGTTGATCCGCCCCAGACGCTCGCTCAGTGCCTGGAAGCGGGCGGCGTCGACCAGGTCGGTCTTGCTCACCAGCAGGCGGTCGGCAAAACCGACCTGTGCCTGGGCAATGGTCTGGGTCAGGTGCAGATCGGCGTGCGCGGCATCGACCAGGGTGATGATGCCGTCGAGGATATAGCGCTCGCGCAGCTCTTCATCGATGAAGAAGGTTTGCGCCACCGGCGCCGGGTCGGCGAGGCCCGTGCACTCGATCACCAGGCGGTCGAAGGCGATCTCGCCGCTGTCCAGGCGCTCAAGCAGCAGGAACAGCGCCTTGGTCAGGTCGGTGTGGATGCTGCAGCACACGCAGCCGTTGGCCAGGGTCATGACCTGCACCGGTTCATCACCGAGCAGTTGGGTATCGATACCGGCATCGCTGAATTCGTTTTCGATAACGGCGATCTTCAGGCCGTGCTCGGCCTTGAGCAGGTGGCGCAACAAGGTGGTCTTGCCGGCGCCGAGAAAGCCGCTGAGCACGGTAACGGGAATTGGAGGTAACAAACCGAATACTCCTGAACGCTGAAAATGACTGTGGGAGCCCGGTGCAAACCGGGCTCCCACAGCTTTGTCACTTGCCTTGCATGCCGCTTTTCAACAGCACTTGGGCCCACCCTTGCCGCCGTAACGAGCCTCCTGGCGTTCGCGGAAGAACTCCTCGTAGGTCATTACCGGTTTGTCCGGGTGCTTGGTCTGCATATGCTCGACGTAGTTGTCGTAGTCGGGCATGCCGACCATCAGGCGGGCTGCCTGCCCCAGGTACTTACCCAGTCGACCGAGATCGTTGAACATCACTGCATTCCTCTTGGGTTACGCATCCGGCAGGGCCTGGAACGGGGACTCTTTGTCAGTCCGCTCTTTTTTGCCCAGGGCAGCGATGCCGACCTTGAGGGCGAAGAACAGAATGCTGAAGACCACGAACAGGAACAGGCCGGTCAGGGCCGCGTTGGTGTAGGCGTTGAAGATCACGTGCTGCATCTGGCCGATGTCCTTGGCCGGGGCCAGCACCTGCCCTGCGTCGAGCGCCACGCTGTACTTGTTGGCCAGGGCCAGGAAGCCGACCGCCGGGTTCGGGTCGAACAGCTTGATGAAGCCGGCGGTGGTGGTGCAGATCAGCAGCCAGACCGCAGGCACCAGGGTGACCCACATGTAGCGCTGGCGCTTCATCTTGATCAGTACCACGGTGCCGAGCATCAGGGCGATACCGGCGAGCATCTGGTTGGAGATGCCGAACAGCGGCCACAAGGTGTTGATGCCGCCCAGTGGATCGATCACGCCCTGGTACAGCAGGTAACCCCAGAGCGCCACGCAACCGGCGGTGGCGAGCAGGTTGGCGCCCCACGATTCGGTGCGTTTGAGCGCAGGCACAAAGCTGCCCAGCAGGTCCTGGAGCATGAAGCGCCCGGCACGGGTACCGGCGTCCACTGCGGTGAGGATGAACAGCGCCTCGAACAGGATCGCGAAGTGATACCAGAAGGCCATGGTGTTCTCACCCGGCAGCACCTGGTGGAGGATCTGCGCGATACCCACCGCCAGGGTCGGCGCACCACCGGCACGGGCCAGGATGGTGTGCTCGCCGATGTCCTTGGCTACCGCCTCAAGGGCATCCGGGGTAATGGCAAAGCCCCAGCTACTGACGGTTTGCGCAACCGAGACAACATCAGAACCGACCACTGCGGCCGGGCTGTTCATGGCGAAGTACACGCCTGGTTCGATCACCGAGGCGGCAACCATGGCCATGATCGCCACGAACGACTCCATGAGCATGCCGCCGTAACCGATGTAACGGGCGTTGACTTCGTTATCCAGCAGTTTGGGCGTGGTCCCCGAGGAGATCAGCGCATGGAAACCCGACACCGCGCCACAGGCGATGGTGATGAACAGGAACGGGAACAGGGTGCCCTTCCACACCGGGCCGGTACCGTCGGTGAACTGGGTCAGCGCCGGCATTTTCAGCTCGGGAGCGATGATCAGGATACCGATGGCCAGGCCGACGATGGTGCCGATCTTGAGAAAGGTCGACAGGTAGTCACGCGGTGCCAGCACCAGCCACACCGGCAGTACCGCGGCAACGAAACCGTAGCCCACCAGCATCCAGGTGATCTGCACGCCAGTGAAGGTGAACGCCGGGCCCCAGACCGGATCGGCGGCAACCTGGCCCCCCAGCCAGATCGACAGCAACAGCAGCACCACGCCGATCAGCGAGATCTCGCCGATATGGCCCGGGCGGATGTAGCGCATGTAGATGCCCATGAACATCGCGATCGGGATGGTCGCCATCACCGTGAACATGCCCCATGGGCTCTCGGCCAGGGCCTTGACCACGATCAGCGCCAGCACCGCGAGGATGATGATCATGATCAGGAAGCAGCCGAACAGGGCAATGGTACCGGGGATCCGGCCCATCTCTTCGCGGACCATGTCGCCCAGCGAGCGGCCGTTGCGGCGGGTGGAGAGGAACAGGATCATGAAGTCCTGCACCGCACCGGCCAGCACCACCCCGGCAATCAGCCAGAGCGTGCCCGGCAGGTAGCCCATCTGCGCCGCCAGCACAGGACCGACCAGCGGGCCGGCACCGGCAATCGCGGCGAAGTGGTGACCGAAAAGAATATGTTTGTTGGTCGGCACGTAGTCCAGACCATCGTTGTTAACCACCGCCGGGGTGGCCCGACGCGGGTCCAGCTGCATCACCTTGGTGGCGATGAACAGGCTGTAGTAGCGGTAGGCGACCAGGTAGATGGCCACCGAAGCGACGACGATCCACAAGGCGTTGATGGCCTCACCACGACGCAGGGCGACCACACCCAGCGCACAGGCTCCTATGACTGCCAGCGCCAGCCACGGAATGTGGCGTAGCAGGCTATTATTGTTGTTCATGGTTTGCTTCCAGCTAGTGGATAAAAGACAGCCTTTCGAGTCTAGCGATACTGGCAGGAAAGGCCAGCCCCCACGTTGGTCTAGAGCCCTCCAGCGCGGGCTGAGCAAATCTGGTTATGCGCCCTTGCGCAGACCTTGGCAAGTGCTGAGCTATAGTCAGGAAGAACCCTGGAGTGTCTGAACATGAGCGACCACCAAGAACGTCGACGTTTCAAACGCATTGCCTTCGACGCGCCCACCGAACTGGTACAGGGCGAACACCGCTGGCAGGTCAGCCTGCTGGACATCTCCCTCAAGGGCATATTGATCGAATCCCCCGAACCCTGGGATGCCGATCTCGAAGAACTGTTCGATGCAGTGATTCACCTGGGTGAAAACGCGCAGGTAGAGATGCAGGTGCAACTGCGCCACATCGACGACCGCCAGCTCGGCTTTATCTGCCTGCACATCGACCTGCATTCGCTGGAGCATCTGTGCCGCCTGATCGAGCTTAATCTGGCCGATCGCACCGAACTGGAGCGCGAGTTCCACGAACTGATCGAAGTTTAGAAACTCTTAGCTTCCTACCTACCATCACCCAAACACCTTTCTTGTCCACTTAGACAGCTTTCCAGCCAGTTCCACGGTGCCCTCACGAGGCCCTGTGGCGCTGGCCTGTGGCTGTTGGAACAGAATCTGCATCCAGCCCTGAAGCCAAACCATCAGTAGGACTGTTCCTACGCCAATCTAAAAATTGTATACAATTGTTCTGGCATTCGCGTGTAGGACTTGTCTACAGTAGCGCCACAACAATAAAACTGAGAACTTGCCCCATGAATACGTCCTCCCCTAGCACGTCTTCAGCCCAGCGTCCCGAAGACGAGAACCTGGGCCTTGGCGCCAACCTGGCTTATGGCCTGCAGCATGTTCTGACCATGTACGGCGGTATCGTCGCCGTGCCGCTGATCCTCGGCCAGGCGGCCGGCCTGGGCCCTGCCGACATCGGCCTGCTGATCGCCGCATCGCTGTTTGCCGGCGGCCTCGCCACCCTGCTGCAAACCCTCGGACTGCCGTGGTTCGGTTGCCAGTTGCCGCTGGTGCAGGGCGTGTCGTTCGCCGGTGTGGCGACCATGGGGGCGATCCTCAGCAGTGAAGGCGGTGGAGGCTTGCCCGGGGTACTGGGCGCAGTCATGGCGGCCTCTCTGATCGGTTTTCTGATTACCCCGGTGTTCTCGCGGATCACCAAGTTCTTCCCGCCGCTGGTGACCGGTATCGTCATCACCACCATCGGCCTGACCCTGATGCCAGTGGCCGCACGCTGGGTCATGGGTGGCAACAGCAAGGCCCCGGATTTCGGCAGCATGGCCAACATCGGCCTGGCCGGGCTGACCTTCGTCATCGTCCTGGTGCTGAGCAAGCTGGGCAGCGCGACCATCTCGCGGCTGTCGATCCTGCTGGCCATGGTCATCGGCACCCTGATTGCCTGGTCGCTGGGCATGGCTGACTTCAGCAAGGTCCTCGACGGCCCGCTGGTGGCGATGCCGACGCCGTTCCACTTCGGCATGCCGACCTTCCACATCGCCGCCATCCTGTCGATGTGCATCGTGATCATGGTGACCCTGGTGGAAACTTCGGCGGACATCCTCGCCGTCGGCGAGATCATCGACACCAAGGTCGATTCCAAACGCCTGGGCAATGGCCTGCGTGCCGACATGGCGTCGAGCATCCTGGCCCCCATCTTCGGCTCCTTCACCCAGAGCGCCTTCGCCCAGAACGTCGGCCTGGTAGCCGTGACCGGGGTCAAGAGCCGCTATGTGGTCGCCACCGGCGGGGTGATCCTGGTGGTGCTCGGCCTGCTGCCGATCATGGGCCGGGTCATTGCCGCGGTGCCGACTTCGGTACTCGGTGGCGCCGGCATCGTGCTGTTCGGCACCGTTGCCGCCAGCGGTATCCGCACCCTGTCCAAAGTCAGCTACAAGAACAACGTCAACCTGATCATCGTCGCCGCTTCCCTGGGCTTCGGCATGATCCCGATCGCTGCGCCAAACTTCTACGCGCAGTTCCCCAACTGGTTCGAGACCATCTTCCACTCCGGCATCAGCTCGGCGGCGATCATGGCGATCGTGCTCAACCTGGTGTTCAACCACTTCACCACCGGCAACTCCGACCAGCAGTCGGTATTCGCTGCCGCCTACGAACGCACCATCCACTACTCGGACATTTCCGCGCTGCGTGATGGCGACTACTTCGAAGACGGCAAGCTGTTCAACGCCGAGGGCATAGAAGTGCCGGTGATGAGCGAGGGCGAGCATGGAGAGCCGCCGGCGCGACGAGAGGCGGTTTCGGAACACTGAATGAGTTAGCGGTTGAATCTTCGGGGCCGGTGCACATGCACCGGCCTTTTTGTTTCAGCGCGAAGCAAAGTAGCCATTGAGCTGCTGCAAATCCTGCGGTTCCAGCACCCCGGCCAGATAACGCAACTGCAACCAGGCGCGCAGGTAGTCGTAGCGCGCCTGGGCCAGGTCGCGGCGGGCACTGTAGAGCTGCTGTTCGGCATCGAGCACGTCGAGGTTGACCCGTTCGCCACCGGCAACGCTTTTGCGCGTGGCCGTGATCAAGCCACGGGCTGACTCCACTGCCAGTTCATAGGCACGGATCTTCGCCGTACTGCTGGCGCACAAGTTGAACTGCTTGCGCAATTGATTGACGGTATCGGCAATCTGCCCATCCAGGCTGAAGCGCGCACTGTCACGCTCGGCAGCCGCCTGGCGGGTGGACGCCGACACCCCGCCGCCGGCGAACAGCGGCAGGCTGATCTGGATGCCGATGCTGTCGGTGTCATAGCGCTGGTCGTAGCTGCTTTCGGAACTGGAGCTGGATTTGCCGGTGCTGGCATAGGCACTCAGGGTCGGCAGGTGGCCGGCGCGCTGACGCTCGACGGCATAGTCGGCGGCTACCAGGGCGTGACGCTGGGATGCCAGCTCGGCGTTGTGGCTCACTGCCAGGTCGCGCCAGCTCTCGAAACGTAGCGGTTGCAAGGGTTGCACGCGAAAGTGGCCGCTCAGCGGTGCCAGGTCCTCGACCTCCAGCGGCTCGCCAATAATTGCCTGCAAGGCGCGCAGGGCCGCATCGAGGTTGTCGCTGGCCTCGATTTCCTGGGCCTGGGCCAGCTCATAGCGCGCCTGGGTTTCCAGCAGGTCGGTACGGGTACCCTCGCCGCCCTTGAGCAAGCGCCGGTTCAATTGCAGTTGCTCGGCATAGGCACGGCGCTGGGCCTGGGCCAGGGCGATCTGCTCGTTGGCGAACAGCGCTTCGCTGTAGGCGCCGAACACCCGCACCGCCAGCTCCTGGCTGCGGCTACGAAAGCGCTCGTCCGCCAGCAACGCCTTGGCCACACCCTGGCGGTACTCGGCCCAGGCGCCGTAGTCGAACAGCGGCTGTTGCAAGGTCAGTGTCGAGGAGTAGCTGCGATAGTCACGCTGGCTGGTGACGTTGCCGCGGGCGTTGGTCTGGGTCACTTCGGAATCGTTGCGGGCATTGTTGTAGCGGTAGGACAGGTTCGGCAGCAACGCTGCCCGGCCGATGGCGCGGCTCTCAAGGCCGGCATCGCGCTCGGCGATGGCGGCATGGAAGGTCGGGTCGTTGCGCAGGGCCAGGGCATAGGCATCACCAAGGTCCACCGCAGCGGCCGACAGGCTGGTGCCCAGCAACAGCAGGCAGGACAACACACGCATCGACATCATTCCTCCGCCAGGGCGACATGCACCCGGTCGGTCAACGGCTTGAACAGGTAGTTGAGCATCGAGCGCTCGCCAGTACGCACGAAGGCTTCCACCGGCATGCCCGGGCGGATGTCCTGGCCGGCCAGTTGCTGCAAGCCGGCGTCACTGACCTTGGCGCGTACCTGGTAGTAGGGCTGCTGGGTTTTCTCATCGACCAGACGGTCGGCCGAGACCAGGGTCAGCTCGCCTTCGACCCGTGGGGTTTTGCTTTGGTTGAAGGCGACAAACATGATTTCTACCGGCAGGCCCGGGTGCAGGCGGTCGACAAGCTCCACCGGAGCACGCGCATCGATCAGCAAGGACGCATCGCTGGGGACGATCTCCATCAGTTGCTGACCGCGGGCGATCACTCCGCCATTGGTGAACACGCTCAGGCCCACCACGGTGCCGCTGGCCGGTGCGCGCAGTTGGGCGTTGGCCAGTTCGAAGGCGGCGCTGCGCAGGCGATTGCCGAGGTCTTCGGCGCTGGATTGCATGTCGCTCAACTGCTGGCCGACTTCACGTTGGTACTCTTGCTGACGCTGGGCCATGCGCAGTTTCAGCTCCAGAACCTGACGGCGGGTGCGGCCGATATTGCCCAGGTCTTCCGAGATCGCCCCGTTGATCTGCGCGTACAGGCGTTCGCTGTCGAGCAAGCGGTTGCGCGGGATGTAACCGTCGCGGGCCAGTTCACGCAGGCCCTGCAGTTGCTCATCGAGCGCGGCGCGTTGCTCCTGCTTGTGGCTCATCGAGCCCTGCACGCCGGCCAGCATGGCCTCGGCACCCGCGATGTTTTCGCGCAGGCCGGCCAGTTCCATGTCCAGTGACTGACGCCGGCTGCTACGCAACTGACGCTGCAGTTCCAGGGCGGTGGTTACCCAGGGCTCGCTGGCCAGTGCCTGCAACTCGGCCGGGAAAGTGATGCTTGCCAAGCCGTCACGCTCAGCTTGCAGGCGCGCCTCGCTGGCCCGGGCGTTGACGTATTGCACCCGCAACGAATCATGCTGGGCCTGGGCCTGGGTGGCGTCCATCTGCACCAGCACCTGCCCGGCACTGACGCTGTCGCCGTCGCGTACCAGCAGGCGCTCGATGGTGCCGCCGGTGGGATGCTGCACGGCCTGGCGACTGCCGGCGACTACCACGTTGCCCGACACCGGCACGCCCTTGTCCAGCGGTGCCAAGGCGGCCCAGAGGATGAAACCGCCAAAGCCGCCGATCACCAGCCAGCGGCCCAAACGGCTGTGGCGGCGGGCATCGAGGGTCAGCAGGTTGTCGGGAATGGCGTGAGCGTGAAGCGACTGGGGGGCGGTCATGATCAGGATCTCGGGGTGCCGTAGCTCATGCTGACGCTGGCCGCGCTGCGCAGCGCCGAAGTAGGAGTAGGAGTGGGGATGCCGGCCGGCTTGTGGCTGCGCTGCAGGTCCTGCAACACCCGCGCGGTCGGGCCAAAGGCCTGCATTTGACCGTTCTGCAGCACCAGCAACTTGTCTACCGCCGCCAGCAGGCTGGATTTGTGGGTGATCAGGATCAGCGTGCGCTGCTGCGCCTTGACCTGTTTGATCGCCTCCAGCAAGGCGCGCTCGCCGAAGTCATCGAGGTTGGAGTTGGGTTCATCGAGCACGATCAGCGCCGGCAGGCCGTACAAGGCCCGGGCCAGGCCGATGCGCTGGCGTTGGCCACCGGAGAGCCCCGCCCCGCCTTCGCCGAGCTGGGTGTCATAGCCGTTGGGCAGTTTCAGGATCAGCTCGTGCACACCGGCTAACCGCGCGGCGGCCACTACCAGCGACGAATTGACCTCACCCAGCCGGGCGATGTTCTCGGCAATGCTGCCAGCGAACAGTTGTACGTCCTGGGGCAGGTAACCGATGTGAGCGCCGAGCAGGCCCTTGTCCCATTGCTGCAACTCGGCGCCATCCAGGCGCACCTTGCCGGCTGCAGGTGTGGCGACGCCGACCAGCAAGCGTGCCAGGGTCGACTTGCCGGAGCCGGACGCACCAATGATGCCAAGGCTGTCGCCGGCCGCCAGTTCGAAGCCAAGGTTGACCAGGCACGGCTTGCGCGTACCCGGTTGTACCGCACTCAACTGCTCCACCAGCAAGTGCCCGAGCGGCGTCGGCAGTGGCATGCCGGCCGCGCGCGGCGGCTGCTCGCTGAGCAGGGTGTGCAACCGCTCATAGGCCTGGCGTGCCGAACCCCATTGACGCCACACGGCGATCAGCTGGTCGATCGGCGCCAGTACCCGGGCCATGAGAATGGAACCGGCGATCATCATCCCCGGGGTGATCAGTTGCTCGATCGCCAGCCACGCGCCCAGGCCCAGCACCAAAGATTGCAAAGCCAGGCGCAGGCTCTTGGACACCGCCGTCACCGCCGCCGTGCGCTCGCTACCGAGGTTCTGGCGCAGGAGAAAGCCGTGGTGCAATTTGGCCCAACGCTGACGCACCGCCGCCAGCATGCCCATCGCCTCCATCACTTCGGCATTGCGCAGATTGGCGCCGGCCTGCTGCCCGGCCTGCTGCGACAACTGCCCGGCTTCGGCGAACGGCGCCTGGGTCAGGCGCTCGTTGATCCAGGCGAGGATCGTCAACAGCACGGCGCCCACCAACGCCATCAGTCCCAGCCATGGGCTGAACAGGAACATCACCAGCAGGTACACCGGGAACCACGGCGCATCGAAAAAGGCAAACAACGCCTGGCCAGTAGCGAATTGGCGCAAGCTGGTCAGGTCGCTCAGTACCTGGTTCGCCGCGCCCTTGTGGCCGGCCAGGCTGGCTTGGTAAGCGGCCTCGAACACCCTTGGGTTGAGGCGCATGTCCATCTGCGTGCCGAGGCGGATCACCACCAGGCTGCGCACCCATTCCAGCAGGCCCATGAAGGCGAACAGGCCGAGGACCATCAGGCTGAGCATCAGCAGGGTCATCTCGTTGCCCGAAGACAGCACCCGGTCATAGACCTGCAGCATGTACAGCGCCGGCGCCAGCATCAGCAGGTTGATCACCGCAGTGAACAAGCCAATGTTGGCAAAGCCGGCGCGGCAGGCCTTGAGCGCCTGCAACACCTCGTTCGCAGGGCGGGAGCGGGTTGCTTTCATGAAGGACCTCAACAGGGCAAGCCCACGGGCGATTGACCTCGCCGGCGCAGGCTCGCAGAATTCGCACCACCGCCGCCTGGGCCCGGCAAAGACGCAGACGGCGGGGTAAGCAAGCAGCGAATGGAGGAGTGATCTTCCATTCGCTTTTTTTTGCCTGGGGTCAGGCGGCCAGGGCGAAGTCCTCGGCCAGGGCCTGGACACCCACCACATCGGCCGAAGCCACGCTCAGCGGACCGGCAGCCAGCGCGGCGCTGACCACATCGAAGCTGTCGTCGGTGGACACGCCGTAACCGGCCAGCAGGTTGTCCAGCACGCCTTCCAGGGCCGAGGTGTTGCCCTGCATCAGGCCGTAGATCACGCTCTGTACTTCGTTGCCGACGCGACCGGCACCCAGCGCCGCATCCAGATCCAGGCCATTGAAGCTGACCACGTAGTTGCTCAGGGTGAAGTCGCTACCGCTACCACCGCCCAGCACCTGCCCCAGGGAAACATTGTCCAGCTCGCCCCACAGGTAGTGGTTGAGGTTGTCACCGGCTGGCAGGCCGCGGTCGAACACATAGTGCAGACCATTGGCAGTGTTGCTGTCGGCGATGAATGCGTAGTCGGAGCCCTGGCTACCGTGGGTAGCGTACTGGTCGCCGCTCAGGCTGCCGTTGCTGAAGCCGCCGGTATTGCTTTCGCCATGACCTGCGGTGGCGAAACCCGCGGTCCAGAACGCCAGGTAGTCATCGATCGACGAGCTGGAGAAGGCGGCATCGTAAGTAACGGAAAGAGTCATAACGGTTCCTCGTTGCATTGCATGATTGCGAAGGCGTGTTCCCTGCCTTCGTGTCGCCCGACATGGGCAAACCCGGTGTGGATCAGAATTTGTATTCGAGCATTCCGCTCAAGGTCCGGCCGCGGGCCAGCGACAGGTTGTCGGTGTCGCCCATGGCCACGAAGTAGGCTTCGTCGGTGGCGTTCTCCAGCGACAGCGCCAGGTTCAGGCTCGGCGTCATCCAGTAGCTGGCGTACAGGTCGTAGACCTTGTATTTGGGCCATTGCGCCTGGTCGATCAGGCGGTAGCCGTGGTCGTTGAGGTTCTCACCGTTGCCCTTGCTGTAACGCAGGCGGGCGCCGACATCGAGGGTGCGGTCAAGAAAGCGCATGCCGACCGTCAGCGAGCCACGGTCAGCCGGCATGTAGCTGGCGTTGCCCATGATGTGGCCGCAGCTGACGGCCTGGTCGAGGTCGGCGGCGTCCTCGGCACGCGAGACGCGTACCGGCAACATGATGACGCGGCTGCCGACCCGTACCGGGCGCATCACCGTTCCGGCGTTGGCCAGGCGCTGTCCGCCACCCATGTACAACTGCTTCGAGCAGAAATCATTGCTGCCGATCATGTGGGTGTAACTGAGTTGGCTGTAGTAGCGCCCTGCGTCGTAATCGAGGCTGTACTCAACCCCGCGAAAACGCGTCTGCTCAAGATTGTTCTGGTAGGCCGAGCGCCCGAGCGAAGTACCCAGCGCAGTTGCCCCGGGGAGATCGGCGTTGACATCCATGAACGAGAAATTGTCGATGCGGGTATCGAAATAGGCGACCTTGGCGCCAAAACGATCTCCTTCCTGCAACAGCGACTCCTTGAACAGGTTCACCCCCAGTTCCCAGTTGTGCGACTCCTCGGCCTTGAGGAACGGATTGGGATAGAGCATCTCGCTGCCACCGCCATGGGGGCGGCCGCTCATGAACACTTCGGTCACCGACGGCGGACGCCAGCCACGTCCCCAGCGGGTATAGACCTGCATCCAGTCGACACCGGGTCTCACCGCGATGCCGAAGGTGGGCGAGAAGCGGCCCTGCTCCTGTTCTTCGTCAAAGATCAGGTGGGTCTGGACACGTTGAAGGTTCTCACCAGTGACACCCCTTGGGTACATCCAGGTGGTGATACCGGTTTCGCCCGTCAGGCGATAACGGTCATAGCGTAATCCGGCATCGACCGTCAGCCAGTCGCCATGCTCGTACTGCACATCGCCGAACAGGCTGGCCATGATGCGCTTGCCTTCAGGCGTGGTGCCCTGAACGTAAGGCAAGGCCTGTTCATTAGGGGCCGGGACCCGGTCGGTGTTCGGCTTGAAGCTATCCTGGAACAGCTCGGTACCGTAGTTGAAGGTGATCTTGTCGGCATCGCCCAGGTAGAAGCGCGAAGTGTTTTGCAGCTGCAGGCCCCAAGTATCGGTCTGAAAACGATCGCCGTACGCCTCGACGCGGTTGTTGCTGCTGGCGGAGGCATCGTTACCGGCATTCCAGCGATCCTGCCGGGTCGAGACGAAATACAGCTTGGCCTTCAGATCGACCAGGTCGTTGTCTGGGCTGTAGCTGTAATCGAGCGAGGCATTCCTGGCGTTGAAATCACTGCTGCCGGTACGCTTGTAATAGAACTGCCGGGTTTGGTTGTCGTAGTAGGTCCAGGCGTCCTTGCTGTCGGTGTCGGTTTCCATGTAGTTGAGCTGCAGGCGCTGGTCGTTGGGCAGGTTCAGGCCCAGCTTGAGCAGTTGCGAACGGGTGACGCTGCCGGTCTCGCCGACCTCGGAGTGCAGCCAGTCCTTCCAGGCTTCGGGGTAGCTGGTCTTGCCGCGGATCTGGGTGCCGAGGTTATCGGCGTTGTTGGTGCCGGCGCGGTAATCACCGAAGTGCCGCTCACTGACGCCCAGCAGTACATCGCCTAGCTCATTGCCGAAGGCAAACAATGCGCTGCCATTGAAGTTTGTGCCATTGCCCAGCTCGCCGATGCCATTACCCGCGCGCAGGCGACCACCGTATTCCTTGTCGGGCCCGAGAAAATCACTGGCCTGCACTGTATTGAAGCTGGCGATACCGCCAATAACGCCGGCACCACCCATGCCCGCCTGGGTGCCTTTTTCGATCTCGATGGAGCTGATGAATTCCGGGTCGACGAACATCACCCCGTTGCGCTGCTGGTGACCGTTGACGTTGAAGTTCTGGCGCATGCCGTCGATGTTCATGTTGACCCGGCCGTAGTCCTGCACGCCGCGAATATTCACCGACAGGCCCGGGTCACGCTGGTTGACGGCGGTGTAGACGCCGGCGGTTTCTTCGAGCATGTCGGCGGCATGGCGTGGCGGGCGCTTGTCGATCTGCTCGCGGGTGATGACGCTGACCGAACGGGGAGTCTGATAAACCCAATCGGCATCGCTGTTCGAGTCGACATGCGTGGCGCCCAGCTCCAGCGCCTGGCCGTCGTCGCTCACCCGCTCCAGGCCGACCCGGTCGGAGCCGCTGAAGCGATAGCGCACGGGCGAGCCGCGCAACAACAGGCCAAGCCCTTCCTGTGCCGAATGCTCGCCACGCAAGCCTTCACTGCGCAGGCCTGCCAGCTTGCGGCTGTCGAAGAACACCTGCACCCCGGCCTGTTCGGCGAAGGCCAGCACAGCACTGTCCAGGGCCTGGGCGGGAATGTCGAAGTGGATCAGTGCGGTGCGCTGGCTGGGTGTCGCGGGCTCGGCCGCCTGGACGCTGCCAATCCCCATCGGCAAGGTCCAGGCGCCCAGCATCAGGCTGCTGGCAAGGGCTACCCGACCGAGCGGCCGGGTGCGTCGTTGGTGTGGATTGCTCACGTCTGTTGCTCGCTGTGTTGGCGTTTTCTAGTAATGAAAATCAATCTCAACAAACAGACGTGCAACGTGGGGAAAGTCAGTAAAGAAATTTCAAAAGAATTTTAACCCGTGAACATCAGACGCCGCAGGTGAGCGCCGATTGCCCTTGTTTACGGTCCTTGCCGCTGTTTTCGATGATCGACGCCGTCACCGCAACCTCATCGCCGCTGGCCGACATGTCACCGTCTTCGGCCACCCGGTAGCCCAGCTTGCGAAACAGCGAACGCACCTGATCCGGCGGTGCATCAAAATAGATCCCGTGCCATTCATAGCCGATGAATACACCAGTGACCTTGATGCCATGGAAGGGCTGATTGACCGGAGAGCTCACCTCCTCTTCCTGCGCTTCTACAGGCAGCGCCTGACGTTTGGCGATAGCCTGATCGAAGTACGGCTCAAGCTTTGCGCCGAACTCGCATGTGGCGGGGTTGAACTGCACCAGGTCGTCGGCCGCCAGCACTTGGGTGCTGGACAGTCCGAGCAGCAAGGCGCCGGAGATGGATGAAGCAATACACGCGAAAAAACCACTGGCCATATCCCTGCCTTCAGATCGTCGTCAAAACGCCAGTTTCGTGGAAAACAGTGCTACCGACAATCGGCCATGCGGCACTCAATAGATCAGGGTCAGCCCAGGCAGGTCGAGGCGGCTGGCCTTGAGCTCGTCGGTCAGCATGCCCAGCGCGGCATCAAGGTTGTCCAGGCGAAACATGCCGCTGACTTCACGCCGGGCCAGGGCCTGGTCGGTGATCAGCACGTGCCCGCCACGATAGCGATTGAGTTGCGCGGCAACCTCGCCCAGCGGCTCGCGCTCGAACACCAGCACACCACGCTGCCAGGCGGTAGCGCGACGTACATCGTGCTCGGGCCATGGACGAATACCGTGGGTCGTGTCGTAGCGCAGGCTCTGACCTTCCTTGAGCACCTGCTCGGCGCTGCCCGCTTGCGGGGTGGCCTGCAAGGTGACTGCAACACTGTGTTCGAGCATGCCGACCCAAGTGCCGCCATCAGGCTCGGGGCCCACCACGAAACGCGTGCCCAGGGCACGGCTGCTGCCCCCTGCCCGCTCGACCACGAACGGCCGTTGCTCATTGCCGGAGACCGGCGCAACGGTAAACACCGCCTCACCGGCCAACAGGCGTACACGACGTTCGCTGTCGCTATAGACCAGTTCGATGCCACTGTGACTGTCGAGGTCGACTTTACTGCCATCGGGCAAGGACACCTGGCGAACCTCACCTTTGGCCGTGGCGTAGTCAGCGCGCAATGCCAGTGAAAGGCTGGGCGCCTGCTCCACCCCCACCACCGCCAGCACCAGCAGCGCCGCCGTACTCAACGCCCAGCGCAGGCGTGAACGGCGTCGGCGCCCGGCCAGTGGACGAGCCACCGCAGGGAGCGCGATTGATACAGGCTGGTCCATACGCCCAAGACGGCCGAGGTCGGCCCAAGTCGCCTGGGCAAAATCCAGCGCCTGCGCATGGCGCGGATCACTGGCCAACCACCGCGCCAGCGCCTGCTCCTGCTCGGGGTTCAACGGGCCGGCGCTGCGCAGCACCGCCCACTCGGCGGCCTGCTCGCGAATGGCTTGCTCTGGCGAGTTCTGGCTGGTCACACGGTTCTCTCGAATTCTGGTTATGTGAGTGCTGACGTCTGAAGGCGCATTTCCCAGTAAACCGTTCGTCATCCTGGTTCCTGCAGACACTGCATCACATAGGCCAGGGCCTTGGCCAGATGCTTCTGTACCGAGCTGTCGGAAATATCCAGCGCCCGCGCCACCTCGGCGTGGGTCATGCCCTCAAGCCGATTGAGACGGAACACTTCCTGGGTACGTGGCGGCAAGTCGGCCAGTGCCCTGCGCAAGCGGCGCATGTGCTGTTCGGTGGCGGCGTTTTCGTCCAGGCCGGGGCTGTCTTCGACGATGGACTCCAGTGCTTCATGGGGCACCGAATCGGTCTTGCGCCGTTGCTGCTGGCGCACGTGATCGATCATCAGGTTGTGCGCAGTGCGATAGAGGTAGGCCGGGGTGTTGTCGATCCGTTCACGGCCCTGTTGCTCGGCCAGGCGCAGGAAGCTTTCCTGTACCAGGTCGGCGGCCAGTTGCGGGTCGCGCACCTTGCGCGTCAGCAACCCCTGCAAGGTTTTCGCGTGCTTGAGGAACAGCCGCTTCAAGTCGGACTCCGCCACGCGAACTCCCTGTGGATGGCCGGAAAGAAGACGGCATGCTACTCGTTAGTGAGAATCAGTTGCAACTTCAACCCGGCAAGCCTTGCACTTGCCGGGGCTTTCAGGTCACTCGAACAACGCATCCAGCGCCTGCTCAAGACGGGTCACGGCAATCACCTGCAACCCGGGTGGCGCCTCTTTCGGCGCATTGCCCTTGGGCACGATGGCACGCTTGAAGCCATGCTTGGCCGCTTCCTTCAAGCGCTCCTGGCCGCTGGGCACAGGCCGCACCTCACCGGACAGACCGACCTCGCCGAACACCAGCAGGCCGTTGTCCAGCGGGCGGTTGCGCAGGCTGGACATGATCGCTGCCATCAACGCCAGGTCGGAGGCCGTCTCCAGCACCTTGACCCCGCCGACCACGTTGAGGAACACATCCTGGTCATGGGTAGGGATGCCGCCGTGGCGATGCAGCACCGCCAGCAGCATCGCCAGGCGGTTCTGGTCCAGGCCCAGGGTGACGCGCCGCGGGTTGGACAGGTGGCTGTCGTCGACCAGCGCCTGGACTTCGACCAGCATGGGCCGGGTACCTTCCCAGGTGGCCATGACCACACTGCCCGACACTTCTTCCTGGGCACGCGTGAGAAAGATTGCAGAAGGATTGGAAACTTCCTTCAGCCCGCGGTCGGTCATGCCGAACACACCCAGTTCGTTGACCGCGCCAAAACGGTTTTTCACTGCGCGCAGCAGGCGCAGGCGGCCGTCGGATTCACCTTCGAAATACAGCACGGTATCGACCATGTGCTCGAGCACCCGCGGGCCGGCCAGCGCGCCTTCCTTGGTCACGTGACCAACCAGGAAAATCGCTGTGCCGCTCTGCTTGGCATAACGCACCAGCAAGGCTGCACTTTCACGCACCTGGGAAACACCGCCGGGGGCCGACTGCAACTGCTCGGTGAAGATGGTCTGGATCGAGTCGATGACCATCACCTTGGGCTTCTCGACCCGTGCCGTGGCGATGATGGTCTCGATGCAGGTTTCGGTCATCACCCGCAACTTGTCCTGGGGCAGGCCCAGGCGCCGGGCGCGCATGGCCACCTGTTGCTGGGATTCTTCGCCAGTGACGTACAGCGCCGGCATGCGCGTGGCGATGTTGCACAAGGTCTGCAGGAGAATGGTCGACTTGCCGATACCCGGGTCGCCGCCGATCAGCACTACCGAGCCGTCGACCAGGCCGCCGCCGAGCACCCGGTCCAGCTCGGTGCTGGCGGTGGTGAAGCGCGGGATCTCCTCGACGCTGACTTCAGCCAGGGTCTTGATCTGTGCCTGCTGCCCGGCCCAGCCGGTGCGCCCGCTGGGGGCCGCAGCGGCACCGCTTTCCAGTACGGTCTCGACCAGGGTGTTCCAGGCCCCGCATTCACCGCATTGCCCGGCCCACTTCGGGAAGGTCGCGCCGCACTCGGTGCAGCCGTACATGCGCTTGGCCTTGGCCATGGGACGGTCCTCTGGAAAAAGGGACCATGATAGCCGACCTCGACCGCATGGGCGGCCACAGAAATCGACAAAACTATTCGGTATAACCGCAGTCTGTTGCAGCAGCGCGGAGCATGAAGCGCATAGCTGAATTACACTGCGTTTACCAAACTCATCTGTTACAAGGAATAAACCATGGGCGTGCTCAGTGAATTCAAGGCCTTCGCGGTCAAAGGGAATGTCGTCGATATGGCCGTCGGTATCATTATCGGCGCCGCCTTTGGCAAAATCGTTTCATCTTTTGTAGGTGATGTGATCATGCCGCCAATCGGCTTGCTGATCGGCGGTGTCGACTTCAGTGACCTGGCGGTAACCCTCAAGGCTGCCGAAGGCGACATACCGGCCGTGGTCCTGGCCTACGGCAAATTCATTCAGACCATTCTCGACTTCATCATCGTTGCCTTCGCGATCTTCATGGGCATCAAGGTCATCAACCGCCTGAAACGCGAAGAAGCTGCGGCGCCAACCCTGCCGCCGGTACCGACCAAGGAAGAAGAGCTGCTCACCGAGATCCGCGACCTGCTCAAGTCGCAAAACCAGCAACCCAGAGATCCGGTATAAAAAAACGGCGCCTGCGGGCGCCGTTTTTCTTGCTGCTTACCAGTAGGTCTCGACAGCCACCTGCCCGGGGCGGCGGCTGAGGCTGAGGTTCATGTCGCGCTGTTTGAGCACCTTGCGGGTGTCGTCGATCATCTGCGGGTTGCCGCAGAGCATCACCCGTGAATGCTCCGGGGTCAGCGCCAGGCCCGCCGCGCGCTCCAGCTCGCCATTCTCGATCAGGGTGGTAATGCGCTGGTTCAGCGCACCAGGATGTTGTTCGCGGGTGACGATCGGGATGAACTGCAGCTTGCCGGCATGTTCGGCCAGGTAGTCGCGCTGCTCCAGGCCGGCGATCAGGTCCAGGTACGCCAGCTCGCGCGCTTCACGTACCGAATAGACCAGCTTGATCGACTCGAAGCGCTCCCACACCTCGAAGTCCTGGAGGATCGACAGGAACGGCGCAATGCCGGTGCCGGTCGCCAGCAGCCACAGGTCGCGGCCGTCGACAAAGCGGTCGAGGGTCAGGTAACCAAAGGCCTGGCGATCGATCAGCAGGCTGTCGCCTTCGCCCAGGCGGCTCAGCTCACTGGTGAATTCACCACCCGGCACCACGATGGAAAAGAAATCCAGATGCTCGTCGAACGGCGAGGACACCATCGAATAAGCGCGCCAGACCACGCTACCGTCAGCCTTGGTCACCCCCAGGCGGGCGAACTGGCCGGCACGAAAACGAAAGCCCTGGTCGCGGCTGGTGCGCAGGCTGAACAGGCTGGGGGTCAGCGGCTGGACGTCGAGCAGCGTCTGGCGGGTGAACTTTTCAGCACTGGCAGTCATGACTTACTCCAAAAAACAGATAGCCCAGTGTCGCGCAAACGCCGCAAGATAAACACCGCAGGTTTGTAGTGGCATCGGCCTGTGTCGATCCAACCGGGAATCAGCCAGGATGGCGCACTCCGGCACGCTGCAACAACATTTCAACAGCCAGAGGCGAAAATAGAAGCAGTGCCTGGTAATAGCTCAATGATTTCACACTGATATCAACCAAATAATAACGCGTCGCAACTTGAAACTAACTGCCACGCCTTAAAGAACCTGCCTATCGAAACGATCACATTTCTATAGCAAAAAAACCCAACAAAACCGTCGGACTTTTCCTACACTGCTCTCCACGTTTATCCGTTGTTGGATCCACCAACAAGAGACTGGCCCCATGCCGCACTGGAAAGAACAGCAACTAGAGCAGTTGCTTGGCGAAACCGACGAAATACGGATGTTTGAGCTCGCGGTTTCCCTGGCCCAGCAACTGGACATGGAGTACCTGGCTTTCGGCATGCGTGTGCAGATAGCGACCCAGGCGCCTCAACTAAGAACCTTCAACAATTATCCCGATGCCTGGAACGACCACTACCAAAGCTGCAACTACCTGAACATCGACCCCATCGTCACCCACTGCCATCGCTCGCTGATGCCGATCCTGTGGTGCGATGACCTGTTCCGAGAGACGCCTCAATTCTGGGAAGACGCCAAATCCCACGGTCTGCGCCATGGCTGGAGCCAGTCGGCACACGATATGCGTCACAACGAAAGCATGCTCAGCGTCGTCCGCAGCCAACAGCCAATCAGCCTCGAAGAACTCTACGACAAGGCCGGCCAGACCATCTGGCTGTGCAACCTGCTGCACACGCTGATGATTGACCGGCAGCCGGGGCACGACACGCCGTCCTGCAATTTGTCCGCGCGGGAGACCGAAGTGCTGAAATGGTCTGCCGCCGGCAAGACCGCCGCCGATATCGCCTGCATCCTTTCGCTGTCGCAGAGCACGGTGAACTTTCACATCCGCAGCATCATCACTAAAACCAACGCGAGCAACAAAGCCGGCGCAATCGCCATTGCAGCGATGCGCGGCCTGATCTGAGGCAACAACCCCGCACTCTTTCAAAGCACGGTAGAATCACGGCCCTGTAGAGCGCGCCGCGCGCACGCACATCAATGCCCCAGAGCCTTACACCATGCCCCTGCTGACCAGCCCCTTCGCCGAACTCGACCTGCTTCGCCAGCCCGAGCAAGCCAACGACCCCCTGCAAGCCTTCGATGCTGCCGACGAGTATTTGCTGGAGCACATGGCCGAGCAGTCCCCTACGGCAATTACCCGGGTGCTGGTGCTCAATGACAGTTTCGGTGCCCTGGCCATCAGCCTGGCACCGAATGTATCGGTGCTCAGCAGCGGCGATTCGCACCTGGCTCATCTGGCCCTGGAAAAGAACCTGGTACGCAACGGCCTGGCCTTCGACGCAGTGCCGTTCGTGGCGGCCAGCAGCCCCTGGCAAGGCCCGTTCGACCGCGTGCTGGTACGCGTGCCGAAGACCCTGGCCTTGCTCGAAGAGCAGTTGATCCGCCTGCAGGGCCAGCTGGCGCCCGGCGCGCAAGTGGTTGCCGGGGCCATGATCAAGCACCTGCCACGGGCTGCCGGCGATCTGCTGGAGAAGTATATCGGCCCGGTGCAGGCATCGCTGGCGAAGAAAAAGGCCCGGTTGTTGATTGCCACCTTCGAGCCAAAGTCGCCATTTGTCTCGCCCTACCCGACCCGCTATCAACTCGATGCGCCACGCCTTGAGCTGCTCAACCACGCCAACGTGTTTTGCCGCGAAGGCCTGGATATCGGCACCCGGGCGTTCCTGCCACACCTGCCCAAAGACCTCGGCAACGCCCGAGTCGCGGACCTGGGTTGCGGCAATGGTGTGCTGGCCATTGCCAGCGCCCTGGCCAACCCGCAGGCGCAGTACACCCTGGTCGACGAGTCGTACATGGCCGTGCAGTCGGCGCTGGAGAACTGGCAGGCCGCACTGGGCCAGCGGGAAGTCACTGTACGCGCCGACGACGGCCTGGCCGGGCAAGCGCCGCAGTCGCTGGATGTGGTGCTGTGCAACCCGCCGTTCCACCAGCAGCAGGTGGTCGGTGACTTCCTCGCCTGGCGGATGTTCCAGCAGGCTCGGGAGGCGCTGGTGGTCGGTGGCGCGCTGTATATCGTCGGCAACCGTCATCTGGGTTATCACAGCAAGCTGGCGCGGTTGTTCCGCGGGGTCGAACAGGTGGCGGCGACGCCGAAGTTCGTGGTGCTCAAGGCGCGTAAATAAACCAGCACTGCGTCGCCTGCATCGCTGGCAAGCCAGCTCCCACAATAGACCGGTGTCCACTGGCCATGTGGGAGCTGGCTTGCCAGCGATGAGGCCCTAAAAAAAACCCTCCGCAGCTGACGCTGCGAAGGGCTGTAAATCCGCCGCAAGGCGGGATGGGAAATAGCGTTTCAGTGCGTGCTCAGTCCGGCCGCACTCATGAACAGGCGCATCAGCCAGGCAACAATCGCCAGGCTCACCACGCTGCCCACCCAGATCAGCGCCAACCAGCCCAGGCGCTGCCAGAGCGGTTTTTTCTCTTCGTCAATCGTGCCTTTGCCAGTCATTGCCATGCTCCCCTAGTGGTAGCCATCTTCGTGGGTCACCTTGCCGCGGAACACGTAGTAGCTCCAGAAGGTGTAACCGAGGATGAACGGGATGATGAACAAGGTCCCGACCAGCATGAAGCCCTGGCTTTGCGGCGGCGCGGCAGCGTCCCAGATCGAGATCGACGGCGGGATGATGTTCGGCCACAGGCTGATGCCCAGGCCGCTGTAGCCAAGGAAGATCAACACCAGGGTCAGCAGGAACGGGGTGTAGTGAGCGTTACGCGCCACCGCCCGGAGCAAACCGTAAAGGGTCACCAGCACCAGGATCGGCACCGGCAGGAACCAGAACAGGTTGGGCAGGCTGAACCAGCGCTCGGCAATGTCCGGGTGGGCCAGCGGCGTCCAGATACTGACGATACCGGTCACCGCCAGCAGCACCAGGGCCAGCGGACGCGCCAGGTCGTGCATCTGCAGTTGCAGCTTGCCTTCGGTCTTCATGATCAGCCAGGTGCAGCCGAGCAAGGCGTAGGCAACGATCAGGCCCAGGCCGCAGAACAGGCTGAACGGGGTCAGCCAGTCGAGGCTGCCGCCGGCGTAGCTGCGATCGACCACCTTGAAGCCTTCGATGAAGGCACCCAGGGCCACGCCCTGGAAGAAAGTCGCCGCGAGCGAGCCGCCGATGAACGCCTTATCCCACAGGTGACGCTTGGCCGCAGTGGCCTTGAAGCGGAACTCGAAGGCCACGCCACGGAAGATCAGCCCGATCAGCATCAGCATCAACGGCAGGTACAGCGCCGAAAGCACCACGGCGTAGGCCAGCGGGAAGGCGCCGAACAGCGCCGCACCACCGAGTACCAACCAGGTTTCGTTACCGTCCCAGACCGGGGCGACGGAGTTCATCATCACATCGCGGTCCTGCTCACCCTTGACGAAGGGGAAGAGGATGCCGATGCCGAGGTCGAAGCCGTCCATGACCACGTACATCATGATGCCGAAGATGATGATGATGGCCCAGATAAGCGGAAGATCAACACCCATGATTCAGTTCCCCTTGTTCAGGCTGGCGTGCTCGCCATTGTCATGATCGTCATCGGCGGCAGACAGCGGCCGTGCCGGGGTGCGTTGCTGGCCGGGGCCACCCGGGTTGGTCTCGTCGCCTTCACCGGTTTTCGGCCCTTTGCGCACCAGGCGCATCATGTAGCCAAGGCCGGTGCCGAACAGCGCGAAGTAGACCACCACGAACATCACCAGGGTCAGGCCGAGCTGGCCGTAGCTGTGGTTCGAGGCACCATCGGCGGTACGCATCAGGCCGTAGACCACCCAGGGCTGACGACCGATCTCGGTGGTGAACCAGCCGGCAAGAATCGCGATCAGGCCGGACGGGCCCATCCACAGGGTCAGGTAGAGGAACGGCCGCGAGCTGTAGAGCTTGTCGCTCTTGCGCAGCCACAGGCTCCAGAGGCCGACGAAGATCATCAACATGCCAAGGCCGACCATGACCCGGAACGACCAGAAGACGATGGTCGAGTTAGGCCGGTCTTCTTTCGGAAACTCCTTCATCGCTGGCACTTGCTTGTCCAGGCTGTGGGTCAGGATCAGGCTGCCCAGCGCCGGGATTTCCACTTTGAAGCGGGTGGTCTCGGCTTCCATGTCGGGGATGCCGAAGAGGATCAACGGGGTCGGTTCGCCCGGCACGTTTTCCCAGTGGCCTTCGATCGCGGCGATTTTCACCGGCTGGTGCTTAAGAGTGTTGAGGCCGTGGAAGTCGCCGATCACTGCCTGCACCGGCGCTACGAT
Organism: Pseudomonas sp. ZL2; assembly: GCF_054788455.1. Classification (NCBI taxonomy): domain Bacteria; kingdom Pseudomonadati; phylum Pseudomonadota; class Gammaproteobacteria; order Pseudomonadales; family Pseudomonadaceae; genus Pseudomonas; species Pseudomonas sp. ZL2. The sequence continues at coordinate 53,741 of NZ_JBGOGX010000020.1, read as the reverse complement.
CAGGGCCATCCACATGGCCATCGACAGCATCTTGCGGATCGCCGGATTATCGCGGCCGCGCAACAGGTGCCAGGCGGCCGAAGCGCCGACGAAGAACGCGGTAGCAACAAAGGCGGCAGTAGCCATGTGTGCCAGGCGGTAGGGGAACGACGGGTTGAAGATCACCGCGAACCAGTCCACCGGCACAACCACGCCGTTGACGATTTCGTAGCCCTGCGGGGTCTGCATCCAGCTGTTGGAGGCGAGGATCCAGAAGGTCGAGATCAAGGTGCCGATGGCCACCATCACTGTGGCAAAGAAGTGCAGGCCACGGCCGACACGGTTCCAGCCAAAGAGCATGACGCCAAGGAAACCGGCCTCGAGGAAGAAGGCCGTGAGTACTTCATAGGTGAGCAGCGGCCCGGTGACGGAGCCGGCGAAATCGGAAAACTTGCTCCAGTTGGTACCGAACTGGTAGGCCATGACCAGGCCGGAGACCACCCCCATGCCGAAGTTGACGGCAAAGATTTTCGACCAGAAATGGTAAAGGTCACGGTAGACGCTGTTGTTGGTCTTCAGCCACAAGCCTTCGAGAACAGCCAGGTAGCTCGCCAGGCCGATGGTGATGGCCGGGAACAGGATGTGAAAGGACACGGTAAACGCGAACTGAATTCGGGCGAGATCTAGAGCCTCTAATCCGAACATAGTGCTTCCTCTGTCAGGTAATCCGGCGTCAGGCGGAGGCCTTGGCGCCAACTGCCCCCACGGTAGTTGAGTGCGGCAAGTTGGAATTGTTCTGTAAACATCACATCGCAGGGAATTCGGCCGTCTGGCCCTACCGTTGCAAATGAAACAATTGATCCAGATCAACGGTTGCCTGAAAGGATAGTCCTGAACGGGCTGCTCGCTTGTGTGGTTGATTGCCGCGTGACCGGTTGTCTCACCCCCTTTACCGCGCCCCAAAACAGTGCGCTTACCGCACAAACGCGGTATTCCTCGCAACCCGCTGTTACAAAGTGATGCTAATCTGCACCGCCGATCCGTTCGCCGAGGCTCTGTTTCGCCGATGTCAGACCCTGTTCTGCTGCTGCGTCATCACCGTCCCTTCCTGGCTTTCTGGCTGGCCCGGGTATTTACCGCCAGCGGCTTCCAGATGCTCACCGTGGCGATCGGCTGGCACCTCTATCAGTTGACCGGCAATGTCCTCGACCTGGGCCTGGTGGGGCTGGTGGAGTTCGCCCCGCGGGTGCTGTTCATGCTGCACACCGGGCACGTCGCCGACCGTTATGACCGGCGTCGGGTAGCCGCCCTGTGCCAGAGCGCCCAGGCCATGATCGCCCTGGTACTGGTACTTGCCAGCAGCACCAACAGTGTCAGCCGCGAGCTGATCTTCCTGTTGGCGTTTTTGCTCGGCAGCGCACGCTCCTTCGAGATGCCGGCGACTCAAGCGCTGCTGCCCAATGTGGTGCCTTCCGAGCTGTTCCCGCGCGCGGTGGCGGCATCGGCTTCGGCCATGCAGGCGGCAACCATCGTCGCGCCGGCGGCGGGCGGTTTTCTCTATGCCTTTGGCAGCGTCTGGGTCTATGGCCCGACGGTGGCGCTGTACCTGATTGCCTGTGTACTGACCCTGGGCCTGGTCTCGCGTCAGCAGCCGAGCAACCAGGGCCGTGCCAGTCTTGAATCACTGATGGCCGGAATTCGCTTTATCCGCAGCCGCCCGGACATTCTCGGCGCCATTTCCCTGGACCTGTTTGCCGTGCTGCTGGGCGGAGCCACTGCATTGCTGCCGGTGTTCGCCAAGGACATCCTGCTGACCGGCCCCTGGGGCCTGGGCCTGCTGCGTTCGGCGCCAGCGGTGGGCGCTTTGCTGATGTCGCTGTGGCTGGCGCGCTTCCCGGTGGAGCGCAAGGTCGGGCGGGTGATGTTCACCGCCGTGGGGGTGTTTGGTGTGGCGACCATCGCCTTTGGCCTGTCCACTTCGTTCTGGTTTTCCCTGGCCGTGCTGGCGGTGCTGGGTGCCGCCGACATGATCAGCATGGTGATTCGCGGCGCCTTCGTGCAACTGGAGACACCGGATGAGATGCGTGGCCGGGTGAGTGCGGTGAACGGATTGTTCATCGGTGCGTCGAACCAGCTCGGTGAGTTCGAGTCGGGGGTGACGGCGCACTGGTTCGGCACGGTGCCGGCGGTGGTGCTGGGCGGGGTCGGTACCCTGGTGGTGACCGGGGTGTGGATCAAGCTGTTCCCGACCTTGGCTGGACGCGATCATATGCAGAACAGGCCCGAGGATTGACCTCAGGGGCCTCATCGCTGGCAAGCCAGCTCCCACAAGTCCGGTGCATGCAAAACCTGTGGGAGCGGGCTTGCCCCGCGATAGTCACACCCGCAGCTCAGTTGCCACCCGCTTGCGCACCACCCTGCCCGCCAGTTGCTCGACCAATACCAAGGCAAACTCCAGCGCCGCCGCCGAGCCCTGCGCGGTGATGCAATTACCATCCACCACCACCGGCTGATCGACAAAACTGCACCCGGACAATCCCTGGCTGACAGCCGGATCACAGGTCATGCGCCGCTGGCGCAACACCCCGAAGGCCTGCAACGCCAAGGGCCCTTCGCCGATGGCGGCAAAAAACTTCCCAGTCTTGGCCTGGTCCTTCACCTGCTGCGCCAGCGGTTGGTGCGCAGCCATGTGCTGCGCGCCTTTTTCGCTCCCGGGCAACACGATTAGATCAAACGGCTGGGCCAGCAGATCCACCAGCATGCCGTCGGCGGTCAAGCGCGTGCCACGGGCACAGGTGAGCATCCGCCGGCCTTCGATACTGGCCACCACCACTTCCACCTTGGCCCGACGCAGCACGTCGATCAAGGTCACGCTTTGCAGATCATCCACGCCTTCGGCGACTACGATCAGGGCTCTGTGGGTCATCAACTGCTCTCCGCCGGGGTATCTAACAAGCTTAGTCGCTCATAGCAGCAGGGTCAGTTGACACTCATGGCCCTTGCGCGCGCGGTAGCCGTCACCGCTGTCGACCCAGCCGGTGGCCCGGTAAAACGCCAGGGCGGTGTGGTTGCCCGGGTCCACCGACAGTTGCAAACAGCGCACGTCGGGCCACAAATCGCGCACCAGGCCCGGCAGCGCCTGCATGAAAAATCGCCCCAAGCCGCGGCCCTGCAGGCGCCGATCCACCTGCAAGGCATTGATTGTCGCGGCATCGGGCCGGGCCCAGGGCGCCAGGAACGCCCCACGCTGGAGCAGCAGGAAGGCGCTCGGCACATTATTCACCAGCAGCGCCACGCCGCGCAGATCAGGGCTGTCGGTACTCAGCAGGATGTACAGCGCGCTGGCCATATCGCCGGCAAAGTGCTGTTGTTCGGGCCGCACCTGGATGTCGATCAGTTGCTCGCGCTGGGCCGGGGTGAGGTCGCGGTAGTCGGTCAGTTGCACAGCATGGTCAACTCGGGATGGGGGGAACGGCGCAGAACCTGCAGATATCTGCAGTGTATCGCGACATTAATTACCGCTGCCCAAGCATGCTGGTATGATGCGCGGCTTTTTTCCGACCCAGGGAAAAACCACAGTCTCCCGGTACAGTCTGTGCTTTGCTAACTGGGTCGATACATTCACGGCGCCGGGAGCGCCACGGGGAGCAGGCATGCTGGAAAGGCTGTTTCAACTAAAAGCACACGACACCAATGTCCGCACCGAGATTCTCGCGGGCGTGACCACCTTCCTGGCCATGGCCTACATCCTGTTCGTCAACCCGAGCATCCTCGGCGAGACCGGCATGGACAAGGGTGCGCTGTTCGTCGCCACCTGCCTGGCCGCAGCCATCGGCTCGACCACCATGGGCCTGATCGCCAACTACCCGATCGCCCTGGCACCGGGCATGGGCCTGAACGCCTTCTTCACCTACACCGTGGTCCTGCACATGGGCCACACCTGGCAGGTGGCATTGGGCGCGGTGTTCATCTCGGCGGTGTGCTTCTTCCTGCTGTCGATCTTTCGCATCCGTGAATGGATCGTCAACAGCATCCCGTTGCCGCTGCGTTCGGCAATCGCCGCCGGTATCGGCCTGTTCCTGGCGCTGATCGCCCTGCACAACGCCGGCATTGTGGTCGATAACCAGGCCACCCTGGTGGGCCTCGGCGACCTCAAGAAGCCAGCGCCGATCCTTGCCACCCTGGGCTTCTTCCTGATCGTCGCGCTGGAGGCCATGAAGGTCCGTGGCGCGGTGCTGATCGGCATCCTGGCGGTGACCGTGGCCTCGATCGCCCTGGGCGTCACCCCGTTCAACGGCGTAGTGTCGATGCCGCCGTCGCTGGCGCCGACCTTCCTGCAGCTGGACATCAAGGGCGCGCTGGACGTCGGCCTGATCAGCGTGATCTTCGCGTTCCTGTTCGTCGACCTGTTCGACAACTCCGGCACCCTGATCGGCGTCGCCAAGCGCGCCGGCCTGATGCGCAAGGACGGCCACATGCCGAAGATGGGACGTGCGCTGATCGCCGACAGTACTGCGGCCATGGCCGGTTCCCTGCTGGGCACCTCGACCACCACCAGCTACATCGAATCCGCCGCGGGCGTGAGCGCCGGTGGCCGCACCGGCCTGACCGCCATCGTGGTGGCCATCCTGTTCCTGCTGGCGCTGTTCTTCGCGCCGCTGGCCGGCAGCGTGCCAGCCTTCGCCACGGCACCTGCGCTGTTGTTCGTCGCCGTGTTGATGGCTTCGGGCCTGGCTGAAATAAACTGGGACGACATTACCGAAGCCGCGCCGGTGGTGGTTACCGCCCTGGCCATGCCGCTGACCTACTCGATCGCCAACGGCATCGCCTTCGGTTTCATTGCCTGGACCGCGATCAAGCTGCTCTCTGGCCGTGCCCGTGACCTCAACGCGGCGCTGGTGATTCTCTCGATCCTGTTCGTCATCAAGCTGGGCTGGTTCAACGCATGAGTGCTGTCTTCGATCCTTCGACCTACACCCAACAGCTCGACGCCAAGGTCGCGCGCCTGCGCGAGCTGCTGGCGCCGTTCGCGGCTCCCGAACCTGCGGTGTTCGACTCGCCGCGCGAGCACTATCGCCTGCGTGCAGAGTTTCGCCTGTGGCGTGAAAACGAGCAGCGCTTCTACGCGATGTTCGCCCCGGGCGAGAAGTACACGCCGATCCTGATCGAAGACTTCCCGATTGCCAGCCAGCAGATCAACGACCTGATGCCGCGGCTCAAGGCCGCCTGGCAGGCCAGTTCGGCGCTGAGTTTCAAGCTGTTCCAGGTGGAGTTCCTCACCACCCTGGCAGGCGATGCGATGATCACCCTGTGCTACCACCGTCCACTGGACGAGCACTGGGAAGCCGCGGCGCAGCAACTGGCCAGCGACCTGGGCGTGAGCATCATCGGCCGCTCCAAGGGCAAGCGCGTGGTGATCGGCCGCGATTACGCGGTCGAAGAACTGCAGATTGCCGGACGCACCTTCCGCTACCGCCAGCCTGAAGGCGCCTTCACCCAGCCTAACGGCGCGGTCAACCAGAAGATGCTCAACTGGGCCTATGAGGCCCTGGGCGAGCGCCAGGACGACCTGCTCGAGCTGTACTGCGGCAACGGCAACTTCACCCTGCCGCTGGCCACCCGGGTACGCAAGGTGCTGGCCACCGAGATCAGCAAGACTTCGGTGAATGCCGCCCTGCACAACCTCGACGACAACGCTGTGGATAACGTGCGCCTGGTGCGCCTGTCGGCTGAAGAGCTGACCGAAGCGCTGAACGAAGTGCGCCCGTTCCGCCGCCTGGAAGGTATCGACCTGAAGAGCTACCAGTTCGGCAGTGTGTTCGTCGACCCGCCGCGCGCCGGCATGGACCCGGACACTTGTGAACTGACCCGGCGCTTCGACAATATCCTGTACATCTCCTGCAACCCGGAAACCCTGGCGGCGAATATCGCCCAGTTGCACGACACCCATCGCATCGAGCGTTGCGCGTTGTTCGACCAGTTTCCGTATACCCATCACATGGAGAGTGGGGTGTTGCTGGTTCGGCGTTAGTCGGCGTCGGCTTCATCGCTGGCAAGCCAGCTCCCACACACCCTGTGGGAGCTGGCTTGCCAGCGATAGGGCCCTTCAGCCCTGCCCCGAACACATCAACAACGGCACCAGCTGATCCTCATCGGTCAACGCCCCATGGTGCCCCCGCCACTGGCTGGCGTGCTTCTCCACCTCGCTGCGAATGATCCCGCCGGCCCCGCTCGGGACCACGATCAGATCGCCAATCCGCGCTTCAGCCTGGCTCAGCAACACATCGCCGAACAGCCCCTTGGCAATTGCCTGGGCCTTGCTCAATATCCGGTACTGATCCCCGAGACGATTCTGCCAACGCTCGTGTACACGATCCTGCTGGTGCTCATGGGTGTACAGGTAGCGCGCGCGGATATCTCCGGCCATCGCCCGCACGCCCTCCTGCAGCACCGGATCCTGGTCAAAGTCACGCACCTGTTCGCTGTCCAGCGCCAGCATGCCGTGGTCGGCAATCACCATCAGCCGCGCCTGCTCGGGCAAACGGCGGGCGATGGCCTGGGCCAGCTGGTCGGCAATCTGCAGTTGCTTGAGCCAGCCCTCGGAGCCGGGGCCGAACAAGTGTCCGGCAAAGTCCAGGTCACCGAAATAGGCAAAACAGAACGCCGGCTCCGGCACCGCCAGGGCGGCATTGACCAGTTCCGGATAGGCGTCATAGGCCGGCGCAGGGAGAATCCTGCCAGCCTTGTAGATCGCCCGAGTGAAGTCGGAACTGGCATAGCGCCCGAGCATCACCGTGCTGATGGCGATGCCCTGCGCGGCGGCCTGGCTCCAGGCATCGGCAGGCACGATAAAGCTCTCCGGCAGCGGCGCGATGCTGGGCTGCGCCTCGACCTGCAGAGGCGACGTGGTCCACGACAGCGGCGACAGTTCGGTCTGCTCATCCAGGGCGAAGCCGCAGCCAACGATGCCGTGGGCGCCGCTGCCCAGCCCTGAGGTCACCGAGGCCAGGCTGGTCGCGGTGGTGGCCGGAAAACCCACCTTGAAGTGGCTGTCCGGCTGCATCAATGAGGCAAGAAACGGTGCATGCCGGGCATGGGCCTGCAGCAGGTTCCAGCCCAGGCCATCGATCAGCATCAGGCAAGTGCTGCGCGAATGATCAAGGCGAAAGGCATTGCGAAAACCATGGCCACCCAGGGCCGCGAAGATCGACTGGGTCAGGTTGGCCAAGCCTGGCCAGGTTTCACCCAGCGACTGCAGGTCGTTGATCGGCGTTGCCATGTCTCCCTCCGTGGTCAGGTACAAAGCAACAGGTGTAGCACAGGCTGTGCGATCAGCGCACAGAAAACACGCCTGCGACCTTGCGGCCAATTGACCAAATTAACCATTCGGTACATTTTCTAACTGAATCACTCCCATCCCATCACCAAGAACAACAATGGAGTTTTCAGCATGAGTTTGGCCCCCTCCTCCGGCATTCTCGCCGGCCTTATCGGCGCCGGCATCCAGGCCTCGCGCACCCCGGCGCTGCACGAGCGCGAAGGCGCCGCGCAAGGCCTGAATTACCTGTACCGGCTGATCGACCTGGACCAGCTCAAGCTCGACAGCAGCGCCCTCGAAGAGCTGCTGACAGCGGCTGAGTACATGGGCTTCACCGGCCTGAACATCACTTTCCCATGCAAACAGGCGATCCTGCCGCTGCTCAACGAGCTGTCGCCGCAAGCCCAGGGCATCGGCGCGGTCAACACCGTGGTGCTCAAGGACGGCAAGCGCATCGGCCACAACACTGACTGCCTGGGCTTTGCCGAAGGCTTTCGCCGTGGCCTGGCCGATGCGGCGCGCCGTCAGGTAGTGCAGATGGGCGCTGGCGGCGCAGGGGCTGCAGTGGCCCATGCGCTACTGGAAGAAGGCGTCGAACAGCTGACGGTATTCGATGTAGAGCTGGCCCGGGCCCAGGCCCTTGTGGATAACCTCAACCAGCACTTTCCAGGCAGCCGGGCCAGGGTCGGCCATGACCTGCGAAGCGCCATGGCCAGCGCCGACGGCCTGGTCAACACCACGCCCATGGGCATGGCCAAGCTGCCGGGCATGCCGGTGCCCAAGGCGTTGCTGCGAACGGATCTGTGGGTAGCGGAGATCGTTTATTTCCCGCTGGAAACCGAGCTGCTATGCGCAGCCCGGGCCCTGGGTTGCCGCACCCTGAGCGGGGCAAACATGGCGGTGTTCCAGGCGGTGAAGGCGTTTGAACTGTTCAGCGGAGTGAAGCCGGATGCGGCGCGGATGATCGAGCACTTCAACAGCCTGGGTGGCTGAAAAGCATCGCCGGCAACGCCGGCTCCCACAATGGATCTGCATGCGCCGCAACTGTGGGAGCTGGCTTGCCAGCGATGGGCCGCAAAGCGGCCCCGGATCCTCAGGCCTGCAAGAACCTCAGCACCGCCTCGCAAATCATTTGCCGATGCCGTTCCTTGACCGCCTTGTCCTCGAAATCCACCTGGAAGATCTCGCCAAAGGTATGCCGGTTCGACACTCGGTAGAAACAGAACGAGCTGATCAACAGGTGCACATCCAGCGCCTCCAGCCCCTGGCGGAAGACGCCCTCGGCAGCCCCGCGCTTGAGCACTTCATCCAGCGCTGTCAGCACCGTCTTGTTCATCGAGCGAATGGCCGACGAGCGCTTGACGTACTCGCCGTGGTGCATGTTCTCGTTGCAGACGATGCGCACGAAGTCGACGTTGCGATCATGGTGATCAAAGGTGAACTCCACCAGCCGGCGGATGCCCAGGCGCGGCTCGAGCTCGGCCAGGTGCAGGTTGCTTTCGGTACTGCGGATATCGCCGTAGAGCTTCTCCAGCACCTCGACGTACAACTGCTCCTTGCTGTTGAAGTAGTAGTAGATCATGCGCTTGGAGGTTTGCGTGCGCTCGGCGATCGCATCGACCCGGGCGCCGGCCAGCCCCTGCTGGACGAATTCGCTGATCGCCGCCTGGAGAATATTCTCGCGGGTCTTTTCCGGGTTGTTCTTGCGGCCCTTGCGCGGCGCGGGTTCAGGGGCTGCGCAGAGTGCTGGGGTAGTCGTCATACGGGACTCATGGCCATCGGTTAACCCGGCAATTATGAGCCCCGGGTGCTGAGTAAGGAAGCCTCGCAGCCTGTGCCCTACAACTTGGCCTGCGCTGGCGAGCCGGCGCGCGCCTTGGCCATCGCGGCCAGCCGCACGGCGACGTTGGCCGCGCCATAGCCACTGTAGCCGTTACGCCGTTGCAGTACCTCGAAGAAGAAGCGCTCCTCGAACGGCTCGGTGTACACATGAAACAGCTCACCGCCCTGGGCATCGCGGTCGTAAAGCACGTTGTAGTAGGCCAGCTCGCTGAGGAACTCGTCGTCGAAATCAAAACGCGCGGCAAGGTCGTCGTAATAGTTGAGCGGGATGTCGAGCAAGGCCACGCCAGCTTCCTTGGCCTGTTTGACCGCGGTAAAAATATCCTCGCAATCAAACGCGATGTGGTGCACGCCCGAACCGCGGTAATGCGACAAGGCATGGGCAATCGCCGTGTTGCGGTTTTCCGAAATGTTCAGCGGCAGGCGGATGGTGCTGCAGCGGCTGCGCAAGGCGCGGCTCTTGACCAGGCCGTAGGGGTCGGGCAACACCACTTCGTCATCGGCGCTGAAGTCCAGCACGCTCTTGTAGAACAGCGCCCAGCTGTCCAGGCCGTCGGCCGGCAAGGCCAGGGCCATATGATCGATGCGGGTCAGACCGATGCTGCTGCCCGCTTGCTGCTGCACACTGAAGTCGGTGTCGTAGATGGTCCGGCCCTGGGCGTCCTGATCCACCAGGTAGATCAGGCTGCCATCCGGTGCGCGCACCGCCGCCAGCTCGCGCTCGTTGGGACCGACCAGGCCACGGTAGGGCTGGCCATGGTAGGCCACGGCACGGGCCAGGGCCTGGGCGCTGTCCTTGACCCGGATCGCCGTGGCGCACAGCGACGGGCCATGGCTTTCGAAAAAGTTGTGGGCGAACGAATAGGGTTCGGCGTTGAGGATCAGGTTGATGTCGCCCTGACGCAGCAGGCTGACATTCTTCGAACGATGCACGCCGGCGCGGGTAAAGCCCAGGCACTCCAGCCAGTTGCCCAGCTTGGCACCCAGGGCGTCGTCGACGGCAAATTCGAGGAACTCGATACCGTCATAGGCACTGGCAGGCGGTGGGGCGAACAACAGGTCGTCGCTGGCCGGCGCTACGCGGTCTTGCTCCAGGCGCTGACGGGTCTTCTCTTCCAGGTACAACAGCGAGCGCAATCCATCGGCGGCATTGGCCCGTGGCGGCGCGGCGCGGAAGCCATCGTTGAAGATTTCCAGCGACAGCGGGCCGCTGTAACCGCTGGCCAGGATCGGCGCCAGAAACCCCGGCAGGTCAAACTCGCCCTGCCCCGGGAAGCAGCGAAAATGCCGGCTCCACTCCAGCACGTCCATGGCCAGGATCGGCGCGTCGGCCATCTGCACGAAGAAGATCTTGTCCCCCGGCACCTGGGCGATGGCCCGTGGGTCGCCCTTGAGCGACAGGGTGTGGAAACTGTCGAGGATCATCCCGAGGCTGGCATGGTCGGCGGTTTTGACAATGTCCCAGACCTGCTCCCAGGTATTCACATGGCGGCCCCAGGCCAGGGCTTCGTAACCGATGCGCAGGCCACGGGCACCGGCGCGCTCGGCCAGCAGGCGCAGGTCGTCCACCAGCAGCTGGCGCTCACCGAGGGAATCGGCGGCGACGTTGCTGCACACCAGCACCAGATCGGTGCCCAGCTCCTGCATCAGATCGAATTTGCGCTCGGCCCGTTCCAGGTTGCGCGCCAGGCGATCGCGGCGGCAGCCCTCGAAATCGCGAAACGGCTGGAACAGGGTAATTGCCAGACCCAGGTCGGCGCAGCGCTGGCGAATTTCGCGCGGACTGCCGGCGTAGTACAGCAGGTCATTCTCGAAGATCTCGACCCCGTCGAAGCCCGCGGCGGCGATGGCTTCGAGTTTTTCTGGCAAAGTACCGCTCAAGGATACGGTGGCGATCGAACGCTGCATTATTCTGGCTCCGATGGGCAGGCAAAAACCGGTGGAGGAATTATTGGTGTTGACCAATTTTTGCTCAATGCAAAAGGTACGAACTAGTTAGTTTTGTGTTCGATTATCGCCCAAAATAGCGTTCAGCGAATTGACCCTTTTTTGACCACGGGCGCACCATTTCAACACCAAGGCTTGACCCATAAACATAAAAATACGGGTAACCCGCGATGATCCACACTCAATCCACCCGCATGGCCCAGCCCCTGGGCAGTACTCCGCACGCCGGCATCGGCGACAAGTTGCGTGGCGCCATGGCCGTCGGCAAGACCCGCTGGGTCATGCTCGCCCTGGTGTTCTTCGCCACCACCTTGAACTACATCGACCGCGCCGCCCTCGGGGTGATGCAGCCGATCCTGGCCAAGGAAATGAGCTGGACGGCGATGGATTACGCCAACATCAACTTCTGGTTCCAGGTCGGCTACGCCATCGGCTTCGTGCTCCAGGGCCGCTTGATCGACCGGGTCGGGGTCAAACGCGTGTTCTTCTGCGCCGTGCTGCTCTGGAGCCTGGCCACCGGCGCTCACGGCCTGGCCACCTCGGCGGTGGGCTTCATGGTCTGCCGGTTCATTCTTGGCCTGACCGAAGCGGCCAACTACCCGGCCTGCGTCAAGACCACCCGCTTGTGGTTCCCGGCCGGTGAACGGGCAGTGGCCACTGGCATCTTCAACGCCGGTACCAACGTCGGCGCCATGTTCACACCGATGCTGCTGCCGTTGATCCTCACCGTGTGGGGCTGGCAAGCGGCGTTCATGGGCATGGGCGCGCTGGGCCTGGTGTGGGTGGTGTTCTGGGGCCTGAAATACTTCAACCCGGAAGACCACCCGACCGTCAGCAAGGAAGAGCTGGCCTACGTGCAAGGCGAAGCAGAAGCGGATCAGGCTCGCGTGCCGTTCTCACGCATCCTGCGCATGCGCGGCACCTGGGCCTTCGCCCTGGCTTACTCGGTGACCGCGCCGGTGTTCTGGTTCTACCTGTACTGGCTGCCGCCGTTCCTCAACCAGCAATACAGCCTGGGCATCAGCGTGACGCAGATGGGCATCCCGCTGATCGTCATCTACCTGAGTGCGGATTTCGGCAGTGTCGGCGGCGGCATTCTCTCGTCGTTCCTGATTGGCCGCGGCATGGCCCCGGTCAAGGCGCGGCTGCTGTCGATGCTGTTGTTTGCCACCACCATCATCGGCGTGATCTTCGCCGCTGGCGCCAGCAGCCTGTGGGTCGCGGTACTGGCGATTTCCCTGGCGATCGCCGCGCACCAGGCCTGGACCGCCAACATCTGGAGCCTGGTGATGGACTACACGCCCAAGCACATGATGAGCACGGTGTTCGGTTTCGGCGGCATGTGCGCGGCCATCGGCGGCATGTTCATGACCCAGTTGGTGGGTTATATCCTCACCACCACCAACAACAATTACACCCTGCTGTTCACCATGATCCCGGCCATGTACTTCATCGCCCTGACCTGGATGTACTTCATGGCCCCGCGCAAGGTGCCGACAGTCGAGGCCTAACGACGCCGCTGCAGCCAGGCGGCGCCCAGGCCGCTCAGGCAGATCAAGGCAATCCCCACCAGCCCGGCCATGTCCGGGCTGTGTCCGAACAGCACCAGGCCGAGAATCCCGGCGAACACGATCTGACAGTAACTGAACGGCGCCAGCATGGCCGGCGGCGCATGGCGGAAGGCCTGGGTCAGGAACAGGTGTGCGGTCATCCCGCAGGTGCCCAGGGCCACTGCCATCAGGCCGTGGATCAAACTTGGAGTCTGCCAGAACATCGGCACCACGGCGCTCATCACCAGGGTGTTGAGCAGGCCGGTGAAGAAGTTGCTGGTCGTCGGGCTGTCGGTGCCGCTGAGCTTGCGCGTCAGCAACTGGTAGAAGCAAAAGCACAAGGCCGAACCGAACGGCAACAACACCGCCGGGGTGAACAACGCCCCACCTGGATGAATGATCACCGTCACCCCGACGAAACTCACCAGCACCGCCACCCACTGCCCGCGCGTGACCTTCTCGCCCAGCAGCGGCAGCGACAGCGCAGTGACCAGCAAGGGGGCAAGGAAGTTGACCGCAGTCGCCTCGGCCAGCGGTATGTACTGCAAGGCCGTGGTGAACAACAGGCTGGTGCCCAGCAGGCACAGCGCGCGCAAGGTCTGCAGCCCCGGCCTTCGCGTACGCAGCACGCGCAGGCCCGACTGCGGCAGGAAGATCACCATCATCAGCAGGGTGTGCACCAGATAGCGCGCCCACACCACCCAGAGAATCGGATAGAACCCCGCCAGGTACTTGGACAAGGCGTCGTGGCTGGCGAACAGCAAGGTCGCCAGCACCACCAGGGCAATGCCCTTGAGCGGTTGGCTGACAGCGTCGAGCGCAGTGGGACGGGGCATCGGTAAAGGCTCGCGGGTTCAGAGTTGACGGAGCAGCTGACAGGTCTTGTCCAGGGCCACCTGCGCCCGCTGCAAGGCACTCAGGCCCTGGTCGCGGACGGGGATTTCCAGGCTCAGCGCGATGTTCTGCGGCAGGCTACGCAACAAGCCGGGCAAGTCGCAATTGCCATCACCGGGAAAGCGCCGCTCGTTGCGCGCCTGGCGCAGGATCTCGGCCATGTCGTCCGGACGCGGACCGGCCACGTCACACAACTGTGCATAGCGTAGCCGCGAGGGCGGCACCTGGCGCAACTCGTCCAGCGATGAAGCCGAGCGGTCGAAGTGAAAGGCATCAACCAGCACCCCGCCATTGTCGCGTCCGGCTTGCTCGACGATACGCCTGGCCTGAGTGAGGTTCTTCGCATCGGTCCAGGGCATGAATTCCAGGTGCGGGTGCAGGCCGTACTGCCCGGCCAAATCGCACAGCGCGGCGAAGTTGTCGGTCTGGCGCTGCTCGTCGGGGTCATTGCCGGCGACCAGCAGCTCACTGGCGCCGAATTCCGCGCCCACTGCCAGCAGCGCTTCGAAGTCGGCGACGCGGGTGTCGGACTTGAGCCGCAGGATCTCCACATCCAGCACCTTGATGCCGGTGTCACGCAAGCGCGCAGCGGTCTGCCGACGCAGGCCGGCGTCGGCCACCAGCGGGAAGTGATGCTCCTCGGCCGTGGCCGGCTCCAGACGCAAGCCGACATGGCTGTAACCGGCGCTAGCGGCGACCTCGACCATTTCCACCGGCGACAGCTCGAGTACCGTCAGGGCGGCGAGGGACATCACGCGTTGAGTCATTGTTGTTGTCTCGGCGAGTTGAATTTGGAAATATTTAGAACTTAGTTCCAATTTCAATGCAAGCAAAAAAACGACACCCATCGCTGGCAAGCCAGCTCCCACAGGTTCGGTGTATGCAGTACCTGTGGGAGCTGGCTTGCCAGCGATGCTTTTAAACGAACAACTCGGACGCAGGACTCGCCGCCGACAACTCCGCTACCGCCGCCAGCAACACCGGCGCCAGTTCGTGCATGCGCGCCTCGCTCATCCGTGCACTGGGACCGGCGACGCTGAGCACCCCCAGCGCGTGGCCGTCGAGCGGGTGACGCACTACTGCCGCCAATGCCGAAGTACCCACCGCCGAACTTTCCACCACCCAGGCATAACCATGCTCGCGGGCAATACGCAGGCGTTCGAGCAGCTCGGCATTGGATTTCGGCGCATTGGGGCCGAACTCCGCCGGGTCGGCAATCCCCTGGCGCTCCACCAGCAACAAAGCCTGGGCATCACTCAGGCTGGACAGCCAGGCATGCCCGGAGGCGGTGTAGAACAACGGCGCATCACGGCCCATGTCGGGGTCGTAACGCAAGCCGGAACGGGCGCCCTGGGCCTTGGCGATCCAGGTCTGACGCTCGCCGTCGATCACCCCCAGGCGCACCAGTTCGCCAGTCTGCTGCGCCAGTTGCTCGAGGATCGGCTGGACAATATCGGCGCCACTACTGGCCAGGTAGCGAAAGCCCATGGCCACCAGGCGAGTGCTCAGGTGATAGCGGCTGCTCTCGGCATTCTGGCGCACATAGCCCAGGCGCATCAGCTCGGCGAGCATGCGGTGGGTGGCGCTCTTGGGGATGTCCAGCTCTTCGGCCAGGGTCTGCAGGGGCAGCCCGCGCGGGGCGCTGGTAAGGCGTTCGAGAAGGTTGAACGCGCGTTCGATCTGACTGCCGGCCATGGTCATGGTCCCTGAAATTTGTGCCGATTCTAAAGAGCCCCGGCGAAAGCGCAAATCACTGTCCGATCTTCGCCCACTTTGTCGTGGCACGCCTTGGCTGAGCGATCTCTCGAACCATAAAATATGGAATCAAGTTCCAAAATATAACAAAACTTGTTGGAGGATACTGCTCATGCCCGTCGACACCCCGCTGGTCGAATGCGATGTACTGGTCATCGGTTCCGGCGCCGCCGGACTGGCCGCTGCGGTGACTGCCGCCTGGCACGGTGAAAAAGTCATCGTGGTCGAAAAGGACCCGGTGTTCGGCGGCGCCACGGCCTGGTCCGGTGGCTGGATGTGGGTACCGTGCAACCCGCTGGCGCAGCGCGCCGGGATCATCGAGCAGCGCTCGCAGCCGCGCACTTACCTGGAGCATGAACTGGGCGAACGTTTCGATGGGCCGATGATCGATGCGTTTCTCGAAGCGGCGCCCAACATGGTGTCGTTCTTCGAGCGCCATACCGCCCTGCAATTTGCCGACGGCAATGGCATCGCCGACATTCACGGCAATACCCCTGGCGCCGGCACCGGCGGGCGCTCGGTAATTGCCGCTCCCTACGATGGTCGCCAACTGGGTAAAAAGCTGCTCAAGCGCCTGCGCAAAACCATGCGCGAAACCTCGTTCATGGGCATGCCGATCATGGCCGGCAAAGACCTCGGCGCCTTCCTCAGCCTCACCCGTTCCTGGCGCTCGTTGCTGCATGTGAGCAAGCGCTTCAGTCGCCACCTGCTCGATATGGCAACCCACGGCCGGGCCCTGCAACTGGTCAATGGCGTAGCCCTGGTCGCGCGGCTGGCCAAGTCGGCTGAAGACCTCGGCGTGTTGCTCTGGGAATCGGCAGCGGCTCGCCAGTTGATCCGCGAACATGGCCGGGTCAGCGGTGCGCTGATTGAAAGCGCGCGCGGGCCGATCCGAATAAATGCGCGCAAGGCCGTGGTGCTGGCCGCTGGCGGCTTTGCCAACGACATCGAGCGGCGCAAGGCGCTGTTCCCGCGCACCCCCACCGGCCACGAACACCTGGCTCTGCCGCCGCTGGGCGCCAATGGTGACGGCCTGCGCCTGGGCGAAAGCGTTGGCGGCCAGGTGGCTGACGACCTGCACAGCCCGGTGGCCTGGGCGCCGGTATCGCGGGTGCCTTACAAGGACGGCAGCAGCGGGCATTTCCCGCACATCATCGAACGGGCCAAGCCCGGCATCATCGGCGTGCTCGCCGACGGCAAACGCTTCGTCAACGAGGCCGACGGCTACTACGACTATGTCAGCGCCATGGTCGCCAAGGCGCCGGGGGACAAGGTCGAATCGTGGCTGATCTGCAGCCATGCCTTCCAGCGCCGTTATGGCCTGGGCATTTCACGGCCGTTTCCGTTGCCGCTGCAGCCGTTGATCAAATCCGGCTACCTGAAGACCGGCGACAGTATCGAAGCCCTGGCGCGGGCCTGCGGCATTGACCCTCAAGGCCTAGTGGCAACGGTCGCCGAGTACAACCGGCATGCCCGCAACGGCGAAGACCCGCACTTCGGCCGCGGCTGCACCCCCTACAACCGCAAGCAGGGCGATGCCTTGCACGGGCCAAATCCGTGCGTGGCGCCGATCGAGAACGGGCCGTTCTATGCGGTAAAGGTCGAACCGGGCTGTTTCGGCACCTTCGCCGGGCTCAGGACCAACGCCCATGCGCAGGTGCTGGATGAAAAGCGAGAGGTGATTGCCGGGTTGTATGCGGTGGGCACCGACATGGCCAGCATCATGGCCGGGCACTATCCGGCGGGCGGGATCAATCTGGGGCCGGCGGCGACGTTCGGCTATATCGCCGGGCGGCATATTGCCGGGGTGACAGATTACGAGTAAGGCGTACCTTGCAGCATGGCATCCCAGGGAAAGCAGACAGGCTGCTCACGATTATCCGCCACGCCAATACTTCACGGCCCCGGCGACCGTTCAAAAGGAATTGAATCGTGAACAACCTGACCCTACCCGATGGCGACGCTAAGCCAATCGATCAACTGTTTTCCTGTACCACTGCCCGCGTTGACTTGTGGCGTGAGCTCAACGCCCTGTGTCGCCGCTGGCGCAACTGCAAAGATCAGCCCGCTAGCGCGAAGGTCCAGCAGCAATGCCTTGCCCAACTCGAGCAGCTTGCGCAATTGGAGGCTTACCAGGCCTACCCGGGCCCTCGCCTGCTGGCCCTGCTGGTCGAACGCGTAGCAGCGGGCAATGGCATCGGAGCCCTGCATCTGGCTCAGCGCATCAGCAGTTCGCTGCTCGACCGCAGTTACAAGCAAGACGCAAACGACTGGGAGGCCAGCGAAGACCTGCCCGACGCACCCGCGCCCCGTAGTTTCGCCGCTGCGTCCGCACATCGTCCGTATTTCGAAACACTGATTGTCAGCCCCGCGCCAATCTCGACATGGCCGCAGCACCTTCAGGCCATTCGCCAGTTGCGCCGCCACCAGGACCCCTTCATCTACGAGCCCGTCATGACCGGCTCCTTTGAGGATGCGTTGCTCGCGGTGATACTCAACGTCAACCTGCAAGCGGTCGTGATCTACGAAGGTTTCGCTTTTACATCGAGCTGTCGCGCCGCCTGGGTGCGTGAGCTGCTGGCCCCACACCTGGGCAACAGCCCGGACGACGAAGACTCCACGAACCTGGCCTTGCCACTGGCCCGAGCGATCAAGTCCATCAGGCCGGAGCTCGATATCCTGCTGCTCAGCGATCGTCAGGTTGAGCGAATTGCCGGTGATGAAGACTACGCGTTCATCAGCCGGGTGTTCTACGAAGTCGAGGAGCCGCTGGAGATCCACCTGAGCCTGCTGCAAGGCGTTGCAAAACGCTATGAAACGCCGTTTTTCAACAACCTGAAACACTATGCTCAACGTCCTATCGGCACCTTCCATTCGCTGCCCATTGCCCGCGGAAAATCGATATTCAAGTCGAACTGGATCCGCGACATGGGCGAGTTCTACGGCATCAACCTGTTTCTGGCCGAAAGCTCCGCCACCACGGGCGGGCTCGACAGCCTGCTAGAGCCCACCGGCAACATCAAAAAGGCCCAGGACCGGGCAGCCCATGCGTTCGGCGCACAGCAGGCGTTTTTCGTCACCAATGGCACCTCGACCTCGAACAAGATCGTTGAACAAGCCCTGCTTGCGCCCAGTGACATTGTGATTGTCGATCGCAACTGCCACAAGTCACACCACTACGCCATGGTTCTGACCGGCGCCTACCCGCTGTATGTCGAAGCCTACCCGCTGCCCCGATACTCGATGTACGGCGCAGTGCCACTGAGCGCTATCAAGCAAGCGCTACTCGACCTGAAAAAGGAAGGAAAGCTGCATCGGGTCAAACTGCTGGTGTTGACCAACTGCACCTTCGATGGTCATGTCTACAACACCTTCCGGGTCATGGAAGAATGTCTGGCGATCAAACCGGACCTGGCCTTTCTCTGGGATGAAGCCTGGTTTGGCTTTGCACGCTTTTCACCCCTGCTGCGTCGTCGAACCGGCATGGGCGCCGCCGCACAACTCAAGCAGGCGCTCAGTTGCCCGCAGTACCGGCACGCCTTCGAATGCCAGCGCGAACGACTGCAAGCGCTTGCTGCCGATGACCCTGCGCTGCTGCAGGAGCACCTGCTGATGGACCCGGACACCACCCGCGTGCGCGTCTACCAGACCAACTCCACCCATAAGTCTATGTCGGCGCTGCGCCAGGGCTCGATGATCCTGGTCGACGATCAGGACTTCCATCACGTCGAAGCATCGTTCCGCGAGGCGGTATTTACCCACACGTCCACCTCCCCCAATCAGCAAATCATTGCTTCCCTTGATGTTGCCCGTCGGCAAATGGAGCTGGAAGGCTATGAACTGGTGATGTCGGCAACCCAGTTGGCCTTCGACATCCGTCGAGAGGTCAGCCGCCACCCGCTAATATCAAAGTATTTCAAGATACTCACGATTGAGGACCTGGTGCCAACGGTCTATCGGGCTTCAGGGCTGCAGGATTACCTGGCCAAGGGTACTGCGTGGTCCACCGTCGTCGATGCCCTGAACACCGATGAAGTCGCCCTGGACCCTACCCGCCTGACGCTGGTCTGTGGCCATGCAGGCTTTGACGGCACCACGTTCAAGAACTTGCTGACCAACCGCTACGATGTTCAGTTGAACAAGACCTCTCGCAACAGCGTGCTGCTGCAAACCAACATCAACAACACTCGCAGTGACGTAGCACACCTGATCCGGGTGCTGGTACGAATCAGCCGCGAACTGGAGGATCGCCTGCGCACCAGTGATGGCAAACTGCGGGACACCTTCAATGCCCGAGTCCAGTCACTCATGGAAGATGTGCCGGACCTGCCCGACTTCAGCTGTTTCTACCCCGCTTTTCGTGAGTCGGCGAACAGCAGTACGGCAGAAGGAGACATTCGCAGTGCTTACTACAAAGCCTACGACAGCGCAGCGTGCGAGCATATTCGTCTGTTCGACAAAACCATCGACGAACGCCTGGAAAACGGCCCGCCGCTGATCTCGGCAAACTTCGTGATCCCCTATCCGCCGGGGTTTCCAATCCTGGTACCGGGGCAGGTGATCACTGCTGAAACGCTCTCGTTCATGCGCAAGCTCGATGTGAAAGAGATTCATGGCTACAACGCCGATGAAGGCTTGAAACTGTTGAAGTCCGAATCCATCGGCGTTACGACACCACGCTGATCAGAACAAAAAGCCCGCCAATGGCGGGCTTTGCTCATGTCACTCGCTTCAACATTCAAAAATCGAAGAATACCGTCTCGCCTTCACCCTGAATGCGGATATCAAACCGATACGCCAGCTTGCCGTCCACTTCGCAACGAGTCGCCACCAGTGTCTCGCGCCGCTGCGGCTGCTCGATCAGGTTGAGCACCGGGCACTTGGCATTGGCCTCGGCTTCGTCATCGAAGTACAGGCGGGTCTGCAGGTGGATGTTGATGCCACGGGCAAACAGGCTGATGTTGATGTGCGGCGCCATCGGCACGCCCGCGGCGTTGTTCGCCACACCCGGCTTGATGGTGTGCAAGGCCCACTCACCGGCATCGAACGTCGTGGCCGTGCGGCCGAAGCTGTTGAACGGTTTTTCCGGATCGAAGTCGCCCTGGTAGTCGCCATTGTGGTCGGCCTGCCAGAACTCCAGGAACGAGTCGCGCACCAGATGGCCGTTGCCGTCATAGACATTGCCGAACACCAGGATGTGCTCGCCCGGGGCGTCAGTCCGCGCCATGCGGTTCCAGATCTCCTGGTCGCGGGTCGGGTTGCCGGCGGCCTCCAGGGCCAGGCCGATGTGCACGTAGGGGCCGGCGGTCTGCGAAGGGGTTTCCGGCAGCAGTTCGATAGGCATGGGGCGCCTCCTCAGCAGTTTTCGAAGTGGGTCTTGCGCTGCCCGCGCAACACGATGTCAAAGCGGTAGGCCAGGCAATCCATGGGGTTGGCATTGCTCATGTCCAGCCGTGCGATCAGGCTCTGCACCGCGTCAGGGTTGGCAATCGACTTGACGATCGGGCACATCGGGATCAACGGATCGCCTTCGAAATACAGCTGGGTGATCAAGCGCGTGGCAATCGACGGGCCGCTGATCGACACATGGATATGCGCCGGACGCCAGTCGTTGGGGCCGTTGCGCCAGGGGTACGGACCCGGCTTGATGGTGCGGAAGCTGTAGTAGCCTTGGCTGTCGGTCAGGGCCCGGCCGACGCCACCAAAGTTGGGGTCCAGCGGCG
Organism: Pseudomonas sp. ZL2; assembly: GCF_054788455.1. Taxonomy (NCBI): domain Bacteria; kingdom Pseudomonadati; phylum Pseudomonadota; class Gammaproteobacteria; order Pseudomonadales; family Pseudomonadaceae; genus Pseudomonas; species Pseudomonas sp. ZL2. The sequence continues at coordinate 32,733 of NZ_JBGOGX010000020.1, read as the reverse complement.
CCAGGTAGCGGTCGTTCTTGTGCCGGTAGCGGCCACCGGCGTTGGCTTGCCAGATCTCGACCAGGGTGTGCGGGATCGGTTTGCCGTGCTGGTCGCAGACGCGGCCGGCCAGGACGATGCGCTCACCGATCGGCAGGCCGCCGTTGTTGAAGTTGAGCAGCAGGTCGTGGTCGTGCGGGCCGAACTTGAGGTGCGAGAAATCCGGGCCGGTGCTTTCGCTGACCGACTGCGGGATGCTCACCAGGGCCTGGCGCGGCGAACGGGCGACGGAAGTCTTGTAGTCCGGGGTGAAGGCTTTCGGGTGCCAGTTGCGATCACGGATAGCGAAGCGACTGTTGTCTTGCGCAGACATGCCGTTCTCCTGTCTTGGAATTATTGGAGGGCCTGGGCGTGGCAGGCGAGCATGCAGTTTCCGGTATGCGGGGCCCGGCGAATACTGAAAAGAACCACACCATACATAACCAAATGGTTATGAATAGATCAGGAATCTGACAGAGCCCCACGCGGTGAACTAATCTTTGTCCTCATGTTTCCAAGCTCCGGAGAGCACTCATGCAATGGCGAAAAGGCAGGCGTAGCGACAATGTGGTCGATGCCCGTGGCGAGGGCGGTGGCGGCATGCGCTTCGGCGGTGGCAAAGGCCTGAGCATCGGCGCGATCCTGTTGATTGTCGGGATTGGCTGGATAACCGGCCAGGACCCGCTGCAGATCCTCGGCCAGCTGGCCGGGCAGATGGGCCAGGAACAGACCGCACCGGTCAGCCCTGGCACCGGCAAGGCGCCGCCGGCCAACGACGAGCAGGCGGAATTCGTACGGTCCGTGCTGGGCGACACCGAAGACACCTGGAAGGCCATCTTCGCCCAGGCCGGCCGCCAGTACAAAGACCCCAACCTGATCCTGTTCAGCGGCCAGATCAACTCGGCCTGCGGCTTCGCCTCTTCGGCGGTCGGCCCGTTCTATTGCCCGGCCGACCAGAAGGTCTACCTGGACATGAGCTTCTTCCGCGAAATGGAGCAGCGTTTCTCGGCCGCCGGCGACTTCGCCCAGGCCTACGTGATCGCCCACGAAGTCGGCCACCATGTGCAAACCCTGCTCGGCGTCTCGGCCAAGGTCCAGGCCGCGCGCCAGCGTGGCGAGCGCATGGAAGGCGACAACGGCTTGCTGGTGCGCCAGGAACTGCAGGCCGACTGCCTGGCCGGCGTCTGGGCTTTCCAGGCGCAAAAACGCTTGAACTGGCTGGAGCCCGGCGATATCGAAGAGGCCCTGAACGCCGCCAACGCCATCGGCGACGACCGTCTGCAGCAGCAGGGCCAAGGCCGGGTGGTCCCGGATTCGTTCACCCACGGCACCTCGCAACAGCGCCAGCGCTGGTTCAAGACCGGCTTCGCCAAGGGCGATATCAACCAGTGCGACACCTTTAGCGCACGCTCGCTCTGACCCGCCTGCCCCACCGTTTCGCGGCCACCTGAAGTCTCAGGCTGGCCGCAGAAATGCCCTGTTACCTACCGCTGATCATTTTTGCTGAAAAAGCGTTTCAGCTCCGGCGCAAGCCGCCGATAAACCCTGCTCAGAACATCGGCTGGCCATCAATAACAACAACCTTCCACCGATTCGGATCAAGAAGCACAACGTTCCTGGAGGGATTGCATGAATAGCTGGTTTGCCAACATCAGCGTCAACCTGAAACTCGGCCTGGGCTTTGGCCTGGTGCTGTTGCTTACCGGCCTGCTGGCCCTGACCGGCTGGAACAGCCTGGGCAGTCTGATCAATCGCAGTAACTGGATGAGTGACATCACCCAGCTCAACAGCGACTTGACCAACCTGCGCATCACCCGCCTGCAGTACATGCTGACCAACGGCGACGATGCGGCGGCCGGTAACGTTCAGGTCAAGCTCAATGCCTTCAGCGAACAGCAGCAAAAACTGCTGAAGAGCTTCAAGAGCCCCGAGAACATCAAGCTGCTCCAGGACCTGGGCCAGACCATCAGCGAATACCAGGTGTCGATCAACAAGATGCGCGCCGGCTACAAGACCAGCCTGGCCGCTCGCGATTCGATGAACCAGGCCGCGGCCCGCGCCATCGAGCTGATCGAAGCGATCAACCGCGACGTGCTGGCCCTGCCCGAGGGTGACGCCAGCCGCCTGGAGCAGTTCCGCACCACCACCCAGGCCAAGGAACAACTGCTGCTGGTACGCCTGGCCGTGCGCAGCTACATCGCTGACATCAGCAGCGAGACCGAGCAACTGGCCTTGCGTCAGCTCGACACCGCCCTGGCCGAAATCGCCAGCCTGAACCGTCAGCTGCCTGGCGAAGCCGCGCGCATCAAGCAGTTCGAGACTGCCGTCATGGCTTACCGCGACGCCGTGCGCCAGTTCCGCGACGCCACCGCTGATATCGCCGTGTCACGTCAGGAGATGACCGTTCAAGGTGCCGACATCGTCAAGACCAGCGACGCCCTGTACCAGATCCAGCTCGACCGTCGCGACATTGAAAGCGCTCAGGCCCGCACCCTGCAGCTGACCGCCACCTTGCTGGCGCTGCTGGTCGGTGTACTGGCCGCCGTGATCATCACCCGGCAGATCACCCGTCCGCTGCGCGAGACCCTGGCCGTGGTCGAGAAGATCGCCGCCGGCGACCTGACCCACAACCTGCGCGTCACCCGCCGCGACGAACTGGGTGTGCTGCAGCAAGGCATCCAGCGCATGGGCTCGACCCTGCGCGACCTGATCACCGGTATCCGCGACGGCGTCACCCAGATCGCCAGCGCCGCCGAAGAGCTGTCGGCCGTCACCGAAGAAACCAGCGCCGGGGTCAACAGCCAGAAGGTTGAAACCGACCAGGTCGCCACCGCCATGCACGAAATGGCTGCCACTGTTCAGGAAGTCGCGCGCAATGCCGAGCATGCTTCCGAGGCTGCCACCGAAGCTGATGGCCAGGCTCGCGCCGGTGACCAGGTAGTCGCCGAAGCGATCAGGCAGATTGAACGCCTGGCCGAAGAAGTGCACCGCTCCACCGAGGCCATGGGCCAACTGCAGCAGGAAAGCCAGAAGATCGGCAGCGTCATGGACGTGATCAAGTCGGTGGCCGAGCAAACCAACCTGCTGGCGCTCAACGCTGCCATCGAAGCGGCCCGCGCCGGTGAAGCCGGTCGTGGTTTTGCCGTGGTGGCCGACGAGGTTCGCGGCCTGGCCCAGCGCACGCAGAAATCCACCGAAGAGATCGAAGAGCTGGTCGCTGGCCTGCAGAGCGGTACCCAGCAGGTGGCCAACGTGATGCTCGGCAGCCGCAACCTGACCGACAGCAGCGTCGAGCTCACCCGCAAGGCCGGTGCCTCGCTGGAAAGCATCACCCGCACCGTGTCGAACATTCAGTCGATGAACCAGCAGATTGCTGCAGCGGCGGAGCAGCAGAGCGCGGTGGCCGAGCAGATCAGCCGCAGCATTCTCAATGTGCGCGATGTGTCCGAACAGACGGCGGCGGCCAGCGATGAGACCGCAGCGTCGAGTGTTGAACTGGCGCGCCTGGGTAACCAGTTGCAAACCATGGTCAGCCACTTCCGCGTCTGACCCGCTGAAGCCGGGGCTGCTTTGCAGCCCATCGCCGGCAAGTCCGGCTCCCACAATGGATCTGTTTACACCGAACCCTGTGGGAGCTGGCTTGCCAGCGATAGCTTCACCACTTATTTAACAATCTGCCCCACTCCCCGCCCACGCGGATCGGAAGCGGTTTCCAGCGCCGTGCCATTAACCCGGATGGCCTGGATGTCGCCCATCTCCCAACCCTGATCTTCCAGGGTGTAGCCCATCTTCTTCAGCTCTTCAGCGACCTTGCCGTTAAGCGGTGCAAAGGCATCGAAATAAATGGTGTCCTTGGGCAGCAACTGGTGATGCACGCGCTGCGCAGCCACGGCTTTTTCCAGCGGCAGGTTGTAGTCATAGAGGTTGTTCAGCACCTGGAAGATCGAGGTGAAGATCCGCGAACCACCCGGGGTACCCAGCACCAGGGTGACATTGCCATCGCGAGTCACCAGGCTCGGGCTCATCGACGAGAGCATGCGTTTGCCCGGCTCGATCGCGTTGGCATCGCCACCGACCACACCAAAGGCGTTGGCCACACCCGGCTTGGAACTGAAGTCGTCCATTTCGTCGTTGAGCAAAAAGCCCGCGCCCTTGACCACCACGCCGCTGCCGTAGTCCCAGTTCAGGGTGTAGGTGTTGCTGACCGCGTTACCGTCCTTGTCGACGATGGAGAAGTGCGTGGTCTGGTGCGGTTCGAGGCCCGGGCGGACTTTCGCGGTTTCCGAGATGGCCGTCGGGTTTACCTCCTGGGCGCGCTTGGCAATGTAGTCCTTGGCGATCAGTTGCTCGACCGGCACCTTGGAGAACGCCGGGTCGCCGAGGTAGTCGGCGCGGTCGGCAAACACGCGTTTTTCGATTTCGGCCAACAGGTGGATGTAGCGCGCCGAGTTCAGCTCGACACCCTTGAAGTCAGCGGCGCGCGCTTCCTTGATGCCCAGCAGCTGGGCCAGGGCGATACCGCCCGAGCTTGGCAGCGGCGCGGTGTAGACGGTGTTGCCACGCCAGTCGATCTTCATCGGCTCACGCCACACCGCTTTGTAATCCTTGAGGTCGTCCTTGCTGATCAGGCCCTTGTCGGCCTGCATCTGCGCCACCAGCAGGTCGGCGGTCTTGCCCTGGTAGAACTCGCTGACGCCCTTGTCGGCAATGCGCTCCAGGGTTTGTGCCAGCTCCGGCTGCTTGAAGGTCTCGCCGACTTTCATGCTGCCGAAATAGTCGTTGAAGTTGGTGCTGTCCTTGAACAGGCCCAGGGCATCTTCGCGGTACTGGTACTGCTTGGACGCGACCTTGAAGCCATTCTTGGCATAGCCAACCGCCGGGGTCAGCAGCTCGGCCCAGGGCAGCTTGCCGAATTTCTGATGCGCCTCCCACAGCCCCATCACCGTGCCAGGCACGCCAGCGGCACGGGAGCCGACCAGGCTGAGGTTCTCGATGATCTCGCCCTTGTCGTCCAGGTACATGTTGCGACTGGCGGCCTTCGGCGCGGTTTCGCGGTAGTCGAGGAAGTAGGCCTTGCCGTCGACATAGAGGGTCATGAAACCACCGCCACCGATGTTGCCCGCCTCGGGGTAGGTGACCGCCAGGGTGAAGGCGGTGGCCACTGCCGCGTCCACCGCGTTGCCGCCTTTTTTCAGGATATCGGCGGCGACCTGTGCACCATATTGATCGGGTGCAGCGACCGCACCGCCCTCCAGGCTAACCGCGTAAGCCGCGTTACTGGCGAGGATCGCGGCGCCGAGGGCCAGGGATCGGAACATCACAACGCGCATGAGAGCTTCCTTAGTGTTGTTTTCGTTGAACAGCCATTAAGGCTGATGTCAGACGAGTTATCAAACACGGCAGGAAATTTCGCCGCTCACAGGCAGAAGCTGTCGCGGATGGATGCTTCAGCAGGCGTAGATCGCCAGCTTGTTCTGGATGAAATCGAGAAAGCACTGGATGCGCAGCGCCAGCTGGGTGTTGCGGTAGTACACCGCATTGATCGGCTGGCGATAGCCACTGTTGTGCTCGGGCAGGAGCACCTGCAGGCGCCCGCTGCGGATGTCTTCATGGGTCATGAAGTGCGACAGGCAGACGATGCCTTCACCGGCCAGGGCCAGTTCGCGCAGGGTTTCACCGCTGGAGGCCGACAGCGCCGGGCGGATCAGCAGGCGATCGCCTTCGGCATGGCGCAGTGGCCAGTGGTTGAGGGTCTCGGTCTGGGTGAAGCCAAGCAGCGCATGGCCTTGCAGGTCTTCAACCTGCTCGGGCGTGCCATGCCGGGCCAGGTACTCGGGGCTGGCCAGCAGGTTCAACGGGCTGCAACCGAGCGCGCGGGCATGCAGGCTGGAGTCGGCCAGCTCGCCGATGCGAATGGCAACGTCGGTGCTCTGTTCGATCAGGTCGATGATCAAATCGCTGGTGTTGAGCTCCAGCTGGATCTGCGGGTACAGCGCGCGGAACTCACCGACCCAGGGCACGATGGCGTGCAGCATGAACGGCAGCGCGGCGTTGATGCGCAAGCGCCCGGACGGCGTCTGGTGGTGCACCGACAGATGCTCTTCGAGCTCGTCCATCTGCTGCAGGATCGACTTGGCCCGCTCGAAGAAAAACCGCCCTTCTTCGGTCAGGTCCATGCGCCGGGTGGTGCGGTTGATCAGGGTGGTGCCGAGCTTGGTTTCCAGGCGCGACAGGGTCCGGCTGATCGCCGACGGCGTCTGCCCACCCTGCTCGGCAGCCGCGGAAATCGAGCCGCACTCGATCACCGAGACGAACACCTGCAATTCATCGGACCTGGCTTTCACAGCTGTACCCCGGGGTTGGCAACAGCCGTGATAGATAGCCGCTTGGCGCGGCCAGCGCAAGGCTTCATCAGGCTTGAGCCTGGAAAACCTCGGCCAGGTGCTGCTCGTAGGCGGCCACGGCGGCTTCGACGTTGGGGCGCTTCATCACATCCTCGGCAAGGTAGGTCGGCAGGCCGCTCATGCCGAGGAACTGGTTGGCCTTGTGGAACGGGAAGTACACCGCGTCCACGCCCTTGCCTTCGAAGAAGTCGCTGGGGTCGTCGAAGGCTTGCTGCGGTGCATTCCAGGTCAGCGACAGCATGTACTGCTTGCCCTGGATCAAGCCGCCGCTGCCGTACTTTTGCGAAGCATCGGATCGGGTGCGGCCGTCGCTGGCGTAGAGGCTACCGTGGCCGGCGGTGAAGACTTCGTCCAGGTACTGCTTGACGGTCCACGGCGCGCCCATCCACCAGCCAGGCATCTGATAGATGATGACGTCGGCCCAGAGGAACTTCTGCACCTCTTCGGCGTTGTCGTAGCCGCCGTCGATGTAGGTGGTCTTGACGTCGAAACCGGCGCGGTCAAGGAATGCCAGTGCGGTTTCATGCAGGGTTTCGTTCAGGCGGCCATCGGAGTGGGCGAATTTTTTACCACCGTTGAGCAACAGGACTTTTTTCATGGGGTGCCTCATCTGTGTTCGATCAGGGGCAACGGAGCCTGTGACCGAGTGAATTTGATGGCGGCAGAATAGGGGTCGGCCTCGCGGGGAAACAGCCGCGCCGGGGCAAAATACATTTGACCAAAAAGCACGAATAGCACGCTTATTGTTGCCTTAGAATCGTTTCACCCCTTCCTTTCAGAGGCCTCTTCATGAGCGAGCAATACGGTTTCATCCTCAAAGCCAAGACCCGTCCGGAAATGTCCGAAGCCTTCGAAGCGCTGTTTCGCGCCTACGTCGAGCCAAGCCGAGAGGAACCGGGCTGCGTCGAATACCACATGCTGCGCGACCAGCAAGACCCAAGCCTGTTCGTCTTCTACGAGATCTGGGCCAGCAAGGCGGCGCTGGATGTGCACTCGGCCCTGCCGCACATGGCGGCGTTTTTCGAGAAGCGCATGGACTACCTGGAGCGTGACTTCGATATCCAGTTGATCGACATGCTCAGCCCCTCTTCGGCTAGCCGTTGAGCAACAGGTGCGCGCCGAGCAGGGCCAGGCCGGTAAAGAAGCAGCGCTTGAACAGCACGGCGCTGATGCGCTGACGCAGCCACTGGCCGCCGAGCATGCCCAGCAGCGCCGGCGCCAGCACCAGCAATGACGCGCCCAGGGCCTGCGCACCCAGCGCATCCTGGCCCGCCAGGCCGATCGCCAGGGCCAGGGTCGAGACGCTGAACGACAGGCCCAGGGCCTGGACCATTTCGTCGCGGCTCAGGCCCAGGCTCTGCAGGTAAGGCACCGCAGGAATCACAAACACCCCGGTGGCAGCGGTGATCACCCCGGTGCTCAGCCCGCAGAGCGGCCCAAGCCAGGGTTCATGTGCAGCCGCCAGGCGCACTGCTCGGCCGAACAGGCCGTACAACGCATACGCCAGTAACGCCCCACCCAAGGCACGCGCCGCCCACTCGCCACTGTTGATGCCCAGCCAGGCGCTGCCCAGCAAGGTGCCGACAAAAATCATCGCCAGCATCGGCCACAGCCTTTTCAGCAGGGCCCGCAAGTGTCCACCAAAGGCCAGTTGCCAGAGGTTGGTCAGGGTCGAGGGCACGATCAGCAAGGCCGCTGCCTGCGCCGGGGACATAGCCATACCGAGCAGGCCCATGGCTATGGTCGGCAGGCCCAGGCCAATCACGCCCTTCACCGCGCCGGCCAGCACGAAGGTCGCCAGAACCAGCAGCGTCAGCGCTGGACCGATATCCTGATAGAAGCCGAACAAGGTAGTCATGGCGCTATCCTGCACCTCGCCACTGAGACTGAAAATCTGCCATATACTCAGCCAGACTATTGCCCAGGAAGAGGCTGATGCATTTCGATCTGATTGACCTGCGACTGTTCCAGCACACCCTGGAGTGCGGCAACATCACCGCTGGCGCCCAGCGCAGCCACCTGTCGCTGCCGGCCGCCAGCGCGCGCATCCGCGCCATGGAAAGTTCGTTGGGCACACCGCTGCTCGAACGCAACCGCCGTGGCGTGCAGGCCACGCCTGCGGGACAGGCGCTGCTGCAGCATGCCCGGCTGATCGCCCAGCAGGTCGAACGCCTGCAGTTCGACCTCGGGCAGTACGCCCAGGGCCTGCAGGGCCAGGTGCGACTGCTGTGCAACACCGCAGCGTTGACCGAATACCTGCCGGAGCTGCTTGCCGGGTTTCTTCAGCAGTACCCGGCCATCGACCTCGATATCCATGAACTGCCGAGCCTGCGCATCGTTCAGGCGATCACCCAGGGCGTGGCGGATATCGGCATCATTTCCAGCGCGGTGGCCAGCGAACACCTGCAGACCCTGGCGTTTCGCGACGACCCGCTGGTACTGATCATGCCGCCCGCTCACCCACTGGCCGTCGACGCCAGCCTGCGCTTTGCCGACACCCTCGGCCACGGCTACGTCGGCCTGCAGGCCGACAGCGCCCTCGCCCTGCACCTTGAAGAGCAGGCCCTGCACCTGGGCCGGCGCCTGCAAGTCCGGGTGCGCGCCGAAGGCTTCGACGGGGTGATCCGCATGGTCGCCCATGGCGCCGGTTTGGGAATCGTGCCACTGGCAGCGGTACAGCGCTGGCAGGGCGTGTTGCCGTTGCACAGCCTGGCGCTAAACGAGCCGTGGGCCAACCGTCAGTTGCGCCTGTGCAGCCGGGATTTTGCCGGCCTGCCCGGGCATGCGCAGGCCTTGCTCGACTGCCTGAGTGCCGGCGCTATTGCTCCGGCAGGGGCAATCCACCGACAATCGCCCCCGCGGACCTAGTTGTTGCTGCACTGATCGCCAACCGAGTCGTAAAGGGAGTTTCACCGTGCCGTCGATCTACCAGCTCAAACCCCGCTTTCAGGCGCTGTTGCGCCCGACGGTCGAGCGCCTGTACCAACGCGGCGTCACCGCCAACCAGGTGACCCTGAGCGCCGCCGTGGTTTCCGTGTTGCTCGGCCTGTTGCTGGCCTGGCTGCCACACCTCACCTGGCTGTTCGCCCTGGTGCCGGTGTGGATGCTGCTGCGCATGGCCCTCAATGCCATCGACGGCATGCTCGCCCGCGAATTCGGCCAGCAATCGAAGCTCGGTGCCTACTACAACGAACTCTGCGACCTGGTCGCCGACAGCGCCCTGTACCTGCCTCTTGCCTTGCTGCCGGGCGTCTCATCGGCGCTGGTGGTGATCGTCGTGCTGGCGGCGCTGATCAGCGAATACGCCGGGGTCATGGGCCCGCTGGTCGGCGCCGAGCGCCGCTACGACGGTCCCATGGGCAAGAGCGATCGCGCTTTTGTCTTCGGCGTGCTCGGTGCCGGCGTCGCCGCAGGCCTGCTGCCTGCCAGCTGGATCAACGGCGTGCTGCTGGTGATCTTGCTGCTCTCGCTCTATACCCTCTACAACCGGGTCAGCCGCGGTCTGGCGCAAACCCGCTGAAGCTCTTTGTGCCAGATAAGGATATTTGCCATGCGCAACGCGCAATCGCTGCACTTCACCACCCACGACGGCGTCGAACTGCATTACCGCCACTGGCCCGCCAACGTCGCTGACGGCCAGCCACGCCGCGCCGTGGTGCTGTTCCACCGCGGCCACGAACACGGTGGGCGCATGGCCCATCTGGCCGACGAGCTGCAGCTGCCCGACCACGACTTTTTCGCCTGGGACGCCCGTGGCCACGGCCAGTCGCCCGGGGCCCGTGGCGACAGCCCGAGCTTCGCCTGCAGTGTGCGCGACGTGCAGACCTTCATCGAACATATCGCCCGCGAGCACGGCATCGCCGAAGAGGACATGGCGGTACTGGCGCAAAGCGTCGGTGCCGTGCTGATCGCCACCTGGGCCCACGACTACGCGCCCAAGGTGCGCTGCCTGGTGCTGGCCTCGCCGGCCTTCAAGGTCAAGCTGTACGTGCCGTTCGCCCGCCCGGGGCTGAAGCTGATGCGCGCCTGGCGCGGCAACTTCTTCGTCAACAGCTACGTCAAGCCGCGCCTGCTCAGCCACGACCCCGAACGCATCGCCTCGTATGAAAGCGACCCGCTGATCAGCCGGCCGATTTCGGTGACCATGCTGCTTGGCCTGTATGAAGCCGCCGACCGCGTGGTGGCCGATGCCCAGGCGATCCAGGTGCCGACCCAGCTGTTGATTTCCGGCGCCGATTTCGTGGTCAAGCGCAAACCCCAGGAGCAGTTCTTCGAGCGCCTGGGCAGCGTGCACAAAGAAAAACACATCCTCCCCGGGTTCTTCCACGACACCCTTGGCGAACGTGACCGCAGCCATGCCCTGGCGCGGATCCGCCGGTTTATCGGGCACTGTTTCAGCCAGGCGCCGCAGCGCCCTTCCCTGCTCGCTGCCGACCAGCTGGGTGCCAGCTGCGCCGAGGCCGAAAGCCTGGCCGCGCCGCTGCCACGCAACTCGCCGGCCGACCTCTACTGGCGCGCCACCCGCGCCAGCCTACGGCTGGGCAAGGGCTTGTCGGACGGGGTCAAGCTGGGCTTCGACACCGGCTTCGACTCCGGCAGCACCCTGGACTACGTCTACCGCAACCAGCCCACCGGCAAGGGCGCGATCGGGCGGATGATCGACCAGAACTACCTCAACGCCATCGGCTGGCGCGGCATCCGCCAGCGCAAGCTGCATGTCGAGGAACTGCTGCGCCTGGCCATCGAACGCCTGCGCGAACAGGGCAAGCCGGTGGATATCGTCGATATCGCCGCCGGCCATGGCCGCTACATCCTCGAAGCGCTGCAGGGCCTGGAGCGCAAGCCGGAGTCGATCCTGCTGCGCGACTACAGCGAGCTCAACGTCCAGCAGGGCAGCGCGCTGATCGCCGAAAAAGGCCTGGCCGACATTGCCCGCTTCGTCCAGGGCGATGCCTTCGATGCCCAAAGCCTGGCCAGCCTCGACCCACGCCCGACCCTGGCAGTGGTCTCGGGCCTGTATGAACTGTTCGCCAGCAACCAGATGGTTGGCGACTCCCTGGGCGGCCTGGCCCAGGCTGTGGAGCCCGGCGGTTACCTGGTGTACACCGGCCAACCCTGGCACCCGCAGCTGGAGATGATCGCCCGCGCCCTGACCAGCCACCGCGCCGGCCAGGCCTGGGTGATGCGCCGGCGCAGCCAGGTGGAGATGGATCAACTGGTCGAGGCGGCCGGCTTTCGCAAGGTCTGCCAGCGTATCGATGAGTGGGGCATCTTCAGCGTCAGCCTGGCCCAGCGGGTCGCTTGATGAGCACTGCGCGCGAGCCAGGCTTGATCAAGCGCGGGGTGCTCTGGCTGCTGTTGCTCGGCCCGCTGTTCTTTCTCAGCTACGGCCTGACCAACACCTACACCGCCGGGCGCAGCGACGTCGGCAGCCTGGTGTTTGCCTGGGAAGGCAGCATCCCGCTGTGGCCCTGGACCATCATCCCGTACTGGTCGATCGACCTGCTCTACGGCCTGTCGTTCCTGCTGCCGCTGAGCCGTCGGGAGATGGACCGCCATGCCCTGCGCCTGCTTAGCGCGCAGGTCATCTGCATCCTCGGTTTTCTGCTCTGGCCGCTGCGTTTCACCGTCGAACGGCCAGCGCTGGATGGCCTGTTCGGCTGGTTGTTCGATGTGCTGATGGGCTTCGACAAACCGTTCAACCAGGCGCCGTCGCTGCACATCGCCTTGCTGGTGATCATCTGGGCGATGTTTGCCCGGCATATCCACGCCAGGCTGCCACGCTTGCTGGTACATGGCTGGATGGCGCTGATCGGCCTGTCGGTGCTGACCACCTGGCAACACCACTTTATCGACCTGCCCAGCGGCGCGCTGGTGGGGGTGCTGTGCGTTTGGCTGTGGCCGGTTGACGGCCGGCCGGTGCTGCGCCATCTGCAACTTGCCCGCGATCCGCAGCGCTGGCGCCTGGCGCTGCGCTATGGGGCCGGGGCGGCAGTGCTGGTGGGACTGGCGCTGTACCTGGGCGGCGTCGCCCTGTGGTTGATGTGGCCGGCGGTCGCGCTGCTGGTGGTGGCGCTCAACTATGCGCAACTGGGCGCCGAAGGCTTTCAGAAAGGGTCCGATGGCCGGCTCTCGTATGCCGCGCGCTGGTTGCTGGCGCCCTACCTGATTGGTGCCTGGCTCAACTCACGCTGGTGGACGCGGCGTCATCCTCAAGCGGATGAAGTGTGCGATGGCGTGTACCTCGGGCGAATTCCGGGCAAGGGTCAAGCCGCGCACTTCGCCGCCATTGTCGATCTGTGCGCCGAACTGCCAGCGTCGCTTGCCCCGGGCCAGGCCTACTGCGCCCTGCCCAGCCTCGATCTGGTCGTGCCCACGGCCGAGCGCTGCCGGGACGCGGCAGCGGCCATCGAGCAACTGCGCCAGCAGGGCCCGGTGCTGGTCTGCTGCGCCCTCGGTTACTCCCGCAGCGCCAGCGCCGTGGCCGCCTGGCTGGTGCTCAGCGGGCGCTGCAGCGATGCCCGGCAAGCGCAGCAACGCATCAGCCAGGCACGCCCCGGGGTGGTCCTGCATCCGCAGCACCTGCAGGTGATTGAACGCCTGCAAACGGAGCCTTGCCTGTGAGCGGCGAAATCCACCTGGCCCTGGTCGCCAGCCTGCTCAAGCGCGGGCGGCAGGTCGAGCGCCTGGCCGACGGCATCAGCTTGCTGGCGGTGTTTTTTGGCCTCGCGGTGCTGCTGATCGGCACGCCCGCCCCGTGGTTGAGCAGCGTGCTGTGCAGCGTGTTGCTGTTGGCCGGCTTGCTGCAAAAGTTTTTCGCCATACGCGTAGCACTGGATGCCGAACTGTTTGCGCACCTGGCCACCCGCAGCGATCAGCTCGCGCAGCACACCCAGGCGCTGGACCAGTCGTTGTGCGCCCTGGGCCTGAAGGCCAACCCGGTCGACAACCGCGACTGGCAGTCACGCGGCCTGGCAGCCATGGGCCTGCTGCGCAAACAACTCCTGTGCTTTGCGGTACAGGCCCTGCTGGCGCTGGCCGGCATCCTGCTTTTGCCCTTGTTTCACTCCGCCGGATAAGGACCTTGCCCATGCTTGCTGCCCTCACCGCCTTTGCCATCACCTCGGTCGCCCGCCTGATCACCGGCGCCCGCGCCCTGTGGCTGGGCTGCACGCCGCAACCGGTGCAACGGCTGTACTACGCCAACCACAGCAGCCACGGCGACTTCGTGCTGATCTGGGCCTCGCTGCCCCAGCCCCTGCGCCAGCACACGCGACCGGTGGCCGGTGCCGATTACTGGCAAAAACCCGGCATCCGCCAGTTCCTGATCAAGCGGGTGTTCAATGGCGTGCTGATCGACCGCCAGCACAGCGACGCCACAAGCAACCCTTTGCAACCGATCCAGGATGCGCTGGCCCAGGGTGATTCGCTGATCTTCTTTCCCGAAGGCACGCGCAACCTCAGCGACGAACCGTTGCTGGCGTTCAAGAGCGGACTGTTCCACCTGGCCAGCGCCCACCCGCAGGTCGAGGTGATCCCGGTATGGATCGCCAACCTCAACCGGGTCATGCCCAAGGGTCGTGCCCTGCCGCTGCCCTTGCTGTGCACCCTGAGCTTTGGCGAGCCGCTGCACCTGCAAGCGGACGAAAGCAAGCACGCGTTTCTCGACCGGGCCCGCCAGGCCCTGTTGGCCCTGGCCCCGAAGGAATCCTGAGATGGACAACAACACCCTTTCGCTGTTCGCCGGCATTGGCGGCCTGCTGTTGCTCGCCAGCCTGATCGGCCGCCTGCTCAAATGGCGCGCCGGCCCGGCGCCCCACGCGGTAATCGACAACCTCAACGCGCGGATCAACGCCTGGTGGGTGATGGTCCTGGTCATCGGCCTGGCGTTTCTGTTCGGCAAGCTGGGGGTGATCCTGCTGTTCTACTGCGTGTCGTTCTACGCCCTGCGTGAGTTCCTCACCCTGACGCCAACCCGGCGCAGCGACTACCCGGCACTGGTCGCGGCGTTCTACGTCGCCCTGCCGGTGCAGTACCTGTTGATTGCCATGGACTGGTACGGGCTGTTCAGCATTTTCATCCCGGTCTATCTGTTCCTGCTGCTGCCGATCCTGGCCAGCTTCGGCGGCGATACCACGCGCTTTTTGGAGCGTGCCTCGAAGGTGCAGTGGGGGTTGATGATCGCGGTCTACTGCCTGTCCTCGGTACCGGCCTTGATGACCCTGGATATCCCCGGATACGAAGGCCGCAACCTGCTGCTGATTGCCTGGCTGATCCTCGTGGTTCAGATTTCCGATGTGCTGCAGTACGTCTGCGGCAAGCTGTTCGGCAAGCACAAGGTGGCGCCCAAGCTGTCACCCTCAAAGACCGTCGAAGGCCTGGTCGGCGGCGTGGCCCTGGCCACTCTGATCGGCGCCACCCTGTGCTGGATCACCCCGTTCAGCTTCTGGCAGGCGGCGCTGATGGCCCTGACCGTCAACCTCATGGGCTTTGCCGGCGGCCTGGTGATGTCGGCGATCAAGCGCGACCGCGGCGTGAAGGACTGGGGCCATATGATCGAAGGCCACGGCGGCATGCTCGACCGCATGGACTCGGTATGCTTCGCCGCGCCGGTGTTCTTCCACTTCGTCCGTTACTGGTGGGCCTGATCGTCAGACCAACAGGTCGTAGGACAGCTTGCCGATCAAGATCAGCAGCAACACCAGGAACAGCGCGCGAACAAAGGGCACGCCCTTGTGCACCGCCAGCCAGGTGCCGGTCAACGCGCCGAGGATGTTGAAGGCGGCCATGGGGATGGCGATCAGGTAGAGCACGTTGCCGGTGGGGATGAAGAACATCAGTGCGGCGACGTTGGTGGCGATGTTCACCAGTTTCGCCGACGCCGAGGCATGCAGGAAGTCGAAGGCGAAGCAGCGAATGAACAGGAAGATCAGAAAGCTGCCGGTGCCGGGTCCGAACAGGCCGTCGTAAAAGCCGATGGCGCCACCGATGACGACCGCCAGCAGCTTCTCGCGGGTGCCGATGCGCATCGGCTTGTGCAGGGTACCGAAGTCCTTTTTCCAGAAGGTGTAGATCGCCATCAGCACAATCAGCACCAGCACCGCCGGGCGCATCAGCGACTGCGGCACCAGTGACACCGTGGCGGCGCCGACGAAGGCCATGGCAAAGGCTGCACAGGCCGCCGGGATCACCAGCCCCCAGTCGATCACCACCTTGCGCACGAACGAGCGTGCGGCAAACGCCGTACCGCACGCCGAGGCAACCTTGTTGGTGCCCAGCAATGCGGCCGGTGGCGATGCCGGCAGCACGTTGAACAGCGCCGGAATCTGGATCAGCCCGCCACCACCCACCGCCGCATCGATCAGCCCGGCGGCAAAGGCAAACACACAAAGAACGACGATATCGACCATGGTTTCAGGCTCTGGCAGTCAAGGACGGGCGCGCCAAGGTTAACCAACGTCCGGGTTTTGTGTTGCAATGCCATATTGCAAAAACTGCAACGAGGTAACACATGGCCCTGGATATGCTCGCGGAGCTGGAAGCCTTCGCAATGGTTGCCCGCAAGCGCAGCTTCGTCGCCGCAGCACGCGCCCTGGGACGCTCGCCCAGTGCTGTGACCCGTGCCGTGCAAGCCCTGGAAGAAAACGCCGGGGCCAAGCTGTTCAATCGCTCGAGCAACGCCGTAAGCCTGACCGAGGCAGGTGAACGCTTGCTGCCCTACGCCTACAAAATGCTCGATCTGCAACGTGAGGCCGATGAGGAGCTGACCGGGCTCAGCGGCCTGGCTTCCGGCTGGGTGCGGTTTTCCGCCCCCGAATCGCTGGCGCAGGTATTGCCCGGTCTGATTGCACAGTACGGCGAGCGCTACCCGCAGGTGAACGTCGATGTGATCTTCAGCGACGAGCCGATCGACCCGGCCAAAAGCAAACTGGATTTCTCGATTCGTGGCGCCTTCGCCCAGGACAGCGAGCTGATCGGCTACCCGCTGTGGCGCTACTCACGCTCGCTGTATGCCAGCCCCGCTTACCTGCACCGGCATGGCGTACCCGAGACGATCGAGGCGCTGGAAGCGCATGCGCTGATCCTGCATACCGCGCCGCGGATTCTCAAGGAGTGGAAGTTTCGCAGCGCCGATCAGGCCGTCAGCCTGCGAGTGCACCCCAGGTTTCGCTTCAGCTCCGGGGTTGCCGTATTCCAGGCCGCCCTGGCCGGTGTCGGCATCGCCCGCCTGGCCGACTGGCTGGCCGAACCCGAGGTGCAGGCTGGGCGCCTGCAGCGGGTCTGCGCCGAGTACCGGCTGACCGCCAGTAACGGCGACAGTCCGCAAATGCACGCGGTGTACCCGGCCGGCACGCTGCCGCAACGGGTCAAAGCGCTGCTGGAAGTGATCCGCGGCTTTGGCGACAGCCTTGATCGATAGGCACGGATTTGCGCTCCCAGACACCTGAAGGTCGAGACCAGACATTTGCCGGGCACCGATAGCGCCTATGGTGATGGACCTTTGAGCCATCCTCTGGAGCCTGGAATGTCCGATTTCATCACCGTGCTGCGCGAGACCTGCCCTACCCCCGTGCTGGATGCGACCAAGTGGCAACGCATCGGCGGCGACCCGCACACCGTCAACCTCAACGCCTATGTGTCGGCCGATGGCAGCAAGATCATGGGCACCTGGATCTGTACGCCGGGCAAGTTCCAGGTCAATTACGAGAAGTGGGAGTATTGCCATTTTCTGGACGGCTACTGCGTGATCACCCCGGAAGGTGAGCAGCCGGTGCACCTGAAAGCCGGTGATGTGTTCGTCATCGAACCGGGGATGAAAGGCACCTGGGAAGTGGTGGAGACGGTACGCAAGTATTTCGTTTTTGCCTGACCGCCGGGGCTGCCTTGGCAGCCCATCGCTGGCAAGGCCAGCTCCCACAGAGTTAGGTGTGCGCAGTATCTGTGGGAGCCAGCCTTGCTGGCGATGCTCTTTTTACTCGGGCTTGCGATAACCTTCGACAATCGCCGAGAAATCCTTGCCACCCTCGCCGCGCAAACTCATGGCCTGGTACAGCTGCTGGGCCACCGCGCCGAGAATCACCGGCTGGTGCGCCTGACGTGCGGCTTCTGTCGCCAGCCCCAGGTCCTTGAGCATCAGCTCGGCACCAAAGCCACCGGTATAGCCACGCGATGCCGGGGCCGTCTCGATAATGCCCGGCCACGGGTTGTAGGTGTCCGAACTCCAGCAGCGGCCGGTTGAGCTGTTGATGATCCCGGCCAATACCTTGGTGTCGATCCCCAGCGCATTGCCCAGGGCCATGGCTTCGGACACGCCGATCATCGAGATGCCCAACAGCAGGTTGTTGCAGATCTTGGCAATTTGCCCGGTGCCGACTTCACCACAGTGGACGATGTTGCGGCCCATTTGCGCCAGCACCGGTTGCAGGGTGGCGAACAGCGCGTCGCTGGCACCAACCATGAAGGTCAGGGTGCCGGCCGCAGCGCCACCGGTACCACCGGACACCGGTGCATCAGCCAGGTCGACGCCCTGCTTGGCCGCAGCAGCCGCAACATCGCGGGCCGTCTGCGGGTCGATGGTGCTGCAGTCAACCACCGGGGTACCGGCCTTGACACCGGCCAGCACACCGTCTTCGTTGAGGTACACACCGCGCACGTGGGCAGCAGCTGGCAGCATGGTGATCACCAGCTCGCTCTGCTGCGCGGCGTCGCGCGGCGAGCTGCTGATCTGCCCACCGAGCTCGGCAAGTTCAGCCAGCACGGTCTTGTTCAGGTCGAACAGGTTCAGCTGATGCCCGGCCTTGATCAGGTTGCGGGCCATGGGTGCGCCCATGTTGCCCAGGCCGATGAATGCGATACGCATGATGAGCTCCTTAGCGCAGGCTGATGGTGGTGTTCACGCCATCGTTGACGCTGTCATCATCGAACCAGCGGCTGGTGACGGTCTTGGTCTGAGTGTAGAACTGCACCACCTGTTTGCCGTACGGGCCGAGGTCGCCGAGTTTGGAGCCGCGCGAGCCTGTGAAGCTGAAGAACGGTACCGGTACAGGAATCGGAATGTTGATGCCGACCTGGCCAACGTCGATTTCGTTCTGGAACTTGCGCGCCGCCGCACCGCTCTGGGTGAACAAGCCGGTGCCGTTGCCGAAGGGGTTGCGGTTGACCAAGGCGATAGCTTCGTCGAGGGTGTCGACTTCCAGCACCACCAGCACCGGGCCGAAGATTTCCTGGGTGTAGATCTGCATGTCGGTGGTCACCCCGGAGAACAGGGTCGGGCCAACGAAATTGCCTTGCTCGTAGCCTGGCACACTGACTTCGCGGCCATCGAGCTCAAGCTTGGCGCCTTCCTTGATGCCGCTTTCGATCAGGCCCAGCACCCGCTCCTTGGCGCGCTTTGAAATCAGCGGGCCGACATCGGTACCCGGCTCGCTGCCGGCGTTGACCTTGAGGTTGGCGGCCAGCTCTTTGAGCTCCGGCAGCCACTCGCGGGCCTTGCCCACCAGCACCGCGACCGAGGTGGCCATGCAGCGCTGACCGGCCGCGCCGAAACCGGCACCGACCAGGGCATTGAGGGTTTGCGTACGGTTGGCGTCCGGCAGCACCACGGCGTGGTTCTTCGCGCCCATCATCGACTGCACGCGCTTGCCGTGCTGACCAGCCAGGTTGTACACGTGAGTGCCGACCTCAGTGGAGCCGACGAAGGAGATCGCCTTGATGTCGCTGTGGGTGCACAGCGCATCGACCACCTGCTTGCCACCATGGACGACGTTGAGCACGCCGGCCGGCACACCGGCTTCGATGGCCAGCTCCACCAGCATCATGGTCGACAGCGGGTCCTGCTCGGATGGCTTGAGCACGAAGGTGTTGCCGCAGACGATGGCCATCGGGAACATCCACAGCGGGATCATCGCCGGGAAGTTGAACGGGGTGATCCCGGCGCAGACGCCGATCGGCTGGCGCAGGGTGTAGGTATCGACGCCGCCGGCAACGTTCTCGGCGAACTCGCCCATCTGCAGGCTGCCGATGCTGCAGGTATGCTCGACCACTTCCAGGCCGCGGAAGATATCGCCTTCAGCGTCGGCAATGGTCTTGCCCTGTTCGGCACTGAGGACCACGGCGATGCGCTTGGAGTGTTCACGAATCAGCGCCTGCAGCTTGAGCATGATGCGCATGCGCGCGCCGATCGGGGTGTCGCGCCAGGTCTTGAACGCACGCTGGCCGGCGGCGATGGCGGCGTCGACTTCTTCGGCGGTGGCGAAGGGTACGCGGGCCAGCACTTGCTGGGTGGCCGGGTTGACCACGTCGCGCCATTCGCTGGTTTTCGATTCGACCCATTGGCCGTCGATCAGCAGCTTGACCTGCTCGACCTTGGTCTGGCCGGGGGTGAGGGATGCGTTCATGTGCGTTCTCCTGAAATTGTTGTTAGGGAGAGATCGACGCCACCGGATCAGCCACGGCGGGCGCTTGGGTCCAGGGCTTTTTTGGAGTATAGATGTGCAAACATCTAATAAGAACGCACATAAAAGCCGGACCAACATGCAAAAAAACATCACCTCCCTGGGGTCGTTGAACTGGGATGACCTGAAGTTCTTTCTTGAAGTGGCGCGCACCCGCAAGGCCAGCAGCGCAGCCAAACGCCTGGGCGTCGACTACACCACGGTGTCGCGGCGGATCAGTTCGCTGGAAGTGGCGCTGGGCACCTTGCTGTTCGAAAAATCGCGGACCAACGGCTTTGTCCTGACTGCCGAAGGCCAGCGCCTGCTCAGTTATGCCGAGTCGATCGAAAGCACCCTGCACATGGCCTGCGAGCAGGTCTCCGGTTCCGGCGTGGCGCTGTCGGGGCATGTGCGCATGGGCTGCACCGAAGGCTTCGGCAGCTTCTTCGTCACCCCGCAGCTGAGCCATTTCGTCGACGCCTACCCGGCGATCTCGGTGGACATCCTGCCGCTGCCGCACTTCATCAGCCTGTCCAAGCGCGAGGCCGACATCGTCATCGCCCTGGAGCGCCCGGAGCACGGGCCTTACGTGTGCTGCAAGCTGTGCGACTACCGACTGCGCCTGTACGCCACCCAGGAGTACCTGGACAGCCACGAGCCGATCACCCGCAGCAGCGACCTGGCCCGGCATCAGTTCATCAGCTATGTCGACGACCTGGCCTTCAGCTCCGAGCTCCTTTACCTGGCCAACCTGATCCCGGCCGCCAGCGCCAACCTGCGCAGCACCAGCGTGATCGCCCAGTACGTGGCGGCCCAGCAGGGTCGTGGCCTGGCGATACTGCCGTGTTTTCTGGCCGCGCAGGACCCGCGCCTGGTGGCGATTTTGCCCGAGGAAGTGGCGATTACCCGGCAGTTCTGGATGTACTGCCGCGAGGACTTGAGGAAGTTGAAGCGGATTACCCTGTTGTGGGATTACATCCGCGAAGTCACCGAGCGCAACACCCCGCTGCTGATGGGCGAGTCGCGCACGATGAGCTTTGCCGACTGATCAGTCGGAGGCGACCACGATCGACACCCGGCGGTTTTCCAGGCGCCCGGCGCGTGTGTCGTTGCTGGCCACCGGCTCGCTGCTGCCGAGGCCGCGGGTTTCGACGTTCTCGGGGCGCATGCCGATGCCCACCAGGACATTGGCTACGCTCTGCGCCCGACGTTTGGACAGTTGCTGGTTATAGGCAGCCTTGCCCGAGGCATCGGTGTGTCCGTCGACCCGCACGCGCTGGATGTTCACCGACAGCAGCGACTTGCCGATGCGCTCGACGATAGTCCTGCTCTGGGCGTTGAGGGTGTCGACATCGCTGCCGAACAGCACTTTGCTCGACAGGCCGAACTCCCAGCCTTCATCGGTGAGCTGGAAGCCCTCTTGCTTGAGCAGGGCAATCTGTTCGGCGGTCAGGCCCTTGGGCGGCACGCTCTGGCAGCCGCCCAGGGCGAACAGCGCCAGGGCCAGGCAGATAAAGTGAAAACGTAAACGTTGGCTCAGGTGAATCACGGTTCAGCTCCTGTTTTTTACGTGTTGGGCAGAGCGCTCCGTCTCTGCCATTTGCCCCTGGCCGCGCAGATTGCGCTTGGCCTGATACATCGCCGCATCAGCGGCATTGAGCAGGTCTGACGGCGTCAGGCCGTCATCGGGGAAATAGGCAATGCCGATGCTCAGCGAGGTGACGATGATCTGCCCTTCGCCCAGGCGGATCGGCAGTTTCATGCTGGCGGCAATCTTCTCGGCGATGCGCAGGGCATCGTCGCGCTTGTGCAGCGGCGCCAGCAGCACGGCGAACTCGTCCCCCCCCAGGCGGGCCACCAGGTCATTTTCGCGCAGCTGCGCGCGCACCCGTGTCGCGACGCTGATCAACACCTCATCGCCAGCCGCGTGACCAAAGCTGTCGTTGACCTCCTTGAAGTTGTCACTGTCGAGAAACAGCAACGCCAGGTGCTCCTGGTGTTTTTCCGCATTGCGCAGGGTGCGGCTCAGGCGGCCCTCGAAAAACGCCCGGTTGGGCAGGCCGGTGAGGCTGTCGTGGCTGGCCTGGTGGGCAAGGCTTTCATTCTCGCTCTGCAGGTGGCTCTGCCAGGACTCCAGCTCGTCGAGCAAGGCGTTGAAGTCGTTACCCAGTTCGTTGAGCTCGGCGATCTGCGCCGGCGGCACGCGGCGGTCGAAGCTGCGCTCGCGGCGTGCGGCATGGGCGACATTGGCCAGGCTGCGCAGCGGCCCGACGATATCGCCGAACATTCGCCGCGACAGGTACAGCGCGCTGAAGGCGCTGAGCGCCGTGCACAGCAGGATCCCGGCCAGGCCACTGAGCAGGAAGCGCACCAGGCTGCCGCCCTGCCCCACCAGCTCGATGCGCCCGACCTGCTGGCCCTGGTGCAGCACCGGCAGGATGATTGGTTCTTCCAGCAGGCTGCGGACTATCAGTTGCTCGGCCTGTGCCAGCAAGCCGCTTTCGCTGCGCTGCCAGCGGGCCAACAGCTCGCCGTTGTCGTCGAAGACCTTGGCATCGGCCACCTCTTCAGCGGCGGCGATCAGCGCCAGCGCCTCGTTGGCCGCGCCAGCGTCGTTGAACACCACCGCCGCTTCAACGGTGTAATTGATCGAACGAGCAATCAGATGCAGGTTGTGATTGGCGTACACGCGCAGGGCCAATACACCGAGCAGGGTCAGGGAGACCCCGGCAAGGCCGACAGCCAGCAGCGCGACGCTCAGGTGGCGGCGGCCGAGGACGGCACGCAGGGTCGGGCGCTCGCGCCCCTTGCCAAAGCCGATCATGGTTGCGCCGCCCGCCGCCGCGATAGCTGCAGCACGCTGGGGTGAATGCGCACGCCGCTGCGCGCCACCGAGTCGAGGTTGACGTCAAAGGCCACCTGGCGATCACTGACCCGCAGGCAGAACAGGCTGCCGACCGTACACGGGTCGTCAGCTTCGCTCATGCTCAGGACCGGATGACCGCTCAACGCAGTAAACAGTCGGCTGCGCTCGTCCTGGCTGAGCTTGCCGATATAGATCGCATCGCATTCACTGGCGATGCGCGGGTCGTCGGCCAACAGCCGGCGTACCTGCACCGGCCGGCCTGTGGCCTGGGTAGTCCCCTTGACCAGGTCGTCGGCGTATTCGGTCGGGCCGATCAGGCACAGGCGAAGTTGCGCCGGCTCAACCGGCCAGCGTGCATAACTGAGGATACCCAGCACGACCTGGGTCACTGCCTTGGCCCGCTGCTCGGCCAGGTTCGAAGTGGCCTGTGCCTCGGCGCAGGCTTGTGCGCCGAACAGCAACAGCAACGCGCCCAGCAGCGAACGCGTCAGGTTTGTCACACGTCCCGATATCGGGGCGGCCACATTCATGAAGGAAATCTCTTAAAACCACGCAGGATGATGCCGCAACGATAGCACAGAGCCCGATTTTCCAGCGAGGGAGCAGCCTGCCGGCGATCCGGTAAAAGGCCGAATCGCCGTGGTTATACCTGCTCCAGCATCAGCCCCGAGATGCGTTTGACCTTGCGCCGCACCGCGTCCTCAAACACACCCTGACGCGGCTCGATCAAACTAAAGCAGGTCTTGGCCCGGGTGATACCGGTGTAGATCAATTCCTTGGTCAACACCGGGTTCAAGGCATCCGGCAGCACCAGCGCAGTATGGGTGAACTCCGAGCCCTGGGACTTGTGCACGGTCATGGCGAACACGGTTTCGACCTCGTTGAGCCGGCTCGGCAGGACGAAACGCACGCCGCCGTGCCCGTCGTTGCGGGCGAAGGCCACGCGCAGCACCTGCTGCCCTTCATGCTGCTCATCCGGCAGGCGCAGGGCGATGCCGATATCGCCGTTCATCAGGCCCAGGCCGTAATCGTTGCGGGTCATCAGCACCGGGCGGCCTTCGTACCAGGGCTGTTCGCTGTCGATCAGCCCGGCGGCACCGAGCACCCGGCTGACCCGTTGATTCAGACCCTCGACACCCCAGGGGCCCTTGCGTACGGCGCACAGCAGCTGGAAGGTCTCGAAGCCCCGCAGCACCTGCATGGCCCAGCTTTCCCAGCGCGGGTCATCCACCGGCGTGCCGAGCGGCGGGCGCTGCTGACGGAGGGCCTGCAGGTAGCTGCGATAGCCCTGTGGCCCGTCGCTGCCGCGGCCCAGGCCGTCGAGCAACAAGCGATCGAAGTTGCGGTCCTGTTCGCCGCGCAGGCTCAGGGCGAACACATCGTTGAGTTTCTGGTTGAGCAAGGCCCGCGCCTGCTCGGCGTCCTGGCGGTTGACCAGGCGCGCCAGCTGGCCGATGCCGCTGCCTTCGCCGAAGCGCCGCGAATAGCGCAGCATCACCACTTGCTGCGCCAGGGGATACTGCCCGGCACTGCCCGGCAGCAGCTCACTGCCGGCCAGGGCCTCACCACTGACCTGCTCCAGCCAGGCCTGCGTCTCGGGGCTGTAGCGCCCGGCTTCGGCATCGCGGCACAGGTCGCCGAGTACCGCGCCGGCCTCCACCGAAGCGAGCTGGTCCTTGTCGCCCAGCAGCACCAGACGCGCATGGGGCGGCAGGGCGCCAAGCAGGTTGGCCATCATTTCCAGGTCGATCATCGAGGCTTCGTCGACGACCAGCACATCCAGCGGCAGCGGGTTACCGGCATGGTGACGGAAATGCCGCGAGCCCGGGCGACTGCCGAGCAGGCGATGGACGGTGGAGACGTCGGTGGGAATGTTCTCACGGACCTCGGCGGCCACCGCCAGGCGCTCGACCTGCTGGCCGATGGACTCGGTCAGGCGCGCTGCGGCCTTGCCGGTGGGTGCCGCCAGGCGGATGCGCAGTGGCCGGCCAGCCTCGACGGCGGGCGCTTGCAGCAAGGCCAGCAAACGCACCACCGTGGTGGTTTTGCCGGTACCCGGGCCGCCGGTAATGATGCTAAAGGCACTGCGGGTGGCCAGGGCGCAGGCCAGCTTTTGCCAATCCACCTGACCGCTGGGAGCGCCGCCGTCGAACAGTTGCGCCAACCGCGCCGAAAGATCCGCCGGGGTCGGCTCGACCTGCTGCAGGCGCTCGCGCAAAGCGTTGTCGATACGCCGCTCGTAGGCCCAGTAACGGCGCAGATACAGGCGCCGGCCATTGAGCACCAACGGGCGCGCGCTGTCTTCACCACTGCTGCCGTGGGCCACCAGCCGACTGCGGTTCAGTTGCTGCAGCCAGGTGTCGAGCTCCAGGCGCTCAAGCAGCTGCGACGGCAACAGCAGCGGCCCGGCCAGGGCATCGCCTTCCGGTGGCAGCGACAGGGCGAAATCCGGCTCGGCCAGGGTTTCACCCAGATCCAGGCAGACATGGCCGTGGCCCAACTGATGACTGGCCAGTGCCGCCGCCAGCAGCACCAAGGGTTCGCCGCCCGGGTCGCGCTCACCGAGAAAACTCACAAAGGCCCGGTCCAGGGCACGCAACCAGCCACGCTCGACCCAGCGATCGAGCAAGGCAAGCAGGTCTGCGCTTTTGCTCAGCGGCTCCAGCGCGGCCAGATGGCGGGCATCCAGTGGCGTAGGGAGCAGGTCGTCGAGGCTACGGCTCATGGTGCGTCTCCGAGAAACAGGTCGTGTTGTTGCGGGGTGCTGACACCGCGGAACAGGGCGTCGAGCTGCTCGATCAGCTCGCGCGGGGGCTTGACGAAATACAGGCCGCGGGATGGCGAATCGACACCGCGCAAGAAGACAAACAGCGCCCCGCCGACATGCTGGTCGTAGTCATAACCGGGCAGCCGCGCGCGCAACTGGCGGTGCAGGGCCAGCAGGTAGAGCACGTATTGCAGGTCGTAGCGGTGGCCGAGGATCGCCCCTTCCATGGCCAGTTCGCTGTAGGCCTGGTCATCAGGACCCAGCCAGTTGGATTTGTAGTCCGCCACGTAATAGCGGCCGTCGTGTTCGAAGGCCAGGTCGATAAAACCCTTGAACATGCCATTGAGCAGCGCCGGTTGCGCAGCCAGGCGTGCAACGCCCTGGTGGGTGTATTCGCACACCAGTTGATCGAGCCGACCTACATCGACCTTGTGGCTGGCAAACCAGAATTCCATTTCGATCTGGTACTGGCGTAGCTGGCTCAAGGACAACGGCGAACTGTCGGGCGCCAGGGCCATGGGTTGCTCGAGCAATTGCTGCAACCACTGGCTGAGGGTCGGGATCCAGCCGGTCCAGTCGCGGCGGTTGCAGCGCTGGCCAACGGTGCGGGTCAATTGCTCGGGATCGGCGCTGACCTGGGCAAAACCTTCATGCCCGGCCCATTCGAGCAGGCCGTGGAGGAAGGTGCCGGGGTTCGGCCCGCGGGGGAAGCGGTGAATGTCGCCGCTACCGGGCATGACTTCACGCAACTGCTGCAGGTCGGGGCGCTCGTCATCGAGCAGTTGTTGCGCCTGGGAGCTGTCGGCCGCCAGGGTCATGGCCTCTTCGCCGATGCGTAAGGCGCTGTAGGACGCGATCCACCAGTTTTCTGCAGCCCGGCGTTTGGGCTGGCGCGCGGGTAGCAGTTCGGCCTGGTTGAGCGGGGCGCTGTAGGCCTGCTCATCAGGCGCTGGCAGCTCGATGCTGGCGATGGGCGGGCAACCGGCCTGCAAGGCCTGCAGCCAATCGCCCAGCTGGGTCGAGGCTGACAGGGCGCTGCCGCCGCCCAACAGGTAACCCAAGGCTGAACGATGCAGGGTCGAGGTCTTGCCGGCGCCGCGCTTGAGGTCGGCAACGCCGAGCCAGCAGGCATGCTGGGCGCGGGTCAGGGCCACGTAGAGCAGGCGCAGGTCTTCGGCCAGGCGCTCATCGTCGGCCAGGGCGATCTGTTCGGCATCCGGGGTCAGGGTCAGGTGCGCCTGGCCTTCGCTGTCGTGCCAGGCCAGTGGCAAGCGCGAGCCATCCACCGGCTTGCTGGTGCAGATGAAGGGCAGGAACACCAAGGGATATTCCAGGCCCTTGGACTTGTGGATGGTCACCACCTTGACCAGTTGCTCGTCGCTTTCCAGGCGCAGGATCTGCTCCTCGCCGGCCTGGCCGGAACTGGCCAGGTGCTCGCCCAGGTGACGAATCAACGCCTGCTCGCCATCCAGCTCGGTAGCCGCCTGCTGCAGCAGCTCGGCCAGGTGCAGCAGGTTGGTCAGCACCCGTTCGCCATCACTGCGGGCCATCAATACCTGGGGCAGATCGAAGTCATGCAGCAGGCGCCGCAGCATCGGCAGTACACCCTGGCTGCGCCAGATCAGCCGGTACTGGCGGAACTGCATGACCCAGCGCTCCCACACCCGCTCATCCTGGTTCAATTGTGCCAGGGCGCTGAGCGGCAGGTTGAGGGTAATGCTGGCCAGCGCCGCCTTGAGCAGGCGCTCGGCATCCGGCTCGGCGCAGGCTTTGAGCCAGGCCAGCAGGTCATGGGCTTCCTGGGCGGCGAACACCGAGTCCTTGTCCGACAGGTAAACGCTGCGCACATCGCGGGCCGCCAATTCGGCACGAATCAACTGCGCCTCGCGGCCATCGCGCACCAGAATGGCGATATCCGAAGGCAGGCAGCCACGCAGCGACTGATCGGCCTGCACGAAACCACTGCGACCCTGCTGCCCGCCATTGAGCAAGGCAACGATCTGGCTGGCACAGCTGGCGGCCAGTTGCTGACGATAAACAGCGCCGGATACCGGCTCTTCACTGCTCAGTTGCCAGAGGTTGAGGGCGGGTACCGGCGAGCCATCGACCTGCAGCTGCTCGCTGCGGCCCTTGGCCTTGACCTCGAGAAACGGCACCGGGTTGTTGCTGCCGTCGCGGAACAGGAAGGCGCCACGGCCCTGCTCGCGCACTTCGGCCTGCATGAACACATGGTTGACCGCCGTGACCATGGCCTGGCTCGAACGGTAGTTGGTATCGAGGCTGTGCAGGCGCCCGGCCGTGGCCCGTCGCGCCCCCAGGTAGGTGAAGATGTCGGCGCCGCGGAAGGCATAGATTGCCTGCTTGGGGTCGCCAATCAGGAACAGGCCGGTATCGCGTGCGTTCTCTTCAATCCGGTAGATGCGCTGGAAGATCCGGTACTGCACCGGGTCGGTGTCCTGGAATTCGTCGATCAGGGCCACCGGGAACTGTTCACGGATCAGCCCGGCGAGGCGCTCGCCGGCATCACCGTGCAACGCGTGGTCGAGACGCAGGAGCATGTCGTCGAAGCCCATCTCGGCGCGGCGGCGTTTTTCCTGTTCAAAGCGGGCGCCGACCCAGGCAGCCGCGTGCTCGAGCAGACAGGCATCAGGCGTGGGCAGGCCCTGAAGCTGGTCGCGCAGACCCTCCATCGCCTGGAGTGCCGGGTGGACTGGCGGCTCGCCCTTCCAGGCTTCGGTCATGCCGGCACGGGTAAAGCGGCTGAAGCCGGTGCCCAGGTCCAGCTCCAGCGCCTGGTCGTCCTCGGCCCAGGCCTTGAGTTTTTCGCACCAGGGCTCGAAGTAGCGCGCCTGCATCTTGCGCCCGTCAACCTGCTTGGCGGCCAGGCCGTCACGGCAGATCTGCAGCAACTCGCCGGACCATTGCGCCCAGGGCGCCTTGAGCGTGCGCAGCAGTTCAGTACGTTGCTGCAGCACCGCTTCGATCAGCGCCTGAGGCTCTTCCTCATCGCTCTCGATGCGCTGCCGGCCGAACAGCGCGCGGACCCGTGGCAGCAAGGCTTCGGGGCTGACCCAATGGGCGCGAACCCAGGCCAGCGCATCGCCCTGCATGCTGTAGCAGAAGCGTCGCCAGTAATCGCGCATGACCTGGCCAAGCAGGTCACTGTGGTCGGTTTCCAGGGTCTGGGTAAACAGGCTGCCGCTGTCGAAGGCGTGCTCGCGCAGCATGCGTTGGCACCAACTGTGGATGGTCGACACCGCAGCTTCGTCCATCCACTGTGCGGCCACGTCCAGGCGGTTGGCGCACGCCGCCCACAGCGACGGCTCATAGTCATCGCGCAATTGCTGGAGCAAGGGATCGGCTTCGCTCAACTCACCACGGAAGTAGCGCGCGGCTTCTGCCAGGCGGGTGCGGATGCGTTCACGCAGCTCCTTGGTAGCGGCGTCGGTGAAGGTCACCACCAGGATCTGTGGTGGCAACAGCTCGCGGCCAAAGCCCTGTTCACCGCCATGGCCGAGCACCAGGCGCAGGTACAACGCCGAGATGGTGAAGGTCTTGCCGGTACCGGCACTGGCCTCGATCAACTGGCTGCCATGCAAGGGAAAGGTTAGTGCCAGGGGGGCTGGGGCAACACCAAGGCTCATCGAGCGCTCTCCTCTTTGCCCGGCGTCTGCCAGGGCGCTTCGAATATCGGGCGGTACAGGGCCTCGCACCAGCCTTCGAATTCTTCACTGGCACTGAGTGCCGCGAAATCGCTGAACTGTCGGGCCAGCGCGGTGCTTTCGCTGCGCTCGCCGAAGGTGTTCTGACCATCGCCGTCGTAGGCCTTGGCGGCTGCAGCCAGGGCTTTGTCGGCATCGCTCTGGGCCAACCAGGCAAAGGCGGTCTTGACTGCTACCGGGAGCGGCGCATTCATACCCGCCTGGCGGGCCAGCAGCAGATCGCCCAGCAGTTCAGCGGCGCGGGCCTGCTCCAGGGGGGCGAGCAACAGGGTGACATCGGTGGCGACCACTGCACTGTGCAATGGCAAACCAACCGCGCAGGCGGCCAGGTGCATGACCCAGGTCGGAGTCAGCCGGTGCCATTTCAGTGTGCGGCCACTGCTGATGCCGTTGGGCAAGGTAGTGATGCTCAGCAGGGATTGATCCTCCCGCTGATAGACCCGGCCCAACCAGCCTTCGAGCTTGAGCTCGCGGTACTCGAAACGGATCGGCAAGGCGTTATCCACAGGCATCGGCCATTGCTGCAGCAACTGTTGATAACGCTGCAACAGGTCGGGCAATGGCTCGATCAACTCGGCCTGCAGGCATTCGCCGAAGCCGGCCAGTGGCAACAGCCCGTAACCCTGCAGGCGGCGGGCCTGGGTGGTAAGCGCCCGGGCGCTGTCATCCGGATCGGCCAGGGCTGCGGCCAGCAGGCTTTCGCTCAGGCTGTAGCGCTGCAGGGCATCGAGGACGAAGGGCTCCTCATCGGCCAGCGGCGCTTGCGCCGACTCGAAAAAGACCTTCAGCCGCTGACTGAAGAAATGCCGCACCGGATGGCGCAGAAAGTCCTGCAACAAGCTCAGCGTCAGCGGTTCATCGCTGTTGTATGGCGGCAGCTCGTCCTCATTGATCTGCTCTTCGCCAGGGAGGTGCAGCGTCCGCCATTCCCGTGCATAACTGAACAGGCTGCTGCCCTTGTGGAAGTAGCGGGCGCTGAACGGCTGCAACGGATGCTCCACCGTCAGGGCATGCAGCAACTGCTCACCTGCATTGAGCTTGCCACCGATCTCGGCATCGGCCAGACGCCAACCCGTAGCCAGATGGTCGCGTAACTGGCCAATCAGCACCGAGGCCGGGCGTTCGCTGTTATCGCGGATGCTGCGCCCGACCCAGCTGATATACAGCTGGTCACGGGCCGAAAGCAGCGCTTCGAGCAACAGGTAGCGGTCGTCTTCACGGCGCGAGCGATCACCCGGACGGTAGTCGCTGCCCATCAGGTCGAAGTCCAGCGGCGGTTGCGCACGCGGGTAGTCGCCATCGTTCATGCCCAGCAGGCAGACCACCTTGAACGGGATCGCACGCATGGGCATCAAGGTGCAGAAATTTACCGAACCTGCAAGAAAACGCTGGGACAAGCGCCCTTGGTCGAGCCCGGCCAGCCAGGCTTCGCGAACCACGGTGAGCGGCAGCAAGTCTTGCAGGCCAACCGATTCACAGGTCTGCAACCAGGTTTCGCGCAGGGTCTGCAGTTGCACCAGCAGATAGTCGTCATGCTCGGTGTCGGCGAGGAAGAACACTTGCAGCAAGGCATGCAGGCGCTCGCCCCACTCGGCAGCAGTTGCCGGTTGGGAAAGTTGCTCGTGGGCGATTTCCAAGGCGTCGAGCAGGGCCACCAACGGGCCGATCAAGGCGGCATCCAGGCCGCCGATTTCATCGAACGGCTCGATACCATCGCAGCCTTCGCCGACACCGACGGCGTAACCCAGCAGCATGCGCCGCAAGCCAAATCGCCAGCTGTTCTGTTCGAGATCCGCCGGCAAGCCGAGGCCCGCGCGTTGCTCGGCGTTCAGGCCCCAGCGAATGCCGGCGCCTTCGATCCAGCGGTGCAAGGTCGGCAGGTCGCTTTCCTTGATGGCGAAGCGCGAACGCAAGGCTGGCACATCGAGCAGGTCAAGGACCTCGCTCACCGCGAAGCGGCTATCAGGTAGCTTCAGCAAGTGCTCCAGGGCAATCAGCAGCGGATCTCGGCCACGCTGGCCCTGGTCGGTCAAGGTGAAGGGGATGAAGCGCGGATCATTGCGGTCCAGTTGGCCGAACACCGCGCGGATGTGCGGCGCATAGGTGTTGATGTCCGGGAGCATGACGATGATGTCCCGTGGGCGCAGCGTCGGGTCGGCACTGAAGCGGGCGAGCAACTGGTCGTGGAGGATTTCCACTTCACGTTGCGGGCTGTGGCCGATGTGGAAGCGCACCGAGCGATCTTTGGCCAGGTCGACGTCAGGCCAAAGCTCACGGGTTTCGGCCAGCGGACGCAACTCAAGAATGTCGTCCTGCAACTGGTTGAGCAGTGTTGTCGGGGCGCTGTCGCTGAACAGGTCGATACGCCCGTCGCTGAAGGCTGCGCGGTAGCTGCCAGGGTCGTCATAGCTGTCGAGCAGGTTGATATAGTCGCGGCCTTGCTTGCCCCAGGCGGCGAGCAACGGATGTGCGTGTTGATGCAGGGTTTCGGCATCGATCAGGCTGGGCATGCCCTGCTTGCGTTGCTGGCGCTTGTATTGATGGCGCAGCAGGTCCTTGTCGGCAACGATGTCGGCCCAGTGGTGACGGCAGGGGTTGTGCACGCAGAGCAGCACCTGGCTGAAACGAGCCAGCCCTGCGAGCGCTTCGAGCGCCTGGGCAGGCAGCGACGAAATGCCGAAGACGATAACCCGGGATGGCAAGCCAGGTGGCGCCTCCTGCAGGCTATTGATCCGCTCGATAAAGCGCTGATGGACTCCGGCGCGGCTCTGGGCCATGCCCTCTTCACCGACATCCAGCAACAGGGCGCGCCATAGCTCTGCCTGCCAGCAGTTGGCGGCCGGCAGCGGCTTTGATTCGCCACGGGCGGTATTGAGTACATGGCGGCCGGCGGCCCAGTCCTTGAGCCAGTCGGCCCGATACACCTGATACTGGTCGAACAGGTCGGCAAGGCGTTCGGCCAACTGGTAGCGCTTGCGCAGGTCGCTGTCGTCGGTGAGAAAGCGCTGCAAGGGCTCGAAGTGCGGTTTGTCGATGACTTCAGGCAGCAGGCGCATCAAACGCCAGGTCAGCGGCGCCTTGTCGAGCAGCGACACCTCGGGGATTTCTTCGCGGCCCAGCACCTTGCGGTACAGCTGCCACATGAAACTGCCGGGTAGTTGCACCTCGACTGCGGCGGCGATGCCACAGCCACCTTGATCGTCGTCTTCAGGATCTTCGGCTAGGGCCAGCTTCAGCCACTGGGCGATGCCGTTGCTCTGCACCAGGGCGATTTCGTTTTCCAGCGGTGCCAGCGGGTAACGCCGCATCCAGCTCACCACCAGACTGCGCAGTTCATCCAGGCGATTGCCGTGAACCACCATGAAACCTGGTATGAGTGGGTTTGCGTGCGGCATTGGGCATCCTTGAGGCTGTGCGGGCAGAGGGAAACCTTATCATGCTCGGGGAGCCTGACTGTGTTGTGCAACAGCCAGAAAGACAAAACCCCTACCTGCATACGCAGATAGGGGTTTCGGAATTTAAT
>NZ_JBGOGX010000019.1:0-94179 GCF_054788455.1 Pseudomonas sp. ZL2 | reverse complement strand
CTCGACTTGCCCCGCGATCAGCCGCTACTCAGTACTCAATCCGTACATCACCTTTCGGCACACTGCAGCACGAGAGGATATACCCCTCGGCCTCATCTTCTTCGGTGATGCCGCCGTTGTGCTCCATCTCCACTTCCCCGCCCAGCTTGAGCACCTTGCAGGTGCCGCAGATGCCCATGCCACAAGCCTTGGGGATCATCAGCCCGAGCTTGGCCGCCGCCGCGTGCACAGTCTCGCCCGGGGCCACGCGGATACTCTTGCCGGTAGCGGTGAATTCCACCTGGTGCAGGTCGCCGGCGTCCACCTCGGCGGCTTCGGCGGCCTGTTCGGCGTGTTCCACAGCATCGGCCTTGACCTCGGCCGGGGTCGCGCCGAACGACTCCTCATGGTAGCGGCTCATGTCGTAGTCGCTGCTTTCCAGCAGGCGCTTGACCGCGTTCATGTACGGCGTCGGGCCGCAGCAGAAGATCTCCCGCTCCATGTAGTCGGGGGCGATCAACTCCATCAGCTTCTGGTTCAGGTAGCCGCGGTAGCCCGCCCAGGGCTCGCCCAGGCCATGCTTCTCGCAAATGATGTGCAGGCTGAAGTTGTCGATCCGCGAGGCCATGTGCTCCAACTCGCGGTGATAGATGATGTCTTTCGGTGAGCGCGCACTGTGGACGAAGACCATGTCGACATTGCCGTTGGTGTCGTAGAACCAGCGGGCCATGGACATCACCGGGGTGATACCGACACCGCCACTCAGGTACAGCACCTTGGGGCTGGGGAAATCCATGGCGTTGAACAGCCCCACCGGGCCGTGCACCGCCAGCTCCTGGCCTTCGTGCAGGGTGTCGTGCAGCCAGTTGGAGACCTTGCCGCCGGGCACGCGCTTGATGGTCACCGAGAAGCTGTAGGGCACCGACGGAGAGCTGGAGATGGTGTAGGAGCGCATGATCGGCTCGCCGTCGATCTCCAGCTCCAGGGTGACGAACTGCCCGGGCTTGAAGAAGAACATGATCGGCTGGTCGGCCATGAAGCAGAAGGTGCGCACATCCCAGGTTTCCTGGATCACCTTGACGCAACGGACGATGTGGCGGCCGTTGGCCCAGGTCTGGGTGCTGACCGGATTGAGGAAGCTGTTGGACATGCTCGTCTCCACGGCCGACTGCGGCCTGATGGCTGCGATTCTGCTTAAGCCGCGCAGGCAACACTTACCCATCCGCGACATTGGCGTGCTTATCGCGACCAGCCCCCGGCTACAGGGGCTGGCGCGTCGGAAACGGATCTGATCATGTCGCCCATGGATATGGTTCAAGCGCTCTTCGAACGCACACTCCATCGCAAATGATCCTGCTGTATTTGTGCCTTGCGTCGCCATAACAACGATTAGCCACTTTCACCGGCCACAAGCACTGGCCATGAGGACCTACACGATGGACGTCACCGCAACTTTGAGTCTGGGCGATCCACTGGAACCTGCACGCAAGGCCACCGCCGAGATGCTGCAGAGCCGCGAGCGGACCTTCTCGCTGCCACAGCCGTTCTACTGCGACGAGCGCCTGTTCCAGATCGACATGGAAGAAATTTTCCAGAAGGAATGGCTGATCGCCGGGATGACCTGCGAAATCCCGACCAAGGGCAACTTCATCACCCTGCAGATCGGCAAGAACCCGATCCTGGTGGTGCGCGGTGCCGAAGGCCAGGTGCATGCCTTCCACAACGTCTGCCGCCATCGCGGTTCCCGCCTGTGCACCAGCGACAAGGGCAAGGTCGCCAAGCTGGTCTGCCATTACCACCAGTGGACCTACGAGCTGGACGGGCGCCTGCTGTTCGCCGGTACCGAGATGGGCGCCGACTTCGACATGAAGCAGTACGGGCTCAAGCCTGTGAACGTGAAGACCGCCGGTGGCTACATCTTCATCAGCCTGGCCGAGAACCCGCCAGCCATCGATGACTTCCTCGCCACCCTGACCCACTACATGGAACCCTACGATATGGAGAACACCAAGGTGGCGGTGCAAACCACCTTGATGGAAAAGGCAAACTGGAAGCTGGTGCTGGAAAACAACCGCGAGTGCTACCACTGCAGCGGTTCGCACCCTGAATTGCTGAAAACCCTCCTGGAGTGGGACGACGTCACCGACCCGCGCGCCGACCAGGCGTTCAAGGACCACGTCGCCGCCTCGGCCGCCGCCTGGGACGCCGAGAAGATCCCCTACGCCCACGCCAGTTTCGGCCTGCGCAACCGCATCGTGCGCATGCCGCTGCTCAAGGGCACGGTGTCGATGACCCTGGACGGCAAGCAGGGCTGCCAGAAGCTCATGGGCCGGATCAAGAACCCGGACCTGGGCTCGATGCGCATCCTGCACCTGCCGCACTCCTGGAACCACTGCATGGGCGATCACATCATCGTCTTCACCGTGTGGCCAATCAGTGCGCAAGAGACCATGGTCACGACCAAGTGGCTGGTGCACAAGGATGCGGTTGAAGGTGTCGACTACGACCCGGCGCGCATGCGCCAGGTGTGGGATGCCACCAACGACCAGGACCGGCGCCTGGCGGAAGAGAACCAGCGCGGGATCAACTCGACAGCGTACCAGCCGGGGCCTTATTCGAAGACCTACGAGTTTGGGGTGGTGAACTTTGTCGATTGGTACAGCGAGCGGATGCTGAGCAACCTGGGGGCGGCACCGGCGCCTTACCTCAAGGGTGTGGCTGCGCAGTAAAGCGGGGCCGCTTTGCGGCCCATCGCCGGCAAGGCCGGCTCCCACAGGTGGTGTGTATACCTGCAAACCCTGTGGGAGCTGGCCTTGCCAGCGATGGGGCCGTACCAGCCTGTACAAAATTTGACCACCTACCGCAATCCCCCGGCCCCACTGGGCCCGTCAACACAGCAAACACTTTATCCACAGGACAGCCCACAGCTAATGTGGGCAAGTCGTTGTTTTTCCCGCTAAATTTTATTGGTCAATATTTGATCAATTCTCTGCGCGCCTTTAAATACAAGGCTCACAGCGGAAGGCGAACACCTTATCCACAGAGACGCCAACAGACTTTGTGTGCAAAAGTCCAAGCCCCGAAAAACCCTTGTGGATAACGCTTCGAGAAGCCGAAACACTGGGCCTGTACAAGTAAAAATGACACAATTGAGTGTTTTTTGATCAACCGTGCGCAGCCCTTGCCCCACGGGC
Organism: Pseudomonas sp. ZL2; assembly: GCF_054788455.1. NCBI lineage: Bacteria > Pseudomonadati > Pseudomonadota > Gammaproteobacteria > Pseudomonadales > Pseudomonadaceae > Pseudomonas > Pseudomonas sp. ZL2. The sequence continues at coordinate 91,006 of NZ_JBGOGX010000019.1, read as the reverse complement.
CTCTCAGCCATGGGCGAACATATTATCCACAGACCCGCCAACAGCGATTGTGGGCAAACTCATCGCCGGCCAGGGAAGAAAACCTCGAAAAATCCGCAACTTAGCCTGATCATTTTTTGACCATAACGCCGAAGGGCACGCAATGCGTGCCCTCCAGCCATGCACAAACACTTTATCCACAGATCGGCCAACAGACTTTGTGAGCAACTGTCAGCGCAGCACACCCTCTTCCACCAGCAGCTTGAGGATGGCTTGTGCACCGTCCTGAGGGCTGACGTCCTTGAGTACTTGCCCACCGCCGCCACTGGCCTTGGCGGTGGCGGCTTTCATGCGGTCGGCGCCGCTCTTGGCCTTGATCACTTTGAGGCGCTTGGGCCGTGGCTTGGCCGGTTGCAGTTCGGCACTTGTGAATAACTCGTCTTCGATGATTGCCACCTGGCGCGCGGCCAATACCCCACGCCGCGCCGGGCCAAACGCGCTCTGGCGCGGCTTGGCCGCGGCGTTATCCACAGTGGCGAGCAACGGCAGGCGCACCTTCAAGCGGCGCCGCTGGCCCCGTGGCAGGGCCTGCAGGACCTGGGCCACGCCGTTGTGGATAGACTCCACTTCGGCAAGGCCCACCACCAGCGGCCAGCCCAGACGCTCGGCCAGCAGGAATGGCAGCATCCCTGAGCCTTCGCCGGTTTCCGCCTGGCTACCGGTAAGTACCAGTTGCGCACCGGCGTCGCGCAGATAGTCGCCCAGTACGCCCAGGGCATCGGCGCCTTGCGGTTGTTCCAGCACGTCAATGTGTTCCAGGCCCATGCCCAGGTAGGCGCGCAAGGCCGGCTCCTGCGGGTCGCCGGCATGCAGCACCTGCAAGTTATCCCCAGCCAGCTGCAGGCCCAGTTCCACCGCCCGGGCGTCCTGTTCGGCGCGGCGGCTGCGGCCGGAGCTGGGGTGGGCACCGATTGAAACCAGACTGATGACCTTGGTGTGCATAGTTATCCCCTGCCCTTAGGCCGCATCGCGCTTGGCGTCGTTGCGGTAGTTTTCCACAGCCTCGATCAGCGCCTGGAGAATCGCCGCGCTGTCGCCGATCACCGACAGGTCGGCACGCTTGATCATGTCGCAGCCCGGGTCCATGTTGATCGCCACCACCTTGTCGCAGGCCCCGATGCCCTGTAGGTGCTGGATCGCCCCGGAAATACCCACAGCCACATAAACCCGCGCGGTCACCCAGGTACCGGTAGCACCGACCTGGCGATTGCGCGGCATGAAGCCGTCGTCCACGGCCACCCGCGAAGCGCCTTCGGTAGCGCCCAGCGCAACGGTGGCGCGGTGGAACAGGTCCCAGTCCTTGACGCCGTTGCCGCCCGAGACGATGAACTCGGCCTCGGCCATGGCAATGGCGGCCGGGTCGACGGCCACAGGGCCGAGGTCTTCAATTCGCGACAAGCTGCGCACAGCGCTTGTGGATAACTGCACCGGCAAGGCTTCGTGGCGAGTTTCGCTGACCGGTTCCGCGCATTCGGCAGCCGCCAGGATCAACCGTGGCAGGCCGCGGATCAGGTCCTGCTGGCCAGCGCCGGCGCGGCCGCTGCATTGCCCGTCCTTGACCTGCCAGACGCGCGTAGCCGGGCGTTCGCCAATGGCCGCGGCAAAGCGCCGGCCCAGCTCGCCGCCACCGGTACGACTGTCCGGCAGCAGCCAATGGCGTGGGCTGTACTGGTTATCCACAGCGCGCAGCCCCTGCACCAGTTGCTCCGGCGCATAACCTGCGAACTCGTCGCCTTCGATCACCAGCAGGCGATCGACGCCGGCTGTGGAAAAGTTGCTTTCCTTGTGTTCGCCAAACACCACCGCCAGCACTGCGCCGTCGCTGCCGGCCAGGCTGTGGGCCAGGCCCAGCAGGTCGCGGTCGTGGCTGCCCAGGCGGCCGCCGACCATGTCCGGGACCACGGCGATGTAGAACGCCGGCTGCGCCACCTGGTGCAGCGGCAATTGCACCGCCGCTGCTGCCGTGCGCTTGCTGCTGCCGCCCTGCTGGGCGCCGCTGCGGTCGATGCGCTTGATGCCGTTGGGGCCGATGAAGCCGACCCCATGGGGGTTCTTGCGGATGATGCCGTTGGGCCCCATCCAGCTGTGCTGTTGGCCCTGCTGCATGGCCGCGTGCAGCGGGTGCAGGCGGTTGCGGGCGATCCACTCGGCGCGCGGATCACGGCGAATAATGTCGCTCATCAGTGCACCTCCGCAGGTTCACGCTTTGCCGGGGCGGGTTTGCTCGCCTGGGCCGGTTCTTCGAGAATGGCGTCGGCGACCAGCTCCGCCAGGTCCTTGATCAGCGGACGCGGTTCGACCACGCCTTCGAGCATCGCCGTGCACTGTGGACAACCCACGGCCACCAGCTCGGCAGCGGTTTCGCGGATGTCGTCCATGCGCATGTCGGGGATCCGTTGCTTGCCAGGAATATCGGTAATCGGCGCACCGCCGCCACCGCCGCAGCAGCGCGAGCGGAAGCCCGAACGCTGCATCTCCTTGACCTCGATACCGAGGGCGCGCAGCACTTCACGCGGCGCCTCGTACTCGCCGTTGTAACGACCCAGGTAGCACGGGTCGTGATAGGTCACGCTGCCGCCCTTGTGCTGGCCGAGGTTGAGCGCGCCAGCGGCGATCAGTTCGGCGATGTAGGTGCTGTGGTGCTGCACCAGGTAGTTGCCGCCGAAGGCACCGTACTCGTTCTTGAGCACATGGAAGCTGTGCGGGTCGCAGGTAACGATGCGCTTGAAGTTGTACTTGGCCATGGTCTGGATGTTGCGCCTGGCCAGTTGCTGGAAGGTCGCTTCATCGCCCAGGCGCCGGGCCACGTCACCGCTGTCGCGCTCTTCCAGGCCGAGCACGGCAAAGTCCACTTGCGCGGCTTTCAGCACTTTGACAAACGCCCGCAGGGTGCGCTGGTTACGCATGTCAAACGCACCGTCGCCGACCCAGAACAGCACCTCGGCGGTCTTGATGTCGCCGAGCAGGTTGAGGTTGAGGTCCGCCGCCCAGTTCATCCGCCCGCCCGGAGCAAAACCGCCGGGGTTGTCGGTGGCGATCAGGTTGTCCAGCACCTCGGCGCCCTTGTTCGGCGTCGCGCCTTTTTCCAGGGTCAGGTGACGGCGCATGTCGACGATGGCATCGACGTGCTCGATCATCATCGGGCACTCCTCGACGCAGGCGCGGCAGGTGGTGCACGACCACAGGGTCTCGGCGTCGACCAGGCCGTTGACGATGGGCTGGTGCGGGTTGCCGCCATGCTCGCCGATCGGTTTGCCAGGGTACGGGCTGCCAGCGAACTTGGCATCGGTGCCGCCGGCCAGGCCGACGACCATGTCCTGGATAAGTTTTTTCGGGTTCAGCGGCTGGCCTGCGGCAAACGCCGGGCACACCGCTTCACATTTGCCGCACTGCACGCAGGCATCGAAACCGAGCAGCTGGTTCCAGGTGAAGTCCTTGGGCTTTTCCACGCCGAGCAGGGCTTGTGGATCTTCCAGATCGATGGGCTTGAGCCCGGTCGAGCGACCACCGCCAAAGCGCTCGGCGCGCCGGTGCCAGGCCAGGTGCAGGGCACCGGCGAAGGCGTGCTTCATCGGCCCGCCCCAGGTCATGCCGAAGAACAGCTCGGACACGCCCCACAGCACACCAATACCCAGCAACGCCACCAGCAGCCAGCCGCCGAAGCCCTCAGGGAGAATCCCGGCCACCGGCAAGGTGGCGATGAAGAAGCTCACGGCAAACACCAGCAGGCTTTTCGGCAGGCGCATCCACGGGCCCTTCGACAACCGTGAAGGCGGGTTGAGGCGACGTTTGTAGACGAACAGCGCACCGGCAAACATCAGTACGGTGGCGAACAGCAAGGCATAGCCAAGAATCTTGTTATGCAGGCCAAAGCCATGCACCAGGATCGCCAGCACCGCTGCCAGGACGAAGCCGCCAGCCGTGGCCACGTGGGTGTTGGCCATGTACTTGTCGCGGGCGACCACGTGGTGCAGGTCGACCATATAGCGCCGTGGCATGGCCAGCAGGCCGCCCAGCAGATCGACCTTCGACGGCCGACCCTGGCGCCACATCCGCACGCGCCGCAGCGCGCCAAGGACGGCAAGGCCCAGGGCGGCGAACAGGAGGATGGGGATAAGGGTGTTCAACATGGGAAACTCCCAAAAGACACTTCAGTGCCTTGCCAGGGGATCACTGTGGGAGCTGGCCTTGCCAGCGATGCAGACACCGCGCAACAACAGACACGGCGTCGATCCCATCGCCGGCAACGCCGGCTCCCACAGGGGTAGTAACACACCAGCATTCAGTTGCCGGTCGATCAGAAATCCTTGCACAGGCGCAAGGCGTCGTAGATGGCCGCGTGTGTATTGCGCTGCGCCACGCAGTCACCGATGCGGTACAGCAGGTAGCCTTCGCCCGGTTGGCTGAGGATCGGCTGCGGCTTGATCGCGAACAGGGCTTCGATATCGATCTGGCCCTTGTTCCGCGAACCTTCCTTGAGCCCGTAGTACAGCGCCTCGTCCGGCCGCACGCCGTTCTCGATCACCACCTGGTCGACCACCCGCTCCTCTTTGGCGCCGGTGTATTCGTTCTCCAGCACCGCCACCAGCTTGTCGCCCTCGCGGTAGACCTTTTCCAGCATCAGGTCGCCGGTCATGATCACTTCCTTGGGGTACATGCTGCGGTAGTAGGTCGGGAACGACGTGCCACCGATGGCCACGCCCGGCTTGATGTCGTCGGTGACGATCTCCACCTGGCTGCCTTTGTCGGCGATGTAGTCGGCCACCGACATGCCGGTGAATTCGCAGATGGTGTCGTACACCAGCACGTTCTTGCCCGGCGCCACCTTGCCGTCGAGCACGTCCCAGCTGCTGACCACCAGCCCTTCGGCGGCGCCCCAGTGTTCGTTCTGCTCGATGTAGGGATGGCCGCCCACCGCCAGCACGATAATGTCCGCACGCAGGTCCTGGATGGTCTCGATATCGGCCGCAGTGCCCAGGCGCAGGTCGACCTTCAGGCGCGCCAGCTCCAGCTGATACCAGCGGGTGATACCGGCGATCTGGTCGCGTTGCGGCGCCTTGGCAGCGATGCTGATCTGCCCGCCGATGGCGTCTTTCTTCTCGAACAGGGTGACGTCATGGCCGCGTTCGGCCGCCACGCGAGCGGCTTCCATCCCCGCAGGCCCGGCGCCGACCACCACCACCTTGCGCTTGGGCCCGGTGCTTTTCTCGATGATGTGCGGCACGCCCATGTATTCACGGGAGGTTGCCGCGTTCTGGATGCACAGCACATCCAGGCCCTGGTACTGGCGGTCGATGCAGTAGTTGGCACCGACGCACTGCTTGATCTGGTCGATCTGGCCCATCTTGATCTTGGCGATCAGGTGCGGGTCGGCGATGTGCGCGCGGGTCATGCCGACCATGTCGACATAGCCGCCTTCGAGGATGCGCGTGGCCTGGTTGGGGTCCTTGATGTTCTGCGCGTGCAGCACCGGAACCTTGACCACTTCCTTGATGCCGGCCGCCAGGTGCAGGAACGGCTCGGGCGGGAAGCTCATGTTGGGGATAACGTTGGCCAGGGTGTTGTGGGTGTCGCAGCCCGAACCGATCACGCCGAAGAAATCCAGCATGCCGGTGGCGTCGTAGTACTTGGCGATTTCTTTCATGTCCTCGTGGCTGAGGCCATCGGGGTGGAATTCGTCACCGCAGATACGCATGCCCACGCAAAAATCCGGGCCCACTTCGGCACGCACGGCCTTGAGCACTTCCAGGCCGAATTTCATCCGGCCTTCAAAGGTACCGCCCCATTCGTCGGTACGCTTGTTGACCCGCGGGCTCCAGAACTGGTCGATCATGTGCTGGTGCACCGCCGACAGCTCGACGCCGTCCAGGCCGCCTTCCTTGGCCCGACGCGCGGCTTGCGCGTAGTTGCCGATTACCCGCCAGATTTCCTCCGGCTCGATGGTCTTGCAGGTGGCACGGTGCACCGGCTCGCGCACCCCCGATGGCGACATCAGGGTTGGCCAGTTGAAGCCATCCCAGCGCGAGCGGCGGCCCATGTGGGTAATCTGGATCATGATCTTGGCGCCATGCTTGTGCATGGCATCAGCCAGGTTCTGAAAGTGCGGGATGATGCGGTCGGTCGAGAGGTTCACCGAGGCCCACCATTCCTGCGGGCTGTCGATCGCCACCACCGAGGAGCCACCGCAAATGGCCAGGCCGATGCCGCCCTTGGCTTTCTCTTCGTAGTACTTCACGTAGCGCTCGGTGGTCATGCCGCCGTCGGTGGCGTAGACCTCGGCGTGCGCGGTGCTCAGTACCCGGTTGCGGATGGTCAGTTTGCCGATCTGGATCGGCTGGAACATTGCTTCGAAAGCCATGGCGGGATCCTCGACTTACAACGGCTTGACGATGAACAGGCCGTCGTCGTGGCCTTCTTCCGAACCGCCGTAGACCTGCTCGGCGACCGTGCGAATGGTGCTGCCGCGGGCCGCCAGGATCTGGTCCATGGCCCCGGCGAACCAGCCGGTAAACATGTAATCGACCTTGCGCCCGACCTTGCCGTACACATAGACGAACGCCGAATGCTCGAGCTTGACGCTGGCGGTGCCCTTGTCGAGGTCGATGTCCTGGATCTTGAACAGGCCCCAGCCGCGCTGGGACAGGCGCTTCATGTAGTGCTCGAACACCGCCACGCCTTCCAGGCCATGGCATTCGGCTTCTTTCTCGCACCAGTGCCAGGCGGACTTGTAGCCGGCCTTGTAGAGGATCTCGGCATAGGCGTCGGCGCCCAGCACTTCCTCGATCCCCATGTGGTTGTTGACGAAGAAATGCCGTGGCACGTACAGCATCGGCAGGGCATCGCTGGTCCAGACACCGGTTTCGCTGTCGACTTCGATAGGCAATTGCGGGGCGATCTTGGCCATGGAAACTCAACTCCAGAAATTTTGGTTGGCTGCCCCTGCGCCTGTGGCAGGGGTCGGAAGACGGTTACTGGCGGCTTATTCGCCCCAGACATCCTTGAGCACGTTGACCCAGTTCTCGCCCATGATCTTGCGCACCACGCGCTCGGAATGGCCGCGCTTGAGCAGGGTCTCGGTGAGGTTGGGGAACTCGCCCACGGTGCGGATGCCCAGCGGGTTGATGATCTTGCCGAAGTTGGTCAGACGCCGGGCGTAGCCCTTGTCGTGGGTCAGGTATTCGAAGAAATCCTGGCCGTGGCCCTGGGTGAAGTCGGTACCGATACCGATAGAGTCTTCACCAACGATGTTCATGGTGTATTCGATGGCTTCGGCGTAGTCATCGATGGTCGAATCGATGCCCTTGGCCAGGAACGGCGCGAACATGGTCACGCCGACGAAACCGCCGTGGTCGGCAATGAATTTGAGCTCTTCATCGGATTTGTTGCGCGGGTGCTCCTTGAGCCCGGAAGGCAGGCAGTGGGAGTAGCACACCGGTTTTTTCGATTCGAGGATGACTTCTTCGGAGGTCTTGGAACCGACATGGGACAGGTCGCACATGACCCCGACGCGGTTCATCTCGGCGACGATCTCGCGGCCAAAGCCCGACAGCCCGCCGTCACGCTCGTAGCAACCGGTGCCGACCAGGTTCTGGGTGTTGTAGCACATCTGCACGATGCCTACGCCCAGCTGCTTGAACACCTCGACATAGCCGATCTGGTCTTCGAAAGCATGGGCGTTCTGGAAGCCGAAGAGGATGCCGGTCTTGCCCACTTCCTTGGCCTTGCGAATGTCGGCAGTGGTGCGTACCGGCATCACCAGGTCGCTGTTCTCGCGGATCAGCTTCTGGCTGGCGGCAATGTTGTTGACCGTGGCCTGGAAGCCTTCCCAGACCGACACCGTGCAGTTGGCCGCAGTCAGGCCGCCCTTGCGCATGTCCTCGAACAGCTCGCGGTTCCATTTGGCAATGATCAGCCCGTCGATAACGATGCTGTCTGCGTGTAATTCGGCTGGGCTCATCAGGCTGTCCCCTTTATTGGTAAAACCTGCGCCGAATCGTCTGCCGGCGCTTTGGGGCCAGCATATGCCTAGGGGCAATGTCGCCCAGATGCAAAAACGACAGGGGAATTGCCGAAAGCGTCAAAGAGCGACAAAGGGCTGCTTTGACCGCCTGCGCCACAGTCTTTAACAGTTTTCCGACAATCCGCTCAAAGATTGCCGACCGCCTCTGCCCTAGCATGAACTGCTCCCAATTGCGCCCAGGTGCCCCATGCTTCGCCTTGCCTTTCTGTTCAGCCTGCTGCTCGTCAACTCCGGCTGCAGCGAACGGGCACCCGCAAGCCTGCCGCCGATCCGCCAGGGTGACTATCAAGCGGTGATCGAACAGTTGCGCCAGAGCATCCCCGAGCAGATGCGCAAGAACCATGTGCCGGGCCTGTCCCTGGCGCTGATCGACGGCCAGACGCTGGTCTGGGCCGAAGGTTTCGGCCTGGCTAACGAGGCGCTGCAAATACCCGTGACCCCCGCCACGGCGTTCCGCGCCGGCTCGCTGTCTACGCTGTTCACCGCCAGCGCCACTTTGCAACTGGTCGAACAACAGCGCCTGAACCTGGATGCCCCGCTGTCGCAGACCCTGCCGGAGTTTCGCGTGCGTTCGCGCTTTCATGCCGATGCCCGCAGTGCTGACCGGGCTATCACCCTGCGCCGTTTGCTCAGCCACCAGGCTGGGCTACCCAGCGAATTTTTGCCGAACCTGCACAGCGCTGATCCATTGACGCACCTGCCGCAAAAAGCCGGCGAGCTGTGGCTTAACCATCCCCCCGGCATGCAGATGGCCTATTCCAACCTGGGCTTCACCCTGCTCGGCGCCGCCATCGAGCGCAGCAGCGGGCAACCCTTCGAAACCCGCCTGCAGCAGCACTTGTTGAAACCCCTGGGCATGGCGCACTCAAGTTTTATCGGCACCAGCAGCCTGCAGCCCTACCGCGCCCGCGGCTACCTGCAGGGCCAGCGCAGTAAGGACCCGGAAATTAGCGACCTGCCGGCTAGCGGCTTATGGACCACGCCTCGGGATGTCGGCCAGTTCGTGCAAATGCTGTTCGCCCAGGGGCGCTTCGACGGTCGGCAAGTGCTCAATCGCCAGTCGATCGAACAGATGTTCCGCCAGCACAATCGCGCTAATGGGCCGGACGTCGATTGCCCGATTGGCCTGGCCTGGTACCTGGGCCCTTGCGGTGATCCACGTATAGGGCCGCAACTGCAGCAATGGCAACACAGCGGTTCGACCGGAGATTTTGCTGCGCAACTGAGCGTGCTGCCCGAGCCGAAACTGGCAGTGGTGGTGATGGCCAATGCCGATACCGCCGAAGCGCTGGTCAGCGACCTGGCCACCCAGGCCCTGCGCCTGATGCTGCAGGCCCACGGTAGCCAGCTGGCTTGCCCGCGCGACTGTCAGCCGAGCTTGCCGCCGCTGCGGCTCTGAACCTCAGGCTTCGTTGTGCGGCCAGCTCAACACGAACAGGGCGCCGCCACCGGCGCAGTCACGTACTTGAGCGTGGCCCTCGTGCCACTGCGACACTCGCCGGACCAGCGCCAGGCCAAGACCGTAGCCACCGGTGCGGCGATCGCGGCTGGTGTCCAGGCGGGTAAACGGCTCGAAGATCTTCTCCCGGGCGACCAAGGGCACGCCCGGGCCGTCGTCTTCGACAAACACCTGATACAGGTCGCCTTCGCGTACCAGGCTCACCCGCACTTCACGCTCGGCGTAGCGGATGGCATTACGCAGCAGGTTGATCACCGCCCGTGCCATGAACCGCGGCTCGATGCGAATGTTTTCAACCGTACAGACACTCAGCGTCAGCGCTACACCAGCGGCTTCCGCTTCCAGGGCGACGCTGCCAAGCACGCTGTCGATCCAGTCGGCGGCCTGGATGGTTTCGCGTTTGATCTGCGCTGCACCATGCTCAAGGCTGGCGTAGGTCAACAGCTCGGAGACCATCTCCTCCAGGTCGCCCAGGTCGGCATGCATATCGTCGATCAGCGGGCCACAGGCGCTCTGGTCGGCCAGGCGGCGCAACTGTTCCAGTTCGAAGGTCAGCCGCGCAATCGGCGTACGCAGCTCATGGGAAACGGCATTGGTCAGCTCGCGCTGGTTGGCGATCAGGCCTTCGATACGCCCGGCCATCTGGTTGAAATGCTCGGCCAGCTCACGAATGTTCGAGCGCCGCGACAAATGGATGCGCGAACACAAGTCATTGTCACCAAAACGCTGGGCCGCCAGGCGCAAGCGCTCAAGGTCGCGCCAGTGCGGCCAGACCCAGCAGAACACGGCAATGCCGAGCAAGCTGGCGAACATGGCGTAGGCACTGACGGTAAAGGCTGTGGTCATGCGTAAATCGGGCGGCAAACTGACGCTCAACAACTGGCTGCCATCATCGATGGGAATGATGAAGCGGCTGACATCATCGGAAATCAGCATCTGCCCGTCGGCCAGTAACGCCTGATCTTGCCGGCCCAGTTGCAACTGGCTGGCCTCGACCAACTTGAGAGTCATCCCGTAGTGAGGCTGCAGCTCATTCAGGCGCTGCGGACGTTGTGCAGCAGGCAATGGCCGCAGTTGCTCCACCAGGCTGTAGGCCGGCCCGCGCATCGACTCGCGATAGTAAACATCGTCGCTGGTTTTCAGGTACCAGTCGAAAAACGTGTTGATCGACGGCACTGCCAGGGCGAAGGCTATGACCAGGGTGATGAACAAGCCGAGAAACAACCGCAGCATCTACAGCTTCCAGGCAAAAGGATTGAACAGGTAACCCTTGCCCCACACCGTCTTGATGCACACCGGCTCGCGGGGGTTGTCGCGCAATTTGCCGCGCAGCTTGCTGACATAGACATCGACGCTACGGTTGAAGCCGTCAAAGGCAATGCCGCGCAGGCGATTGAGGATGTCATCGCGCGACAGGGTCTGCCCGGCGGCACTTGCCAGCAGCCAGAGCAGTTCGAACTCCATGGTGCTCAACTCGATCGGTTCGTCACCCAGATGCGCTTCGCGACTGGCCCGGTCGATGCTCAAGTTCCCGAAGCGCAAGCTGTCGCGCCCAAGCGGCTCGCTGCCCTGGCGGCGCTGCAGGGCGCGCAGGCGCGCCAGTAGCACCGGTGGCTTGATAGGCTTGATCACATAGTCATCGGCACCGGACTCAAGGCCAAGGATATGGTCCAGGTCGTCCTCGCGGGCAGTCAGGATCACGATCGGGGTGGCCGCCTGGCTGCGAATCGCCCGGCACACCTGCAGGCCGCTCAGGCCCGGAAGCATCAGGTCGAGCACCACCAGTGCGGGCTTGAAATGCACAAAGGCCTCCAGTGCCTGGTCTCCACGATGCACGCAGTGCACCTCGAAGCCGTGTTCGGCCAGAAAGTGCGCAACCAGGCCAGCCAGTTTCAGGTCATCCTCGACCAGCAGTACCTTGATCAGTCCGGGGCTTTCCATGGCTTTTCCACAGGGTAGTCTGGATAAATGACAAAACGCCGAGTTTATGTGCGCCTTTATGAAACGTCTGTGAATAAGTGTTCACTCAGCCTGCACGCTTTTTCACAGGTGCAACGGCTACCCTGTTCTTTGCTGCGGCGCTGAGCGAGAATCGGCGCCCATGTTCGCGAAGCTTCCGGAGGATGTCGCAGATGAGAACGATGGTAGGGCTGGCCCTGGTATTGCTGGCATTCGGCGCCTATGCCGAGGACGACGAAAGCACCCCGTGCGACAACGTCGAAACCGACCAGCAAAGCTATGAATGCGCTCAATACAGCCGCACCACCGCTGAACGCGAACTCAATGCCGCTTTCGATGACCTGCTGCAACGCATCGGCGAGCAGTACGAAGGCCAGGACGCCAAGGTTGCCGACCTGAGCAAGCGCCTGCGTGACGCCGAAGCCATCTGGAAGCAACTGCGCGATGCCGATTGCAAGGTCGAGACCTTTGACGTCAAGCCCGGCAGCAAAGCCTTCGAAACCGCGCAGAACACCTGCCTGGCCCAGCGCAGCGACGATCGCTCGGAGTACCTGCAATCGCTCGGCCTGCAATAACCCCTGTCCTGAGGTATGAATGAAAGTCTGCGGAATCGAAATCAAGGGCAGCGAAGCCCTGCTCGCGGTCGCCACCCTCGAAGCTGGCGCCCCGGCGCACCTGGCCCTGGGTACCAAGAAGATCGCCCTGGAAGACGATGACCTGGCGGACAACGTCAAGGCCTTCGCCCGCCAGGCGCGGCAATTCTTCAGTGACAACGCCATTACCCACCTGGCGATCAAGAAGCGCAGCAAGAAAGGCGAATTCGCCGGCGGCCCGACCACCTTCAAGATCGAAGGCATCCTGCAGTTGCTCGACGGCTGCGAAGTACAGCTGCTGTCGCCGCAAACCGTCAGCGCCCAGGCCAAGAAGCACGCCATCGAGCTGCCCGCCGGGCTCAACAAGTACCAGCACGAAGCCTACAAGTGCGCCTGCGCGGTGCTGCTCAAGGCACGCTGAGTGCGGGTTTGGCGGTAACCTGGACGCGATCATCGCGCGGGCAGCTGTTAAAGCGCGCGCGGTAGCAGCGGGTGAAGTAGGACGATGACTCGAACCCGCAGGCGATGCTCACCTCCAGTACGCTGAGGTCGGTCTGGCGCAGCAGTTGCCGGGCCTTGTCCAGGCGCAGGCGCAGGTAGAAACCACTGGGGGTGTCGTGCAGGTACAGGCGAAACAACCGCTCCAGTTGGCGCCGGGTGATCTGCACCGACTCGGCCAGCACCAGGGTATTGAGCGGTTGCTCGGTGTTGCGCTCCATCTCGCCGATCACCTGCACCAGTTTCTTGTTACTGATCCCATAGCGTGAGGCGATCTGCATGCGCTGGTGATCCTGGCGCGGGCGGATACGGCCGAGCACGAACTGCTCCGACACCTGGATCGCCAGCTCCGGGCCGTGGGCCTGGGCGATCAGGTCGAGCATCAGGTCGATCGACGCAGTACCACCCGCCGAAGTGATACGTCGGCGATCTACTTCGAACAGCTCCTGGGTTGCCTGCAACTGCGGGTAACTTTCCTTGAAGGCTTCCAGCGCTTCCCAGTGCAGGGTCACCCGGTGGCCGTCGAGCAGCCCAGCCTCGGCCAGCACCACGGTGCCGGTGTCGATGCCACCCAACACCACGCCCTCGTGATCGAGCTTGCGCAACCAGTGCTGCAGGACCGGGCCGAAGCTGCGCAGTGGCTCGAAACCGGCCACCACCAGCAGGGTCGCGCCTTTGCCCAGCGGCTGCAGCGCGGCGTCGGCATTCACCGACATGCCGTTGCTGGCCGGCACCGCACCGCCATCCATACTCAGCACCTGCCAGCGGTACAACTCGCCGCGAAAGCGGTTGGCCACCCGCAACGGCTCTACCGCGGAAATGAAGCCAATGGCGGAGAAACCGGGCAACAGCAAGAAATAGAAATCCTGGGGCATAGCGACAACTCGACGGCCACGGATGCAGGGTTAATAGCGCGCTGGTCGCCACTGTGCAAGTGCCGGTCGCCACAGTGCGATTTTTGCCCAGGGTACCCGCGTAGTTTGATCACACGGCACGCAGAGGCCGCCCCCTATAACAATTAGAACTGCCGTTGGAGGAGCCACCATGAACAGAATGATCAGCCGTAGCCTGCTGATGCTCGTCGGTACCGCAATCCTCAGCACCAACGTAATCGCCGCAGAACCGGCGGCCTGCAAGAACGTGCGCCTTGGCGTGGTGAACTGGACCGATGTGATGGCCACCAGCGCCATGACCCAGGTCCTGCTCGATGGCCTGGGCTACAAGACCAAGCAGACCAGTGCCTCGCAACAGATCATTTTCGCCGGTATCCGCGACCAGCGCCTGGACATGTTCCTCGGCTACTGGAACCCGATCATGACCCAGACCATCACCCCGTTCATCGACGCCAAACAGGTCAAGGTCCTCGACCAGCCGAGCCTCGACGACGCCCGCGCGACCCTCGCCGTGCCCAAGTACCTGGCCGACAAGGGCCTGAAAACCTTTGCTGACATCGCCAAGTTCGAGAAGGAGCTTGGCGGCAAGATCTACGGCATCGAGCCAGGCTCCGGCGCCAACACCCAGATCAAGGCGATGATCAGCAAGAACCAGTTCGGCCTGGGCAAGTTCCAGTTGGTCGAATCCAGCGAGGCCGGCATGCTCGCTGCCGTCGACCGCGCTGTGCGGCGCAAGGAGGCGGTGGTGTTCTTCGGTTGGGCGCCGCACCCGATGAACGTCAACATCGACATGGCCTACCTCGGCGGCAGCGAGGGCGCCCTGGGCCCGGACGAAGGCCGCGCCTCGGTGTGGACCGTTACCGCCCCGGATTACGCCGAGCGCTGCCCGAACGTCAACCAGCTGCTGAGCAACCTGACCTTCAGCGCCGAAGACGAGAGCCGCATGATGCAACCGCTGCTTGACCACAAGGACGCGCTGGAGTCCGCCCGCCAGTGGCTCAAGGATCATCCACAAGACCAGAAACGCTGGCTTGAAGGGGTGACCACGTTTGACGGCAGGCCGGCCGCCGAAAACCTGCAACTGACCGCTAACTGACAACCCCCATCGCGGGGCATGCCCGCTCCCACAGAGGAAATGGTCATCTGTGGGAGCGGGCTTACCCCGCGACGGCCCCAACTCGCCCGAAGGAAACCGCACATGAACCACGACGTCATCATCACCTGCGCCCTGACCGGCGCCGGCGACACCGCCAGCAAGAGCCACCTGGTCCCGGTGACCCCGAAACAGATCGCCGAAGCCGCGGTAGAGGCCGCCAAAGCCGGCGCAACAGTCGTCCACTGTCACGTCCGTGATCCACAAACCGGCCGCTTCAGCCGCGACGTCGCCTTGTACCGGGAAGTGATGGAGCGCATCCGCGAAGCGGACGTCGACATCATCGTCAACCTCACCGCCGGCATGGGCGGCGACCTGGAGATCGGCCCGGGCGAGACCCCACTGGAATTTGGTACCGGCACCGACCTGATCGGCCCGCTGGAGCGCCTGGCCCACGTCGAGGCGCTGCTGCCGGAAATCTGCACCCTGGACTGCGGCACCCTCAACTTCGGTGACGGCAACAGCATCTACGTCTCGACCCCGGCGCAACTACGCGCTGGCGCCAAGCGCATCACTGAACTCGGGGTCAAAGCCGAGCTGGAAATCTTCGACACCGGTCACCTGTGGTTTGCCAAACAGATGATCAAGGAAGGCCTGCTCGACGACCCATTGTTCCAGCTGTGCCTGGGCATTCCCTGGGGCGCCCCGGCCGATACCACCACCATGAAAGCCATGGTCGACAACCTGCCAGCGGGCGTGACCTGGGCCGGCTTCGGCATCGGCCGCATGCAGATGCCGATGGCCGCACAAGCGGTGCTGCTGGGCGGCAACGTGCGGGTCGGCCTGGAAGACAACCTGTACCTGGACAAGGGCGTGCTGGCCAGCAATGGCCAGTTGGTCGAGCGCGCCAGCGAGATTCTAAGCCGCCTCGGCGCACGGGTACTCACCCCTGCCGAAGGCCGCGCCAAAATGAACCTGACCCGTCGCTGATTGCTGGAGAAACCGATGAGCTTTATCACCGAGATCAAGACCTTTGCAGCCCTGGGCAGCGGCGTAATCGGCAGCGGCTGGGTGGCCCGCGCCCTGGCCCATGGCCTGGACGTGGTAGCCTGGGACCCGGCTCCCGGCGCCGAAGCGGCCTTGCGCAAGCGTATCGCCAACGCCTGGCCAGCCCTGGAGAAACAGGGCCTGGCGCCCGGCGCATCACAGCAGCGCCTGCGCTTTGTGGCAACTATCGAGGAATGCGTGCGCGATGCCGATTTCATCCAGGAAAGCGCACCCGAGCGCCTGGACCTCAAGCTTGACCTGCACAGCAAGATCAGCGCTGCGGCCAAGCCCAACGCGCTGATCGGTTCCAGCACTTCGGGGCTGTTGCCCAGCGAATTCTACGAGTCCTCGACCCATCCCGAGCGCTGCGTGGTCGGCCACCCGTTCAACCCGGTGTACCTGCTGCCGCTGGTGGAAATCGTCGGCAGCAACAAGACCGCGCCCGAGGCAATCGAAGCGGCAAAAACCGTCTACACCAGCCTCGGCATGCGCCCCTTGCACGTGCGCAAGGAAGTGCCCGGCTTTATCGCCGACCGCCTGCTCGAAGCGCTCTGGCGCGAGGCTCTGCACCTGGTCAACGACGGCGTGGCAACCACCGGTGAAATCGACGACGCCATTCGTTTCGGTGCGGGTTTGCGCTGGTCGTTCATGGGCACCTTCCTTACCTATACCCTGGCCGGTGGCGATGCCGGAATGCGCCACTTCATGGCCCAGTTCGGCCCGGCGCTGCAACTGCCCTGGACTTACCTGCCAGCGCCGCAGCTGACCGACGGGCTGATCGACGCCGTGGTCGAGGGCACCAGCGAACAACTGGGCGAACGCAGCATCAGCTCGCTGGAGCGCTATCGCGATGATTGCCTGCTGGCCGTGCTGGATGCGGTAAAAACCACCAAGGCCAAGCACGGCATGGCCTTCAGCGACTGACCGGAGTGCAGCGATGCCCGCATTGATCACCTACCAAACCCCGGTCCAGGCGGACTGGGTCGACTACAACGGGCATCTGCGCGATGCCTTCTACCTGCTGATCTTCAGCTACGCCACCGACGCCTTCATGGATCGCATCGGCCTGGACAGCGACAACCGCAGCGCCAGCGGCAACTCGCTGTTCACCCTGGAGTGCCACCTCAACTACCTGCACGAAGTGAAGCTCGGTACCCAGGTGTGGGTGCAGACCCAGATCATCGGCTTCGACCGCAAGCGCCTGCACCTGTATCACAGCCTGCATCGCGAAGGCTTTGACGAGGCGTTGGCGGCCAGTGAGCAGATGCTGTTGCATGTGGACCTGGCGGGACCAAGGTCGGCGCCGTTTGCGCCCGGGGTGATGGAGCGGTTGCAGGGGATCGTGGATGAGCAGGTTGATCTGCCGGCGGCCGAGTTTGTTGGCCGGGTGATCGGGTTGCCAACGTAATCGCCCTATCGCTGGCAAGCCAGCTCCCACAGAAGCGGCGGTGATCCCTGTGGGAGCTGGCTTGCCAGCGATGAATCCAGCACCGATCCAAAGGCAAAAAATAACCCCGGCAAGCCGTGAAGCAACCGGGGCCAAGAGCGAGCATGAACATGCTTCAAGCGGAGGGTGACCAAACCTTCCTTTTCTGTGCATGGCCCCAGTGTGCAGCCTCCCCTCCCCGTCGATTTGCCCGAAAACGACCTGTGCTTAGGTAAAGCGGCCATTGCGACAATCTGCCCTTGCCGCAGTGCCTCGGCGCCCACAGAATCGAAGACGATCACACCTGCAAACAAGGACAACAGCCATGATGCATGCGGATTTGATTGATCAGGACGACCTGCTGGGCCAGCTGCGCGCGCTGGGTTTCGAGATGCCGACAGATGCCAGTGCCGAGCAGGCCTGCGACTGTGCAGTGCGCGGTTTGAATGAGCCCCGGGCCAAAGCGTTAAAGGGCATGGTCGAGCAGATGTACAGAGGCAATGCGACCATTCTGCCCGCCGTGCGCCAGGCCATCGAAAAGCAGCTGTTGCCGGCGTTGGCGCAGTTCAACAGCAATCGCGGCTGACCCCATCGCTGGCAAGCCAGCTCCCACAGGATCGGCATGCACCGGACCTGTGGGAGCTGGCTTGCCAGCGATTGATTCAGCTCGGAATCAGAGCCTCACACTGGCAAACGTCGACTCGTTACGCGCCTGGCTCAATGCCGACATCGGCCCGGCCAGCGGCGACAGCACCAGCGCCTGCGGGATCGGCATCATCGCCACCTGCTGCGCAGTGTTGGAGCCCACACGCTCGTCACGCGGCGGAATACCGAAGTACTCGCGGTAGCACTTGGAGAAATGCGGCGTAGAGACAAAGCCGCACACCGAAGCCACTTCGATGATCGACATCGGCGTCTGCTTGAGCAATTGCCGGGCGCGAATCAGGCGCAGCTTCAGGTAGTAGCGCGATGGCGAGCAGTGCAGGTACTTCTGGAACAGGCGCTCGAGCTGGCGCCGCGACACCGCCACATAAACCGCGAGTTCGTCCAGATCGATCGGCTCTTCCAGGTTGGCCTCCATCAGCGCGACGATTTCCTGCAGCTTCGGCTGGTTGGTGCCAAGCATGTGCTTGAGCGGCACGCGCTGGTGATCCTGTTCGTTGCGGATGCGCTCGTAGACGAACATCTCGGAGATCGCCGCCGACAGCTCGCGGCCATGATCACGGCTGATCAGGTGCAGCATCATGTCCAGCGGCGCAGTACCGCCAGAGCTG
The DNA here is from genome assembly GCF_054788455.1 of Pseudomonas sp. ZL2. Classification (NCBI taxonomy): domain Bacteria; kingdom Pseudomonadati; phylum Pseudomonadota; class Gammaproteobacteria; order Pseudomonadales; family Pseudomonadaceae; genus Pseudomonas; species Pseudomonas sp. ZL2. The sequence continues at coordinate 72,705 of NZ_JBGOGX010000019.1, read as the reverse complement.
GTGAAGCGGTTACGGTCGAGGGTGAACAAACGGGTACTCATGCTCACCCGCGGGAAGGCTTCCTGCATCGCCGCCAGGCATTCCCAGTGCACGCTGCAATCGAAGCCATCGAGCAGACCGGCACAGGCCAGGGCCCAGCTGCCGGTGCACACCGCACCCAGGCGACGGGACTGACGCGCCTGGCTTTGCAGCCAGGTGACGTGCTCGCGGGTCACGGTGCGCTGGATGCCAATGCCGCCGCAGACAATCACGGTGTCCATGGCCGGTGCCTTGTGCATTGCTGCATCGGGGGTGATCTGCAAGCCGTCGCTGGCCCACACCTGGCCGCCGTCCACGCTCAAGGTGCTCCAGCGGTACAGCTCGCGGCCGGACAGCTGGTTGGCCATGCGCAGCGGCTCAACAGCGGAAGCCAGGGAAATCAGCGTGAAATTGTCCAGCAGCAGAAAGCCGATGGATTGGGGCGTGCGGTTCTGGGTTGGGGTCCCGGAGTTGTACGACGTCATCGCGGTATCTCCTCACACAATGCAGGTTGTGCCTCAGGCAGGCACGGGCTTTTTTGTCACGGCCCCGATTCGGATGCAGGGGCTTTGCCAATCACAACGCAATTGCCATGCCTGAAATTGAATGGCCATTCAATAAAACCCAAAAACGACGTCGCGCAGCGTCTATACAGCCCTTGTTCCCAGGCACGCTTATAAACGCAAACGACCGACCTAGTGCCGGTCTGTAGGACGCGTGAGCAATTCGGTAGCACTTGTGTGAAGGATGCCCAGAAACGACATGGGCAACTGTCACCCAAGGCGTCAGGCGCCGGGGTAACAGCGGGTTACTTGAGGTGAGATGGGCCAGCGCGCCAAAAGGCAGCGCGCAGGCCAAGGGCGAACGAAAACGGCGCAGGCCACCTCAACGTTTCAACATTCAATGGCGCTGACCGCCAGGCCACCGCGCGAAGTTTCCTTGTACTTGTCGTGCATATCGGCGCCGGTATCGCGCATGGTGCGGATCACCCGGTCGAGGGAGATGAAATGCTCGCCATCACCGCGCAGGGCCATCTGCGCCGCATTGATCGCCTTGACCGCGGCAATCGCATTGCGCTCGATGCACGGCACCTGCACCAGCCCGCCGACCGGGTCGCAGGTCAGCCCGAGGTTGTGCTCAAGACCAATCTCGGCGGCGTTTTCCAGTTGCCCAGGGGTGGCCCCGAGCACTTCGGCAAGACCGGCCGCAGCCATGGCACAGGCCGAACCGACTTCACCCTGGCAACCGACTTCGGCACCGGAGATCGAAGCGTTCTTCTTGCACAGGATGCCCACCGCTGCAGCACCGAGGAAGAAGTCGACGACATTGGCCTCGCTGACTTCGTCGCTAAAACGCATGTAATAGTGCAGCACCGCCGGAATGATCCCCGCCGCGCCATTGGTCGGCGCGGTGACCATGCGCCCGCCGGCGGCGTTCTCTTCGTTGACCGCCAGGGCATAGAGGTTGACCCACTCCATGGCGCTCAGGGTCGAGCCGATCACGTTGGGCTTGTTCAGCTCCTGCAGGCTGCGGTGCAACTTGGCCGCGCGGCGTTTCACATTGAGCCCGCCAGGCAGGACGCCTTCGTACTTGAGGCCGTTTTCGACACAGGCCTGCATGGCATGCCACAGCTTCAAAAGCCCGGCGCGAATCTCTGCCTCGCTGCGCCAGACCTTTTCGTTTTCCAGCATCAATTGCGACACCCGCAGGTCGTTTTGCTTGCACAACTCAAGCAGTTCCACGGCACTGTTGAAATCGTAGGGCAACACGGTGTTGTCGGCGTCCAGCACGCCGCTGGCAGCCTGGGCTGCATCGACGACAAAGCCGCCGCCCACCGAGTAATAGGTATCGCGGTGCAGCTCGCCAGCGGCGCCTTCGGCGGTCAGGGTCATGGCGTTGGGGTGATACGGCAGGTTCTCGTCGAGCAGCAGCATGTCGCGGGCCCAGACGAAGCCGACCTCGAACCGGCCGTCGAGCAGCAAGGTGTCTGTTTCGCGCAGGGCGTTGATGCGTGGGCCAATCTGCGAGGGGTCGATGGCGTCCGGCCATTCACCCATCAAGCCCATGATCACCGCGTTGTCGCTGCCATGGCCAATACCGGTGGCCGACAGCGAGCCGTACAGGCGTACTTCGATGCGCCGCACCTGCGCAAGCTCGCCGCGCTCGCGCAGGCCCTGGACGAACAGTGCTGCGGCGCGCATGGGCCCGACGGTATGGGAACTGGATGGGCCAACGCCGATCTTGAACAGGTCGAACACACTGATGGCCATGCCACCTACCTCCTGAATGTACAGCCTGAATGTGCAGCCCCGCAGCCCAAGCCAAGGGCGCCGCAACTGCTACGCTGATTAGGCGGCAATCCGCCGATTCCGCGCATCATCAGGCTTTTGCCAGGACCTCTGACGTCTGCAACCGACGCGTTCTTGCCCAGCAACGCCGCCAGCTGTCAGCCGCGCTTGTGCGCCGTTTTTTTGCGGTGCAGAGGTGCCGAAACTGCGTTTACAGGGTGGGATAAAGCTGTAAACGACCTCATCGACACTGGATGCGACCCTGTCTGTACTGGATACGACGCACCCTGTAGGCGTTTGATTTTCGCTGTTAGATGATCGGTATCGACTCGATTGCACGGCAGCCGTCCCGCTATCGCCCGATAGTCAGGCCCGACCGAATGCAAACCATAAAGCACGGCGGTCCCGTGGGACATCCGAGAAAAAAACCCAGGAGTCCATCGAATGAAAGGTTCACCCTCGCTATTGCTGGCCGCAGTGCTGAGTCTGCCGGTGCTGGCCCAGGCCGCCGAGCCCGAGCAGTGCCAGACCGTCAACTTCTCCGATGTCGGCTGGACCGACATCACCGTGACCACCGCGGTCACCAGCGTCGTGCTCCAGTCGCTGGGCTACAAGACCAAGACCACGATGATTTCGGTACCGGTGACCTACAAGTCGCTGGCCGATGGCAAGAACATGGACGTGTTCCTCGGCAACTGGATGCCGACCATGGAAAACGACATCAAGCAGTACCGTGATGCCGGCACCGTGGAAACCGTACGGGCCAACCTGGAGAACGCCAAGTACACCCTGGCCGTGCCCCAGGCGCTGTATGACAAGGGCCTGAAGAACTTCGCCGACATTGCCAAGTTCAAGAAGGAACTGGACGGCAAGATCTACGGCATCGAGCCGGGTAACGACGGCAACCGCACCATCCAGAGCATGATCGACAAGAACGCCTTCGGCCTCAAGGACGCCGGCTTCAAGGTGGTCGAATCCAGCGAGGCCGGCATGCTCTCGCAGGTTGATCGCGCCGCCCGCCGCGGCACCGATGTGGTGTTCCTGGGCTGGGAACCACACCCGATGAACACCCGCTTCAAAATGAAATACCTGGACGGCGGCGATGACTTCTTCGGCCCCGAATATGGCAAGGCCACCGTCCTCACCAACACCCGCAAGGGCTATGTGCAGGAATGCAGCAACGTCGGCCAGTTGCTGAAGAACCTGTCCTTTACCCTCGACATGGAAAGCACCCTGATGGGCAACGTCCTGGACGACAAGATGAAACCCGACGCTGCAGCCAAGGCCTGGCTGAAGAAGAACCCGCAGGTGCTCGACACCTGGCTGGCCGGGGTTACCACCGTTGACGGCAAGCCTGGCCTGGAGGCAGCCAAAGCCAAACTCACGCAGTAAGCACTGCCTGCGGCGGGCTGGCCCCGCCGCAGGCTGTCTTCAAACTTTTGCAGGTGGACGCTCGCTATCATGCTGATCGATGAAAAACTCCCTCTGGGCCAGTACATCGCAGGCTTCGTTGAATGGTTGACGCAACACGGCGCCAACTACTTCGATGCCTTCGCGGCAGCACTGGAATATATGATTCATGGCGTGACCGGGGCACTGACCTGGTTCAATCCCTTCGTCCTGATCGGCCTGGTTGCAGTGATCGCGCACCTGATCCAGCGCAAATGGGCGCTGACCGCATTCTGCGTACTGTCATTCCTGCTGATCCTCAACCTCGGCTACTGGCAGGAGACCATGGAGACCCTGGCCCAGGTGCTGTTTGCCACCCTGGTCTGCGTGGCCATCGGCGTGCCGCTGGGCATCCTCGCCGCACACAAACCGATGTTCTACACCGCCATGCGCCCGGTCCTCGACCTGATGCAGACGGTACCTACCTTCGTTTACCTGATCCCGACCCTGACCCTGTTCGGTCTGGGGGTGGTCCCCGGACTGATCTCGACGGTGGTGTTCGCCATCGCTGCGCCAATCCGCCTGACCTACCTGGGTATCTGTGATGTACCCCAGGAACTGCTCGACGCCGGCAAGGCCTTCGGTTGCTCACGCCGCCAGCTGCTGTCGCGCATCGAACTGCCCCACGCCATGCCGAGCATCGCCGCCGGCGTCACCCAATGCATCATGCTGTCGCTGTCGATGGTGGTGATTGCCGCGCTGGTGGGTGCCGATGGCCTGGGCAAACCCGTGGTCAACGCATTGAACACTGCCGATATCGCTCTGGGCTTCGAAGCGGGTCTGGCGATCGTGTTGCTGGCGATCATGCTCGACCGTATCTGCAAACAACCCGACGCGCCGGTAAGGAGTGAAGCATGAGCATTATTCGCTTCGAAGACGTAGACGTTATCTTCTCCAGCCGACCGCGCGAGGCCCTGAGCCTGCTCGATCAGGGCCTTTCACGCGAACAGATCCTGAAGCAGACCGGCCTGGTGGTCGGGGTCGAAAAAGCCAACCTGGACATCAACAAGGGCGAGATCTGCGTATTGATGGGCCTGTCCGGTTCAGGCAAATCCAGCCTGCTGCGTTGCATCAACGGCCTCAACACCGTCAGCCGCGGCAAGCTGTTCGTCGAGCATGAAGGCTCGCATATCGACATCGCCCACTGCACCCCGGTGGAACTGAAGATGATGCGCACCAAGCGCATCGCCATGGTGTTCCAGAAGTTCGCCCTGATGCCCTGGTTGACGGTGCGCGAGAACATCAGCTTCGGCCTGGAAATGCAGGGCCGCCCAGAGAAGGAACGGCGCAAGCTGGTCGACGAGAAACTCGAGCTGGTGGGCCTGACCCAGTGGCGCAACAAGAAGCCTGACGAGTTGTCAGGCGGCATGCAGCAACGGGTCGGCCTGGCCCGGGCGCTGGCCATGGATGCCGACATCCTGCTGATGGACGAACCCTTCTCGGCCCTCGACCCGCTGATCCGGCAAGGCCTGCAGGACGAGCTGCTGGAACTGCAACGCAAGCTGAACAAGACCATCGTCTTCGTCAGCCACGACCTGGACGAGGCACTGAAGCTCGGCAGCCGCATTGCGATCATGAAAGACGGCAAGATCATCCAGTACAGCAAGCCGGAAGAGATCGTCCTCAACCCGGCCGACGATTACGTGCGCACCTTCGTCGCCCACACTAACCCGCTCAACGTGCTCTGTGGCCGCAGCCTGATGCGCACCCTGGACAAGTGCAAGCGCATCAACGGTTCGGTGTGCCTGGACCCGGGCGGTGATTCCTGGCTCGACCTGGCCGAAGGCAACACCATCAAGGGTGCGCGCCAGGGTGCCAACGGCATGGACCTGCAGAACTGGGCACCGGGTCAAGCCGTGGAAGGCCTGGGCCGCAAACCGACCCTGGTCGATGCCAAAATCGGCATGCGCGAAGCCCTGCAGATCCGTTACCAGACCGGCAACAAGCTGGTGCTTCAGGAAGGCAATACCGTGGTGGGGATTCTCGGTGACAGCGAGCTGTACCACGCGCTGCTGGGCAAGAACCTGGGTTGAACGCTATCGCGGGGCACTTGTGGGAGCTGGCGTTGCCAGCGATGCAGACGACGCGGTGCACAGGACACCGCGCTGATAGCATCGCCGGCAACGCCGGCTCCCACAAAGCCTCAGCGAACGACGATACCCTGCCTGGCCATGAACGCCTTGGCCTCAGGCACCGTGTACTCACCGAAGTGGAAGATACTCGCCGCCAGCACTGCGCTGGCATGACCTTCGATAATCCCGTCGGCCAGGTGCTGCAGGTTACCCACACCTCCGGAAGCAATCACCGGAATACCCAAGGCATCGCTGATGGCCCGGGTTACACCCAGGTCAAAGCCATTCTTCATGCCGTCCTGGTCCATGCTGGTCAGCAGGATCTCGCCGGCCCCCAGGCCTTCCATCTTCTTCGCCCACTCCACTGCGTCCAGGCCGGTAGGCTTGCGTCCGCCGTGGGTGAAGATCTCCCAGCGCGGGGTTTCACCCGGGCCTGAGACCTTCTTGGCATCAATGGCTACCACGATGCACTGCGAACCGAAGTGCGCGGCAGCTTCGCCAACGAACTCCGGGTTGAACACCGCGGCGGTGTTGATCGAGACCTTGTCGGCACCGGCATTGAGCAGGTTGCGGATGTCCTGCACGCTACGCACGCCGCCGCCTACGGTCAGCGGGATAAACACCTGGCTGGCCATGCGCTCGACGGTATGCAGGGTGGTGTCACGGCCATCGACGCTGGCGGTGATGTCGAGGAAAGTAATCTCGTCAGCACCCTGTTCATCGTAGCGCCGGGCGATTTCCACCGGGTCGCCGGCATCGCGGATGTTCTCGAACTTGACGCCCTTGACCACCCGGCCGTTGTCGACGTCGAGGCAGGGAATTATGCGTTTGGCTAAAGCCATAGGTAGTCCTCGAGTTGCAAGCTTCAAGCTTCAAGCTGCAAGAAAGGGCGACTCGGTCGCGCTTTAAACTTGCAGCTTGCAGCTTAAGACTTGGAGCTAACCGAATAGGCGTCACAGAAGGCTTGCGCCTCGGCGACATCCAGGGTGCCTTCGTAGATGGCGCGGCCGGTGATCGCACCGATAATGCCCGGCGCCTTGGCGTCGAGCAGGGCCTTGATATCACCGAGGTTGTGGATACCGCCGGAGGCGATTACCGGGATCTTGGTGGCAGCGGCCAGAGCTGCGGTGAACGGCACGTTGCAGCCCTGCATCATGCCGTCTTTGGCGATGTCGGTGTAGACGATGGCCGAGACGCCGTCGGCTTCGAAACGCTTGGCCAGGTCGATGACCTGCACCGAGCTGACTTCAGCCCAGCCGTCGGTGGCGACGAAGCCGTCTTTGGCATCCAGGCCCACGATCACTTTGCCCGGGAAGGCGCGGCAGGCTTCGGCAACGAACTCTGGCTCCTTGACCGCCTTGGTACCGATGATCACGTAGCTGACGCCGGCCTTGACGTAGTGCTCGATGGTTTCCAGCGAACGGATGCCGCCACCGATCTGGATCGGCAGGGTCGGGTAGCGCTTGGCAATCGCGGTGACCACTTCACCGTTGACCGGCTGGCCTTCGAAGGCGCCGTTGAGGTCAACCAGATGCAGCCGGCGGCAGCCCCCTTCAACCCATTTGGCGGCCATGCTCACCGGGTCGTCGGAGAATACCGTGGAGTCTTCCATGCGGCCCTGGCGCAGGCGTACGCAAGCACCGTCCTTGAGATCGATAGCGGGGATAATCAGCATCTGCAAAACCTGTCTATTCGGTAAACAGTGATGCTCGAAAAGTCAGTTCTTCTCGAGCGCCCACAGGTCGCTTTCAATGCTTTCGAACCGTTCCTTGAGGTGGTTCTGCACATCGAAAATCGCCCTGTTGTAGTAGTGCGGGGCAATCTCTTTGGTGAACAGCTCCAGGACCTCGGCCACCTCGAACGACCCCAGCTGCAGCTCGAAACGGTCTTCGAGAAAGCGCTTGAGGGTATCGAGCGCTTCGCGTTCCTGTTCCGGCGCCAGTGTGAGGATCGGCGGCTTGGCCCTGGACTTGCCCATTACCAGCGCCCGTCCCAGGCGGCGAAGTTCTGCAGCAGCTGCAGGCCATGGGTATGGCTCTTCTCCGGGTGGAACTGCACGGCAAAGCGCGAGCCTTCGGCCAGCGCTGCGGCAAAGTCGACGCCGTAGTGACCGCTACCCACCACCTGGCCCGGCTTGCCGGCGGTGATGTAGTAGCTGTGCACGAAGTAGAAGCGCGCACGCTCGGGGATGTTGTGCCACAGCGGGTGGTCGATGCTCTGGACGACTTCGTTCCAGCCCATGTGCGGCACCTTCAGGTGCTCGCCGTCTTCGTGCAGGTCTTTGCCGAAGAAGCGCACATTGCCCGGGAACAGGCCGATGCAGTCGACGCCGTCGTTCTCTTCGCTGTGATCGAGCAAGGCTTGCATGCCAACGCAGATGCCAAGGAACGGACGGTCCTGGCTGACTTCACGCACCAGGCTGTCGAAGCCCAGGCGGCGGATTTCAGCCATGCAATCGCGGATCGCGCCGACGCCCGGGAACACCACGCGATCCGCTTCGCGAATCACGTCGGCGTCGCTGGTGATCAGGACCTTGCCGGCGCCTACGTGCTCGAGGGCCTTGGCCACCGAGTGCAGGTTACCCATGCCATAGTCGATAACGGCAACCGTCTGCATTACAGGCAACCCTTGGTCGATGGCATCTGCCCGGCCATGCGCTCATCCAGCTCGATGGCCATGCGCAGCGCGCGGCCGAAGGCCTTGAACACGGTCTCGATCTGGTGGTGGGTGTTGTGCCCACGCAGGTTGTCGATGTGCAGGGTGACGTTGGCGTGGTTGACGAAGCCCTGGAAGAACTCCTGGAACAGGTCGACATCGAAGCCACCGACCGACGCGCGGGTATACGGTACGTGCATCTGCAGGCCCGGGCGGCCGGAGAAGTCGATGACCACCCGCGACAGCGCTTCGTCCAGCGGCACGTAGGCATGGCCGTAGCGGCGGATGCCCTTCTTGTCGCCGATGGCCTGGTTGAAGGCCTGGCCCAGGGTGATACCGACGTCTTCGACGGTATGGTGATCGTCGATATGCAGGTCGCCCTTGCACTCGATATCGAGGTCGATCAGCCCATGTCGGGCGATCTGGTCGAGCATATGTTCAAGGAAAGGCACACCGATATCGAATCGGGCCTTGCCGCTGCCATCCAGGTTGATCGAGGCCTTGATCTGGGTCTCCAGAGTATTGCGCTCGACGGAAGCCTTACGTTCGACCATCACCAGCTCCGCAAAATCATTGGGCGAAAAAGGTGATCATTATAGGCCCAGAAGCGCCCGGCTTGAAACGCAGATGACGCGTGGCAGGGAATTTAGTCGGGCCGCTGTACGGCCCATCGCTGGCAAAGCCAGCTCCCACAAGGGTCAGTGCATGAAGATCTTGTGGGAGCCGGCCTTGCCGGCGATGGCCTGCGCAGCAGGCCTAATTGAACAACACCGCCGTCTTCTGCAGCGTCACCCAGATCCCCCAGGCCAGCGGCACCACAACCACCAGCCAGGCCGCCAGCACCAGCGGCCTGCTGGCCGGATCAGCCTGCCACTCCAGCGCGCGCTCGCTGGCGCTGCCCTGGTCATGGCTCAGGGCCCGCTCGGCAGCAAGCTCGGCATCGGTCATGAAGTACTTGTCGGCCACCGGCCGTACCAGCGCATTGCAGACAAAGCCCAGCACCAGCAACCCGGCGAGGATGTACAGGGTGATGTCATAGGCCGCCGCCCGCGGCACGCCCAGTTCCAGCTGGTACTCGCGCAGGTAGGTGATCAGCACCGGCCCCAGCACCCCGGCTGCGGCCCAGGCGGTCAGCAGGCGACCGTGAATGGCGCCGACCATCTGCGTGCCGAACAGGTCGGCCAGGTACGCCGGCACCGTCGCAAAGCCACCGCCATACATCGACAGGATGATGCAGAACGCCGCCACGAACAGGGCGATGTTGCCCAGATGGCCCATGTTCGGCACCAGCGCATACAGGGCCACGCCCAGGGCGAAGAAGGCGAAATAGGTGTTCTTGCGCCCGATATAGTCGGAGAACGACGCCCAGAAGAAGCGCCCGCCAATGTTGAACAGGCTGAGCAAGCCGGTAAAACCTGCTGCAATCGCCGCGATCTGGCCCAGTTGCGCAGTGTTGAGCTGACTGAAGCCCAGGTCATTGCCCAGCAACTTGCCGGCAAAGACTTCCTGCAACAGCGGCGAGGCCATGCCGAGAATGCCGATACCCGCCGACACGTTCAGGCACAAAACCAGCCAGATCAGCACAAACTGCGGAGTTTTCCATGCCACACTGACGTGCACATGACGATGAGTGATCATCGCGTTGTTGGCTTTTTTCAGCGGTGCGGACCAGCCTCCAGGTTTCCAGCCGGTGGGCGGCACGCGATAGGCCAGGGCGCCGCCGAGCATGAACACGAAGTAGATCAGCGCCATCACCACGAAGCTCTGCCAGACGCCGACGTCGCCGGGAGTGGCAAAGTGGTTCATCAAGGCTGCCGCCAGCGGCGCACCGACCATGGCGCCGCCGCCAAAGCCCATGATCGCCATGCCGGTGGCCATGCCGCGTTTGTCCGGGAACCACTTGATCAGGGTCGAGACCGGCGAAATGTAACCAAGCCCCAGGCCGATACCGCCAATCACCCCGGAGCCCAGCCACATCAGCCACAGCTGGTGGGTATAGACGCCGAGAGCGGAAATCAACAGGCCGCCGCACCAGCACAGGGTCGACACCACCCCGGCCTTGCGCGGCCCGGCGTGTTCCAGCCAGCCGCCCCAGATGGCCGCCGAACAGCCGAGGAAGACGAAGAACAACGTGTAGATCCAGCTGAGCATCGAGATCGGCCAGTCACACCCGGTGGTAAACATGCGCATCAGGAAGTTGGTTTCTTCCGAGCAGACAACCGGCGCACTGATACCGATGGCCTGCGACAGCGGCAACCAGAACACCGAAAAACCGTAGGCCATGCCGATGCACAGGTGAATGGCCAGGGCCGCTGGCGGCACCAGCCACCGGTTGAAGCCCGGACGGGCGATGATCCGCTCCTTGGACAGGAAACCGGGCGCGCTCGCTATGGCGCCGGCCGTGATGCTGCTGCTCATTGTTGTGTTCCCCTCGTAGGTATGAAGCGCTCACCGCCCTCGACCTTGGCCCTCTGGCAACTGGTCGTTTTTATTGGCGAACGGCCCTTTTGCGCGACAAATAGCCGCAGCAGGGCCTGAGAGCGGCGAGAGAGTAGCATTTGCCGTGGCCACTGAGCGCAAACTGATACCGTCGTTTGTTCAACAACTGATCTCCCCGGCAAGGAACTGTCAGGCCCTCTGCTGTCGAATCCGACACGTTTGCAGGACTAAACCTTCGCCCCATATCACCCAGCGGTGATAACCGCAGCGCTATACTCTGCGGCTGAATTTAGAAATCGGACTACAAGGACTCGCCCATGAAAGCGTTCGGCAAAATCCTGGGGCTGGTGCTTCTCGGGTTGTTGCTGATCATTGTGGCTCTGGGCTTCGCCCTGACCCACCTCTTCGATCCCAACGACTACAAAGACGAGATTCGCCAGCTGGCACGCGACAAGGCCCACGTCGAGCTGACGCTCAATGGCGACATCGGCTGGAGCCTGTTCCCGTGGCTGGGCCTTGAGCTGCATGAAGCCAGCATCGCCACCCTGAACAACCCGAAAGTGCCGTTTGCCGACCTGCAGATGCTCGGCCTGTCGGTACGCGTGCTGCCCTTGCTGCGCCGTGAAGTGCAGATGAGCGACGTGCGCGTCGAGGGCCTGAACCTGACCCTGAGCCGCGACGAAAAAGGCCACGGCAACTGGGAAGACATCGGCAAGCCCCTGCCTGCCGCTACCCCGGCCCCGGCCGAAGGCGCCGGCACCACGCCTGCCGACGCCGCCGCACAAGCCAGCACCGACAGCGCCAGCGAGCGCCCGATCAAGCTCGACATCGACAGCCTGACCGTCAATAACGCCCGCGTGCAGTACAACGATGCCCGCAGCGGCCAGAGCTTCGGCGCCGAAAGCATCCAGCTGAGCACCGGCGCGGTGCATGAAGGGGTGAACATCCCGCTGAAGATGACCGCCTTCCTCAGCTCCGGCCAGCCGGTGATCAAGGCGCGCACCGAGCTTAACGGCGAACTGCGCTTCGATCGGCGGCTCAAGCGCTACCAGTTCGAAGACATGAAGCTCAGCGGCGAAGCCTCGGGCGAACCGCTGCAAGGCAAGACCATGACCTTCGCCGCCCAGGGCCAGTTGCTGGTTGATCTGGCAGCCAACGTCGCCGAATGGAACGGCCTCAAGCTCTCGGCCAACCAGTTGCGCGCCCTTGGCGAGCTGAACCTGCGCGACCTCGACAAAACGCCACAGCTGAGCGGCGGCCTGTCGATTGCCCAGTTCGACCTGCGCAACTTCCTCGACAGCATCGGCCACCCGCTGCCGGTTTCGGCCGACCCCAGCACCCTGAGCAAAGTCGAGCTGGTCACCCGTTTGCAAGGCACACCGAACAGCCTGGCCCTGGAAGACCTGGCGATTAAACTCGACGACAGCACCTTCAGCGGTCGCCTGGCCGTCGAAGACTTCGCCAAGCAAGCCCTGCGCGTGCAGCTCAAGGCCGACAAGTTCGACGCCGACCGCTACCTGCTGGCCAAGAGCGATGCGGCCAAAGGCGCCAAGGCCGCGCGCCAGGCCGAAGTGCAGAGCAAAGAAGCTGGCGCCCTGGCCGGTGCCGGCACCACGCCGCTGCCCGACGCGCCAACCCAGGTGGCCTGGAGCAACGACAAGCTGCTGCCGGTTGATCGCCTGCGCAAAGTCGACCTGCAAGCCGATCTGACTTTTGCTCAGCTGACCCTGGACAAGCTGCCGATCGCAAACGCCCACCTCAAGGCCCAGGGCCAGGGTGGCCTGATCACTCTGGAAACCCTGCGCGGTGGCCTGTACAACGGCGACTTCGAAAGCAAGGGCACCCTCGACGTGCGCCCGGCAGTGCCGCAGATCGGCCTCAACACCCGCATCAACCGGGTACCGGTCGAGCACTTCATCAAGAGCGAAACCGGCACTGCACCGGTCAAGGGCCTGCTGACCCTGAACAGCGACCTGACCGCCACCGGCAACAGCCAGAAGGCCCTGGTCGACACCCTCAACGGCAACGCCAGCTTCGTCATCAACGACGGCATCCTGGTCAACGCCAACCTCGAGCAGCAGCTGTGCCAGGCCATCGCCACCCTCAACCGCAAGACGCTGAGCGGCGAACCACGCGGCAAGGACACCCCGTTCCAGGAGCTCAAGGGCAGCCTGGTAATGCGTAACGGCGTGGCCAGCAACCCTGACCTCAAGGCGCGGATTCCCGGCCTGACCGTCAATGGCCAGGGCGATCTCGACCTGCGCGTGCTGGGCATGGACTACCGCATTGGCGTGATCGTCGAAGGCGACAAGCGCGATATGCCCGACCCGGCCTGCCAGGTGGGCGAGCGCTATGTCGGCCTCGAACTGCCGCTGCGCTGCCGCGGCCCGCTGGAGCTGGGTGCCAAGGCCTGCCGCCTGGATAAAGACGGCCTGGGCAAGGTCGCGGCCAAGCTTGCCGGCGACAAGGTCAGCGAAAAACTCAGCGAGAAGATCGACGAGAAGCTCGGTGACAAGGTCAGCCCGGAGCTCAAGGACGCGCTCAAGGGGTTGTTCAAGCGATGAGCCCCGAGCAGTTTTCCAGCGCCGTGCTGGAGTGGTACGACCGTAACGGTCGCCACGACCTGCCCTGGCAACAGGGCATCACCCCGTATCGGGTGTGGGTTTCGGAGATCATGCTGCAGCAGACCCAGGTGAGCACCGTGCTCAACTACTTCGACCGTTTCATGCAGGCGCTGCCGACGGTCCAGGCCCTGGCCGAAGCCCCCGAGGACGAAGTGCTGCACCTGTGGACGGGCCTGGGTTACTACACCCGGGCGCGCAACCTGCAAAAGACCGCGAAGATCGTCGTCGAGCAATACGGTGGCGAGTTCCCCCGCGATGTCGAGAAGCTCACCGACCTGCCGGGCATTGGCCTGTCCACCGCCGGCGCCATTGCCAGCATCAGCATGGGCCTGCGTGCGCCGATCCTCGACGGCAACGTCAAGCGCGTGCTGGCCCGCTATACCGCGCAAGAGGGTTACCCCGGCGAGCCGAAAGTGGCCAAGATGCTATGGGCCAACGCCGAGCGCTATACCCCGCACAGCCGGGTAAATCACTACACCCAGGCGATGATGGACCTGGGCGCCACCCTGTGCACCCGCAGCAAGCCCAGTTGCCTGCTGTGCCCGCTCAAGGTCGGTTGCGAGGCGCACCTGCTCGGCCAGGAAATCCGCTACCCGGTGCCCAAGCCGCGCAAGGAGCTGCCGCAAAAGCGCACGCTGATGCCGCTGCTGGCCAACCACGAAGGCGCCATCCTGCTTTACCGGCGGCCTTCCAGCGGCCTCTGGGGCGGGCTGTGGAGCCTGCCGGAGCTGGACAACCTCGAACAGATCGACGACCTGGCCGACCAGCACGGCCTGAGCCTGGCCGGCAGCCAGGCGCTGGACGGCCTGACCCACACCTTCAGCCATTTCCAGCTGACCATCGAACCCTGGCTGGTGCGCGTCGATACCGCCACCGACCACGTGGCCGAGGCCGACTGGCTCTGGTATAACCTCGCCACCCCGCCGCGCCTGGGCCTTGCCGCCCCGGTGAAAAAACTGCTTAAACGCGCGGCCGACGTATTGCTTACAGGAGAGTCGCGATGACCCGCACCGTAATGTGCCGCAAGTACCATAAAGAAATGCCAGGCCTGGATCGTGCCCCCTACCCGGGCGCCAAGGGCCAGGACATCTTCGAGAACATCTCGCAGCAAGCTTGGGCCGACTGGCAGAAAGAACAGACCATGCTGATCAACGAGAAGCGCCTGAACATGATGAACGCCGAGGACCGCAAATTCCTCCAGGGCGAGATGGACAAGTTCTTCTCCGGTCAGGATTACGAGAAGGCCGAAGGCTACGTTCCACCTAGCGAATAACCCCGGAAAATCGTAAGCGACGGAATTAATTTAAAAAATTTTCAAAAAGTCGTTGACGTAAATCCGAAAAACCCTTTTAATGCGCCCCGTTGCCCAGATAGCTCAGTCGGTAGAGCAGGGGATTGAAAATCCCCGTGTCGGCGGTTCGATTCCGTCTCTGGGCACCACTAATACCGAAAAGCCCCAAGCGAAGTGATTCCTTGGGGCTTTTTTCATGCCTGCGATTTATCAGCGAACGCAGGCTTTCTCGCGCACGGAAATGCCGCGAGCACATCGGAGCCAGGGATGAAATCGATTGCCGTTGTCGTCGCCATACTTCTGAGCCTGACCGGCTGTGTCGGCGCCACCGTCGTGCTGCCGGAAAAACAGACCTATCCCACCTCGGCCCATCGCATCCTGCGCCTGAAGAACATCACCCCCAAGGTCAGCAAATCGGAGAAATCCGACGTCACCCGCGAATGGTGCGGCGTCACCCTCTGGGCAGTGGTCGTGCCGGTGCCTTTGCTACTGCCGGTGTGCAAGACCTACAGCGAAGTGGCCTACGGCCCGGACATCGATGGCGACCAGGTCGTGCTGTTCAACGCCAGGCAGACCATCAGCTCGCCCATGTACGCCTGCGGCCCGATGATGATCCTCGCGCCGATCATCCATGGTTACGAAGGCAATCAGATCTGCGGGATGCTGCGCTAGGCCAGCACAGCCACCATCGACCGCGCCGCCTCGAACAGCAGCACCTGCACCCCGCCGACCTGCGACGCCACGATCAACCCCTCGCCGATCAGAAACAGCTGCCCCGCCGCAGCCGGCTGCTTGCACCCAGCCTCCCGGCAGGCCTGTTCAAGTGCGGCCATGACCTTGTGCTTGTGCAACCTGGCCAGCACATGGGGCGGTTCGGCCGACCCGGCGTATTCGGCTGACGCGTTGATGAAGGCACAACCGTGGAAGTCTTCAGAGCGCGCCCAGGCCTCAATAAAGTCGATATAGGCCAACGGCCGCGCTTTTGCCTCAACGGCCGCCAGAGCGCTTTCCAGGCGCACCATGAAATCGTGATCGCGCCGCTCCAGTGCTGCCTCGATCAACAGCTCCTTGCTGGGGAAATGCCGGTACAGGGTCTTCTTGGTTACCCCGGCCTCCTGGCTCAACTGCTCGACCCCGGTGCCGTGGTAACCCTGGCGGTAGAACAGTTGCAGCGCCGACTCGGCGATTTTCTCGGACGTACTCATGCCACACCTTCGATCAGGACAATTACGAGCAGTGTATACCGATCGGTTGACTTACAGGTAAACCGATCGGTATCCTCGGCGCAAATTGCCCACCTGGAGACTGTGCCCATGCCGTTCAAATCCAAGGCGCCCGCCGCCCCCTCCCTGCACTTCAGCCTGTTGTCACTGATTGGCGCGGCCCTGGCGATCGGCGCCACCGGCTGGCTCAGCCAGGTGTCCGGTGCCTTGTGGTTGATGGCGCCGTTTGGCGCCAGCTGCGTGCTGGCCTTCGGCATGCCCGACTCGCCGCTGGCGCAGCCGCGCAACATCATCGGCGGGCACGTGATTGCCACCCTGGTGGGCCTGGCAGTGCTGCATACCCTCGGCGACAGCTGGTGGAGCGCAGCCCTGGCCGTCGGCCTGGCGCTGGCCGCCATGCAGCAGACCCGCACCCTGCACGCGCCAGCCGGGGCCAACCCGCTGGTAGTGATCGCCAGCCATGCACCACTGAGCTTCGTGGTGACCCCGGTGCTTGCAGGCTCGCTGGTGATCGTTGCCGTGGCCTGGTGCCTGAACAATGCGCGCCAGGCCAACAGCTACCCGAAATACTGGTACTGATGGCGCTATGCCAAGGGCTGTTGACCACCGTCAATATGCCCCTGGCCTGCCCCGATAAAATGCTCTGAGGATATTAGAAGGAACCAACAGGCCTCCCCATGAGCGAAGAATCCACTGCCCTGCCCCTGCCCTCACCTACCGCTGAAACATCTGCGAGCACCAGCCCAAGCCCGGCACGCAAAGTTGCCAGCACCCGCCCACGCCGTCCACGTACCCCACGCAAGCCTGCAGCAAGCGCCGCTGCCGAAGCCGAAATCAGCGCCATCAGCCAACAACCAGCCGCTTTGAAAGTCGCCTCGGCGCCACGTGGCTCCAACGAAGACAGCGCCTCGGCCAAGCTGCCGGCCAGTTATCCGTACCGCAACCGCATGCGCCGCGCCGAGTACGAAAAGGCCAAGCATGAACTGCAGATCGAGTTGCTCAAGGTGCAAAGCTGGGTCAAGGAAACCGGCCAGCGCATCGTCGTGCTGTTCGAGGGCCGTGACGCCGCCGGCAAGGGCGGCACCATCAAGCGCTTCATGGAGCACCTGAACCCGCGCGGCGCGCGAATCGTCGCCCTGGAGAAGCCTTCCGAGCAGGAGAAAGGCCAGTGGTACTTCCAGCGCTATGTCCAGCACCTGCCCACGGCCGGTGAAATGGTCTTCTTCGACCGCTCCTGGTACAACCGCGCCGGGGTCGAGCGGGTCATGGACTTCTGCTCGCCGCTGCAATACCTGGAGTTCATGCGCCAGGCGCCGGAGCTCGAGCGCATGCTGTGCAACAGCGGCATCCTGCTGTTCAAGTACTGGTTCTCGGTGAACCGCGAAGAGCAGTTGCGCCGTTTCATCTCCCGTCGCGACGACCCGCTCAAACACTGGAAGCTGTCGCCGATCGACATCAAGTCGCTGGACAAGTGGGATGAATACACCGCCGCCAAGGAGGCGATGTTCTTCCACACCGACACCGCCGATGCCCCGTGGACGGTAATCAAGTCCGACGACAAGAAGCGCGCGCGGATCAACTGCATCCGCCACTTCCTGCACTCGCTGGACTACCCCGGCAAGGACCTGAGCGTCGCCCACCAGCCTGACCCGCTGCTGGTAGACCGCGCCGCGCGTGTGCTGGAAGAGGAAGACCGCGGCGAGCTGGCCCAACCGGCCTGAGCTTGCTCCAGGCCGTCGGCGGCACTTGGGTTTCCCGGCCAACTGCGATTCAATACGCAGAATTTATCCGGCTCAGCACAAGGGTTCACCGATGGCCTCCAGCAGCAAACAACAGAAACGCGCCAAGCGCGCCGCCAGCAAGGCTCGCGAGAACCGCATGGTGCGTAGCGGCCAGGCGGTCAAAAGCTCGGGCGAAAGCTCCAGCGCCAGCGTCGAGCAGGTATTCAACAAGGCGATGGAATCGGGCAGCTATACCGCCCTGTTCGAAAAAATGAAGCAAGCCCAGGACACCGGCCTGGTCGCGCTGATCTCGGTGTTCCTGGTCGACCCGCTGCTGACCCTGGTGCTCAAGGGCCACAAGGAAGAACATGCCACCGACTACATCGTCATGGTCTTCAGTGCCTACCGCAAATGGCTGGACGGCGCCGACGAGGCCACTTCCATGGCCTGGCTCGAGAGCGACGAGTTCCAGGAAGCCTACATTGCAGCTTCCGAAGCGGTGTCCAAACAGCAGAAGAAGTTCGGCTGACAGCTTGCCTGGCTCCTGATCCCCTCAATGGCGATAGCCGGATGGGGCTGCGCTGCAGCCCATCGCCGGCAAGACCGGCTCCCACCACAGTCCCTGTGGGAGCTGGCTTGCCAGCGATGGGGCCAACCAGAACACCACACTACTTCCTGCTTGAACAAAAAAGGCCGCGATCCTCACCGATCGCGGCCTTTGTCATTGCACCCGCATCACATCAGTTGTTCAGCACCGCCCGCCCGGCCGCCTCGGCCTTGCGCTTGCGCGCCACCAGCAACCCGGCGGCGACCACGGCAATCGACAACAAGCCGGTCGCGACGATCTCGATACGATGATCCGGACGGATCAGCATCACCGTCAGAATGCCGACAATGAAAGCGATCGTCGCCCAGGTCAGCCCCGGGAACAACCACATCTTGAAGGCGATCTTCTCACCGCGCTGCATACGCTGACGGCGCATGCGCAGTTGCGACACGGCAATCACCAGGTACACCAGCAAGGCGATGGCGCCGGAGCTGGCCAGCAGGAACTCGAACACCTGGGCAGGCGCCAGGTAGTTGGCGATCACGGTGAGGAACGCCGCCGCAGTCGACAGCACCACCGCCACATACGGGGTCCCGCTGGAGGTGGTGCGCTGGGCCATGGCCGGCGCATCGCCACGCTTGCTCAGGGAGAAGAGCATCCGCGAGGAGGTGTACAGCGCCGAGTTCAGGCAACTGGTCACGGCGATCAGCACGACGATGTCGACGATCAACTTGGCGTTGGGGATGCCCATCAGGTTGAGCACGGTCTGGTACGAGCCGACTTCGGCCAGGTCACTGTTGGTCCACGGCACCAGGGCCACGACCACGAAGATCGACACGAGGTAGAACAGGAAGATCCGCCAGATCACCGAGTTGGTGGCCTTGGTGATCTGCTTGCCTGGGTCTTTCGACTCGGCGGCAGCGATGGTGACGATCTCGGTACCCATGAACGAGAACATGGTGGTGAGCATTGCCGCCAGCACCGCGCCCATGCCGTTGGGCATGAAGCCCTGGGTGTCGAACAGGTGGCTGACGCCGCTGACCTGGCTGTTGGGCAGCAGGCCGAAGATCGCGGCAACACCAAGGATGATGAAGCCGATGATCGCCACCACCTTGAGCAATGCGAACCAGAACTCGAATTCACCGTAGTTCTTCACACTGAACAGGTTGGTCGCAGTCAGCAGCAAGGTGATCACCAGGGTAAACACCCAGATGCCGATATCGGGAAACCAGGCATGCAGGATGGTCGCCGCGGCGTTGGCCTCAAGCGGAATCACCAGCACCCAGAACCACCAGTACAGCCAGCCGATGGTAAAGCCGGCCCAGTGGCCGATGGCTTTGTCGGCGTACGTCGAAAACGAACCGGTATCCGGCGAGGCGACGGCCATCTCGGCCAGCATGCGCATCACCAGCACCACCAGGGTTCCGGCCGCGGCGTAGGCCAGCAACACCGCAGGGCCGGCTTCGGCGATGGCGTGGCCGGAGCCGACGAACAGGCCGGCGCCGATGACACCGGCAATCGACAGCATGGTCACATGCCGCTGTTTGAGCCCCTGAGCGAGGTCGTTGGAATTGTGCGTACCGCTCATAAAACTACCTTTGCGAGAAATGGCGTTTTGATCCTGCTACTCGAGTCGCACTCTTCAAAAAGAGTGCTACATCCTGTTGCCGATCGATAACGCAATTACCGCGCCAGGCTGATGACCGTTCGTTCGAAAATTCTCACAGCCCCGTTTAACAAGGCTTACAGGTCTTTCGGCCAAGACTTGACCGAAAGCCCCTGAAAAACCGGCGGAATTGGCCAATTACTGAAATACCCACTTACAAATACCCTAGGTGCACCACAATCCGTCACCGGTAACACCTCATGCACTTCCTACGAACACAAAGGTACAACCCCGAGGTACAACCAAAGCCGTAAATAAAGGCCCGAACCTGTGCACAAGGTCAGAAACGACTTCCCAGAAACGGCCAAAACTGGCACCATCGCGCCTTTTTTCATCAAGGCTCCGGCCCTGGAAACGAGGGTAGGCGGACATCTGCGCGACAGTCCACTGCAGCGATGCGACACCCGCCCTCCCACCAACCGATTGCCTCTCCCGACGTTATTGGCTGTCTTCGGACCGCTATGCTAGCTTGGCGCCTCGCCAGGAAGGCCGCTAACAGCAGGAGCGCACCAGAACACATGAGGACCGCACATGGCTGAGGCCACGCCCGCGCTGGAAATCCGCAACCTGCACAAACGCTACGGCGACCAGGAAATCCTCAAGGGAATTTCGCTGACCGCGCGTGATGGCGACGTGATCTCGATCCTGGGATCCTCCGGCTCCGGCAAGTCCACTCTGCTGCGCTGCATCAACCTGCTGGAAAACCCGCACCAGGGCCAGATTCTGGTGGCTGGCGAAGAGCTCAGGCTCAAGGCGGCAAAAAACGGCGAACTGGTCGCCGCCGACAACAAGCAGATCAATCGCCTGCGCAGCGAGATCGGCTTCGTCTTCCAGAATTTCAACCTGTGGCCGCACATGAGCATCCTCGACAACATCATCGAGGCGCCGCGCCGGGTGCTGGGCCAGAGCAAGGCCGAGGCCATCGAGCATGCCGAAGCGCTGCTGAACAAGGTCGGTATCCACAACAAGCGTCACAGCTACCCGGCCGAACTGTCCGGTGGTCAGCAACAGCGTGCGGCCATCGCCCGCACCCTGGCAATGAAGCCCAAAGTCATTCTGTTCGATGAGCCGACTTCGGCCCTGGACCCGGAAATGGTCCAGGAAGTGCTCAACGTTATCCGTGCCCTCGCCGAAGAAGGCCGTACCATGCTACTGGTTACCCACGAAATGGGCTTTGCCCGCCAGGTGTCCAGCGAAGTCGTCTTCCTGCACCAGGGGCTGGTCGAAGAGCAAGGAACGCCGCAGCAGGTTTTCGAAAACCCGACCTCGGCGCGTTGTAAACAATTCATGTCCAGCAACCGCTAACGGAGCAACACGCATGCAGACCTATAAGAAATTCCTCCTGGCCGCTGCCGCCACGCTGGTGTTCTCGGCCAATGCCATGGCTGCCGAGAAACTGAAAATGGGCATCGAGGCGGCCTACCCGCCGTTCAACAACAAGGATGCCAGCGGCCAGGTGGTCGGCTTCGACAAAGACATCGGCGACGCCCTGTGCGCCAAGATGAAGGTCGAGTGTGAAGTCGTGGTCTCCGACTGGGACGGTATCATTCCAGCCCTGAACGCGAAGAAGTCCGACTTCATCGTCTCGTCCCTGTCGATTACCGACGAGCGCAAGCAGGCCGTGGACTTCACCGACCCGTACTACTCGAACAAGCAGCAGTTCATTGCCCCGAAGAACGTCGACTTCAAGACCGATGATGCTTCGCTCGCAGGCAAGACACTGGGCACCCAGCGCGCAACCCAGGCCGCCATCTGGCTGGACGATCACGGCGGCATGGACGGCAAGTTCAAAGTCAGCCTGTACGACACCCAGGAAAACGCCTACCTGGACCTGACTTCTGGCCGCGTCGATGCCCTGCTGGCTGACAAATACGCCAACTACGACTGGCTCAAGTCCGACGCCGGTAAAAACTACGAGTTCAAAGGCGAGCCGGTGAACGAAAGCGACAAGGTCGGTATCGCCGTGCGCAAAGGTGACAATGAACTGCGCAACAAGCTGAACGCCGCTCTGAAGGAAATTGTTGCCGACGGCACCTACGAGAAGATCAACAACAAATACTTCCCGTTCAGCATCTATTGATTCGCCCCGACCGGCATCGCCCTGGAGGCGATGCCGGTCCCTTGAACAAACCTGCCCATGAATATTGATCTCTACGGATTCGGTCCGGCCTTGTTGGCCGGGACGCTGATGACCGTCAAACTCGCGTTGTCGGCCCTGTTTCTGGGGCTGGTACTGGGACTGCTTGGTGCCCTGGCCAAGACCTCGCCGTACAAACCCCTGCAATGGCTGGGTGGCTTCTACTCCACGCTGGTTCGCGGCGTGCCCGAACTGCTCTGGGTGTTGTTGATTTACTTCGGCACCGTCAGCCTGATGAACCGGCTTGGCGAACTTCTGAATATTCCTGGCCTGGAGCTCAATGCCTTCGCCGCAGGTGTCATTGCCCTGGGCCTGTGCTTCGGCGCCTATGCCACGGAAGTGTTCCGTGGTGCGATCCTGGCCATTCCCAAGGGTCACCGTGAAGCCGGCCTGGCCCTCGGCCTGTCCAAAGGGCGGATCTTCTCCAAGCTGATCCTGCCGCAAATGTGGCGGATCGCGCTGCCGGGGCTGGGCAACCTGTTCATGATCCTGATGAAAGATACCGCGCTGGTCTCGGTGATCGGCCTGGAAGAAATCATGCGTCACTCGCAAATCGCCGTGACCGTGAGCAAGCAGCCCTTCACCTTCTACATGGTCGCCGCCATCATCTACCTGGGCCTGACCGTCCTTGCCATGACCGGCATGCACTTCATGGAAAAACGCGCCGCTCGCGGCTTCGTGAGGGCCAATCAATGAACTGGGAAGTCATCATCAAGTGGCTGCCACGCTTGGCCCAAGGTGCCACGCTGACGCTGGAGCTGGTAGCCATCGCGGTCATTGCCGGCCTGATCCTCGCCATTCCACTGGGCATCGCCCGCTCCTCGCGGCACTGGTACGTGCGCGCCCTGCCGTACGGTTACATTTTCTTCTTCCGTGGCACACCGCTGCTGGTTCAGCTGTTCCTGGTGTACTACGGGCTGGCCCAGTTCGATGCCGTGCGTAACAGTGCCTTGTGGCCGTATCTGCGCGATCCGTTCTGGTGCACGGTGCTGACCATGACCTTGCACACTGCCGCCTACATCGCAGAAATCCTGCGTGGCGCGCTGCAGGCCATCCCCCGTGGCGAAATTGAAGCGGCGCGGGCCCTGGGCATGTCCCGGGCCAAGGCGATGATCTACATCATGCTGCCACGCGCAGCGCGCATCGGCCTGCCGGCCTACAGCAACGAAGTGATCCTGATGCTCAAGGCCAGCGCCCTGGCCAGTACCGTCACCCTGCTGGAGCTGACCGGCATGGCGCGGACCATCATCGCCCGCACCTACCTGCCGGTAGAGATCTTCTTCGCTGCGGGCCTGTTCTACCTGCTGATTTCCTTCCTGCTGGTGCAAGCCTTCAAGCAGCTGGAACGCTGGCTGCGCGTCGACGCCTGCCAGGGTCGATAAACCTGTATAACGGGGCTGATCTCAGCCCCGTTGTCGTACCCGCTCATGACCACTGCCTTTCCTCTTTCCGGTGACCAACTGCTCAGCCGCTTCCAGACGCTGGATGGTTTTCTACGCGAGCACCAGGCACTCTGGCGGCCACGGCCTTTCACCCAGCTGGAACTGCCGTGGGAAGCCGAGCACCCCGCCCTTGCCCACTGGTTGCGCGAGCGTTCGTTGAGCGAGGCTGAGGCGGCGCACAATCACCCCGAGCAGCTAGACGCCCCCGCACCTTTTCCACAACTGGCGCGCCGAGCGGCAGAGCTGTCTGCCATCGGTGAGTTATCCACCGTTGCTCTGCCCGCGGCAGGCCCTCGTCTGAATGTCGATGTGCCGGGGCGCAAATGGCAGCAGATCGAAGCCTTCGCCAGCCATCTGGGCTTTATCCACAACCCGCGACACTGGCTGGACTGGTGCGCAGGCAAGGGCCATCTGGGCCGGCGCTTGTTGCAGCCGCACAGCCAGCAACTGACCTGCCTGGAATACGACCCGGCGCTGGTCGAAGCCGGTATCGCCCTCAGCCAGCATCATCAGCTGCCCGCCGAGCACCGCCTGCAGGATGTACTGGCCAATGACGCCGCCTTGCAACTGAATGCCGAGCACACGGCAGTCGCCCTGCACGCCTGTGGCGACCTGCATGTACGCCTGATGCAACTGGCCAGCCAGCAGGGCTGCCGCCAACTGGCCATCGCACCGTGCTGCTACAACCGCATCCAGGCGCCGCAGTACCAGCCGTTATCCACAGCCGCCAAGGCTTCTGGCTTGCAGTTGTCGATCGAAGATCTTGGCTTGCCGCTGAGCGAAACGGTTACCGCTGGTGCGCGCGTGCGCCGCCAGCGTGACCAATCCATGGCCAGGCGCCTGGGTTTCGATCTGTGGCAACGTCAGGTGCGTGGAATGGATGAGTACCTGCCAACGCCTTCGCTACCGGTCAGTTGGCTGCACAAGCCGTTCGCCGACTACTGCCGGGGCCTTGCTGAACTCAAAGAGTTGCAGGCAGGTGTCGAGCCCGATTGGCCCGCGCTGGAAGCCGCCGGCTGGCAGCGCCTGGCCCAGGTGCGCAACCTGGAATTGCTGCGCAATCTGTTCCGCCGCCCGCTGGAATTGTGGCTGGTGCTGGATCGCGCACTGTTCCTGCAGGAACAGTCCTATCAGGTACAGCTCGGGGTGTTTTGTGAACAGCCTCTCACGCCACGCAACCTGATGCTGTTGGCCGAACGTCAGTAAAGGCGCTCAGCCTGTGGATAAGTCTGTGCGCAACCTTGCGCCGAACCCCTGCAAATTCGTGGATCCAAGCGCTTTCACAGGCTGGTCATTTTTTGTTCACCGATTAATCGCCAGCAAAAACAGCCATTTGCGCAAAGACCAACGGCGGGCGTTGCTCCGATGCAATGCGCACCTGCTTGGCATGCGGCTTGTGCATAAGCCTTCGCGCGAATAGCGCTAAGCAGGCTAAATCAGGCCAGTTTCAACAGGCTCATGCCCACCAGCAACAGCGCCAGCCCCAACCAGCCACGGCCCACCAGGCGTTGACCAAACAACGCCCAGCCCATGGCCACGGTGGCGAGGATGCCGAAGCCACCCCAGATGGCATAAGCCAGCGACAGTTCGATATCTCGCACAGCCTGAGCCAGTGCGGTAAAGGCGGCCAGCACACAGAGAATCGAGGCAATGCCCAGGCCGCGCTTTTTGAAACCGTCGGAATACTTGAGCAGCAGGTTGGCGATCACTTCCAGCACGATCGCCAGGCCCAGCCAGGCGAAGGGAATCCAGTTCATGCTCAGCATGGCAGGGCCTCCATGTTGCGCGGGGCAGGTGCGGCGCGGGTACCCGACTTGATCAGCAGGATACCGGCGATCATCACACCCAGGCCGGCGGCCTTGAGCAGGCCCAGGCTCTCGCCCAGCCAGGTGACGCTGATCAGGGTAATCAGGACGATACCGATGCCTTCCCACAGGGCGTAGGCCACGCCCACCGGCACGCGTTTTACCGCCAGTGCCAGGAAGAAGTACGACAGGCCGATCATCAGGTACATCAACCCGTGACCAAGAATCGGGAAATGACTGGCGGCGAATTTCATCGACGCGGTACCGATCACCTCAGCGGTGATGGCGATAAACAGATAGATCCAGGAACGCATGATGCCCTCCCACGGGCGACACAAGCCGAGCGAAATCGCGCTGACGGCTGCAGACAAAAAGAGAAACGAGGCTGTTTGTCGGGGGAGGCGCTAGAGGTCGCCGGTCCAGTGACGTTCACGGGAAACCAGGCGGGAGGTGAGGAGCGGAAACGCTTTAGTGTTCAACATAATGAACAACAAATTAGCTCAAGGCATCGTTAAAGTCAAATCGATAGAAAATGACTAATTAATTTTCGCGTCTTTCAGTCCGTATTTAGGTGAAAGCCCTTAAAGGTTACAGAAAGGTTCGTAAATTATATTACCCGGCCATATTGGGGCTGCTGCGCACCCCATCGCCGGCAAGGCCGGCTCTGTGGGAGCTGGCTTGCCAGCGATTCAGCCACCGCGCAGCCTCTGACACCCCTCTCCTGCCCTCGTGTCAAAACGCCGCACCCCTACCAAAATCACAATTAATTATTGTAATACGATAATTTTTCACAAATAATGCACCCCGCTCAACTAGCACGGAGGGAAACCATGAACAGTAAGACAGTGGCTTACGCGAGATCGCGTCTGCGAGTGATCGGTGCATTCGCCGCGGTACTCGCCTGGGGTACAGGGATCGTCGAGTTCGGCGGCAACGTACTATTGTGGGTGTTCGAAAAAGCCCAGGTGCAAGGCGCCTACCTGCAAAGCTTTGGTGAAAACATGCCGCTGCTGCTGGCCCCGGACTACCAGCCTTCGCACCTGGCCCTGGGCCTGGTGATCGGCCTGGAACTGATCCCCGCCAGCCTCTCGGCTTTTGCCTTGTACCTGACCGGCTTGTTCTTCCTGCGCCTGTCGCGGGGCGAAACCTGGACGACGCAAAACATCAAGATGCTCTGGTGGGTGGGCTTGCTGTGCATCGGCTTGCCGATGGTCTGGCCGATGATCGGCACCTTGCAGGGCCTGGCGTTCTCCATCGACCTGCCCAAAGGCGAGAGAAGCTTCAGCGTATCGATCGGTGTATCATCCCAGGCGGTTTACGAGATCATGAAAGGCATCTTCCTGTGCGCCTTCTCACTCCTCATGCGTGACGCCAAAACCATCAGCGATGAACACAACTGTTATGTCTAGCTTGCCCCTATGCCGATAATTATTCGACTCGATGTAGTCATGGCCAAGAACAAGATCCGCTCCAAGGATCTGGCCGAGATTATCGGTATTACGGAGGCGAACCTGTCGTTGCTGAAAAACGGCAAGATCAAGGGTTTCAAGATGGAAACCCTCGAGAAGCTCTGTCGCGCGTTGAACTGCCAGCCAGGTGACCTGCTGGAGTTCAGCGAGGAATGAACAAGGAACTGGCAACTCGTGAGCAATTCACTCAAATGGCGCGCTGCGCTAGTGCTGGCCGTCGGCCTGCTCGGCGGCTGCGGCCCCAGCTACACCTATAGATACTCCCCACCGCCAAGCATGGCGGGCATGAACTGCATCAACTCCTGCTCGATGGAACGCAACCACTGCAAACAGATGGCGCGCCTGCAGGAGAACAGCGATCAGGCCCTGTACCAGGCCAACTACAGAAGCTACCAGCTTTGCCAGGCCGGCAAGAGCAAAAAGGAAGCGCGCAAAAGCTGCTACTACCCCAGCTACCCGTTCAACAGCGGCTCTAGCTACTCGTGCGGCAGCGACTACGACAGCTGCTACCAGTCCTGCGGCGGCACCATCCACCGCATCCTCAACAAAGACTGACGCCTCGAATAAACGGAATTGACTGTGGATATCATCAGATCCATCGCCCTGCTTGCGTGCGCGTTTTACCTCAGCGGCTGCGCCTTCATGTCCGACTGGCAAGTCCCGCCACCCCGGTCCGACTGGCAAGTGCCGCCCATGCAGATGTACGGCACCCAGAGCTTCCCCGGGCCGGACTTCAGCAGAGACCACCACGCCATCCAGCGCTACCTCGACACACACAAACACTGACACTTCGACCAAACGGAATTGCCTGTGGCTATTATCAGATCCTTCCTCCTGCTGGCGTGCGCGTTTTACTTGAGCGGCTGCACCACCGGCGACTACGCCCCGATGTCTGGCTGGGAAATCCCGCAGATGCAGATATACGGCGACAAGGGCTACACGGGCCCGGCCTACAGCTGCAAGAAAAAGCACGGCTGCCGAGAGCACTGTAAAAAGCACGATTGCCGCTACAAACCGCTGATATTCGACCCCACCAAAGCCGAACCCAGCGCCACGACCATGCACCGCGGCTGGTAACAAAACACCCCGCGATACCCGCTGAAACCGGGCATCGCGAGGAATGTTGCAGAAGTAGTTTACAGACGCAAACTGATCGCTATAATGACGCCCCTGTGCCGGTATAGCTCAGATGGTAGAGCAACTGACTTGTAATCAGTAGGTCCCGGGTTCGATTCCTGGTGCCGGCACCATATCCAGCTCCATCGCGTTCCACTGAATGCCTTGGAAGCCCCTAAAACCCGCCCTTGGGCGGGTTTTTTCGTTCCAGGACCCTCCGTCGGGATCCAACAAAATACCCCATCCCCGGGGGTATTTTTAGGGTACAGCGTCTTGCCTGCATGGAGAACGTACCCTTATGCCACGTCTAGCCGTTCCTCTCAGCGACCTCAAATGCCGTACGGCGAAACCTCGCGACCGCGCCTACAAGCTGTTCGACGGTGGCGGCATGTACCTCTTCGTGAAACCCAATGGCGTGAAAACGTGGCGATTGCGCTACTTCAAGCCCAGCGGCAAAGAAGGCACGCTGATCATCGGCAACTACCCCATCATCTCGCTGGCCGTCGCGAGGACCAAGCGCGATGAAGCCAAGGCCCTGTTGATCGACAACCTCGATCCTATGGAAGAGAAGAAGAAAGCGAAGGTAGCGGCTCAACGAGCTTCCCTGCTTTTCG
This sequence comes from Pseudomonas sp. ZL2, assembly GCF_054788455.1. Taxonomy (NCBI): domain Bacteria; kingdom Pseudomonadati; phylum Pseudomonadota; class Gammaproteobacteria; order Pseudomonadales; family Pseudomonadaceae; genus Pseudomonas; species Pseudomonas sp. ZL2. The sequence continues at coordinate 44,129 of NZ_JBGOGX010000019.1, read as the reverse complement.
AAACCGTCGCCCTGGAATGGTACGCCGAAATGTCCCGCCGCTGGACGGAGGGACACGCCAAGACCGTCATGAGTCGGTTGCGCACCCATGTCTTCCCTATGATCGGCCAACGCCCCATTGCTGAACTCGATACTCATGATCTGCTTGAGGTCACCCTCCGTATCAAAGAGCGCGGCACCATGGACGTTGCCCTGCGTGTGCAGAACTATCTCTCCACGATCATGCGGGGCGCGAAGCGGGCGCGGCAGATCAACCAGAATCCGGCGCTCGATCTGGCAGGCTCGATCCATGCCCCGCGCACCGTGCACCGCCCTGCCCTCTCACTCAACCGCCTCCCCGAACTACTCAGCCGGATCGACAACTACAACGGCCGTGAGCTAACCAGGCTGGCTGTACTGCTGACGCTACACGTGTTCGTGCGCTCCAGCGAACTGCGCTTTGCGCGCTGGGAGGAGTTCGACCTGCAAAGGGCGATGTGGGAAATCCCGGACACCCGCAAGCCAATCGACGGCGTGCGCAATTCCACTCGTGGCACCAAGATGAGCGGAGACATACAGATGGTACCGCTCTCTCCCCAAGTCATCGCGATCCTTGAACGGCTGCGCGGCTTGAGTCGCTTCTCCGAACTGGTGCTGCCTGGTGACCACAAGTACTGGAAGCCAATGTCGGAGAACACGGTTAACCAGGTGCTGCGCAACGTTGGCTACGACACATCCAAGGAGGTATGCGGGCATGGATTCAGGACCATGGCCTGTAGCGCCTTACTGGAGTCAGGGCTGTGGACGGACGCGGCGATTGAGCGGCAGATGAGCCACAAGGAACGCAATCGCGTGCGCGCCGCCTATATCCACAAGGCCGAATTTCTGGAGCAGCGTCGGCTGATCATGGCGTGGTGGAGCAATTACATCGATGCCAACAGATCCGGGCATGTCACCCCACACGAGTTCGCCCACCCAGCCGGCGAGAACATCACCCCCTTGCCAAGTGGGCGTGGCGCATTCAATCGTCGGTGAACCCTCCAGAACACCGTTGGCCGCTCTTTAATTCGGGTCCATCCAAACAGGGCTGCAAAGCCGCCCTGTTTGGATGGACCTCGCTTTGCAAAGCTAAAAGCCGACACAAATCCTTTGGATACCACTGATTTCCACCGGTGGATAACTTCATGCACAGCCTCAGAGGCCACGGAGATTGAGGCATTGACCAAAATTATCCACAGGCGTAGAACTGATCTTGCAACCGCTGCCTTAGGCAGCACCCCAGGTGACCCGAACCTTCAAGGTCACGCCGCTCTCGCGGTGGTTCTCCCCAAAGGCGATTCGCATCCGGCAGCTCGCCCGGTCACTACCCATGTGATGGATGCTCTTACACATATAGCGCTCGTGCGCCAGATACATCGTACCTCGCTGCCCTGCAGCAACCTATCCGCTTGGCCGAATATTGCGCCAACCTGCACCCGTCTCTTTCTTCTGGAAAGAGACGGGCACTTCTACCACTGCTGCAGCCCTGATCGCACAAGGCTTTGCGGCATTCCCCCTCGTGACAATCGGCGTGACAAACGCCGATGTCACCAGCAACAGCCTTCTAGATGATGGTGCCGCAGACCAGGGAATGGACTGCACCTGACTGACAGTCAGGCATGCCCCGGTCATCGCATTGCTGCTTGCACATGGCTCAGGATCTTCAGGCGCAGGTCTCGTCAGCCAGCGCTGCCTCCACCCGCCCACCGGTAACGGTGCTCAGGAGGCCAGATCATGAGATGCCCTTGCTCCCGGACGTAAGGAGCCGCCAGTCCCGCGTAGTGGACATTCCCCACAGGTCGCAGGGGCCTTGATCCCTGATAACACTCAACATTCTTGGCGGGATGACGTGGGGTGAGGACTGGAGAGCAAGAGATGAGGTGACCGATATGGCATTGGTGGGTAGACGCGATGGCCGCAATTTCGGCTACGGCAGGCAGTTGAGCTACGCCGGGCCGCAGGCGCTGAAAGACATGTTCGGCGGTGGCCACTACGGCACAGTCAAGGCGCACAGTGATCGGTGGCAGGCATTCGTGAAGTGGTGCCGCTCCGAACAGGGGCCCGGTATCAATGATGCACGGCAGATTGATCGAAAGGTATTGGGCGACTATGCGGCGTATCTGCGCGACGCGATTGGGTGTGGTGACCTTGCTGTCAGCACCTCACAAAACCGCCTATGCAGCGTTAACAGGACCATGGCAGCGCTTCGCGGTGATCAGTACGTGAAATTGCCCAGCCCGAGCAGGGCGTTGGGTATGCAGCGCAGCGGAGTTCGACAGTCGGTGCCGCAGGGCCAAGACCGCGCAAAGGTTAAACAGATCGTCGATGCACTTTGTCGCCAACATCAGCTACGGGCCGCCGCAATTGTACTCCTAGCGCGAGCCACCGGCATGCGCTTGCGCGAGGCCACCTTGGCTGACCTGCCACGGCTGAGCCGTGAGGCTAACGACCTAGGCAGAATTAACATTCAGGATGGCACCAAAGGCGGTCGCGCCGGTGCCTCGGCACCGCGTTGGATTGCGGTGGACGGCCAAGTTCGCGAGACTCTGAGGTTTGCATGGCAGGTGTCGCCTGCGGGTAGCCGTAACCTGATTGCGCCACACGAGAGCTACTTAATTTTTCAGCAAAAAATCATCCGCCCCGCGCGGGACATCCTGCATGCCCACGACCTCAAAGGCCTCCATGAGCTACGAGCAGCGTATGCATGTGAGCGCTATGAACAAATCACCCAACACCACGCGCCTATCAATGGCGGCCAATGTTGCCAGGTAGATAGAAACTTAGATCGTGAGGCCCGGAGACAGGTCAGCTATGAGCTGGGGCACGGGCGGATCGATGTGGTCGCAGCCTACATTGGTGGTCGGACATGAGTGAGCCATTCGACATGGAGTTATTCTTGGCTGGCGTGCTTACTGGATCACACGCCACACGGCAACGTCATTTGCGGCAAGCGCGAACCATCCAAGCTGAAATCTCAGAGCGCTGGCAGCGGAAGACACCTTGGGCTTGGCAGAGAAAGCATGTGGCTTGGTTTCTTATACATCGTCTGAATCAACACAGCGAGACGACGCGATATTCCTATTTGCTAACCGTGCGGCTAATCGCTAGTCGTTTACAAAAAACATGGACTTTCGATCTATCAACAAGATTGGTTTATATCAAGCAATAAACCCGTAAGAACCTCCGAACACTAATTTAAAAACGGCTACTCTTATTCAGCTATGGTATCCCAATTTACCAGAGGAGCGAATGGCCTTAGCTATAACAACCTGAATTAAAACTCATGAGTAGTCTTGCGAGGATGGGAACCCAATTATACGAAGTGAAATAGTTTTTAGAAAACCTAGGACTATCACCATTCAGTTTTGCGAGTTATTCTTCTGCGAGCAGCCTGCTCGAACGGCTCGACTTCAGCCCTAGACCTTCTTGTTTCTAGAAAGCATCGACCCCCTAAAGTTCAGCGATATATAAACAGGGTCTTGACTGTGGGGCATCGCTTCCGAATGGCCAAACTGGAACGATAGATAATTTTTCCTGATATTTTGCCCCAGATCGACACCTTAGCGTTAGCCAGGAAATGGGGGAGGGGCTAAAAATTTGAGCGTGACTCTCGAAAATCACAAAGCCACGCCCAGCGAACTTAAATCAAGAAGTTTTCGGCTCTATGCCTCGTGCCTTACACCACTCAACGTAATAAACTGTCCCAGGCATAAGCTCATTATCGAGGAAACCAATAAATTCAACATAAATATTTCTAATTTCGGAAATATCAAGCCGTTCAATCAGTTTGGGCTGAACCCAATGACACAGCGCCTCTAAATCATCACTATCAGTCAGCCTACCAAACTTATTTTTTCTGCCCCTAAAAAGAAAAGGCAATACCACACGCTCAGAATTATAAGGCGAAACATGAAAAAGGTTTCGCGCCCTTATACCTACACTATCAGCAATCGCCAAACGCTTGATGGCACTTGGATCGCAACTCAGAAGCTTTGTTGACACATATAATCTTTCATTACCCCAAGAAGATCGTGTAGCCCGATACAAGGCAGTCGCAAATGCAGAATCGTTCCATGGCTCTTGTGCTATGCGCTTAAAGCTAATAGCATTGAAGTACTCTTCAGAGTTTCGAAGGAAAAAGTCTTTTTGGGCACCACTTTCGGCCTGCTGCGCCAAATAGGACTCATAGGCTTCGAGATCATATATATTGTCACCGCCTGCAACTGAAACACTATTCCCCGCTACTGATAACCAGTCAGAAATTAGCACCCACAGTGTTAGCTCACTATTAACCCCACTAATTACCAAAAGGGATTCATCGGACCGTACTATTTTTTCGTCATGCTTAACTTGCGCAGTCCACTCTGGCAAATTGAAGTAATATCTATAGCAGTGTTTTTGATTTTTTATTTCCAGATCAAGCCAGCTATCTCCAAGAGATTTCGCCAATTCGTCCCAATCACCGTCGAATCTGAGCGCCATACTTTTTAGGAAGAAGGAAAATTCGGACTTACTCTGCTTGCTGGCGGCATCTTCAACCTGATTGACTTTGTAACTATTTAAATCCAGCCTCACTTGCACACTTAAGCATCCAAGTATTGCCTCCTCAATTTCCTTCATGGCAGTTTTGAAGGCCTTATCCCTGCTAAACCTAAGCCATTTGCTTGCGCTACCAGAAAGTATATCTATAGCCACTATAACATTTGGAAAGTTTAAGCCCTTCGTTTCAAATTCCTGCCCCCTATAGAAAGTTCTACAGGCGCGAGAAGGATGAACATGCGGAGATGGCTTATACTGTAAACGACACTCCAACCCATTCCACCGTACAAAATGCCAAGGATTCTCGCTCGAGTCTAAGTGCAAGCAATCAAAGTCAGAATTACTATGATTAATTATGCCCGAAGCTAATTTACCCTTAATGGGGATAAGCGAGTTCTCGCTAAACCTCACGGCAGCATCATAAACCTGTGCCGCCTCATATGGAAAACTTTCATGCAGAATTGGGTCTAAGTTATTTACAATCTCCGCTGATATAGAGTCATCGTCATGCTGAGTACTGAAAGACCTTGAAAATGTATCCAGCTTAATCATTGCAGTAAGCTTGCTACCGAAAGGCTTGCTAAAATCACTGTCCATTCGATGTAAAATTACCAAGCCGTCCTTTGGCCCCGTAGGACTATGCATAGTGATACTAAAAGCCTCGTTACTAATGAGGCTTTTGGTTTCGATATGCAGACTATCGCTTATCATGAAAAGGCTTTGTAAGCCTATGCCGAAAGTCCCCGAAGGCTTCATCCACTCTGGCATTGATGCGATCTGCTGTTGCTTCAGTGTATTACGTCTGGACCCACCAACTTTCAGCATATGTTCAAGGTCATTCTTACTGATCCCAGTTCCGGAATCGGTAATCGTGACCTTCCAACTGGTCTGGCGTATTTCGTTCAGCGCGTCTGCATCTTGCAACGACTCAGTGAGCTCAAATCCAACGGGATACCTGCTGAATAACTCTTTAATTTCTGCAGAATCGGGGCTTGACCAGTCAATATCAGCTTTTCGCCCATGCTCTAACCAAACTCTTAGCAGAGTGGCGTCCACTGCGTTTTGAATAATCTCTCTAATACAATCAAATTTTGAGTCGTAAAGATTGTGACCTTGCAGCAGTTCAATCGCAGCATACAGATCGATTCCAAATGCAGGTTTTTCTCCATCACGCAAGATCTGAATATTTCCGCCAATTTTTACAGAAATTTTACCAAGTGTTGGAAGCAGCCCGAGCTCTCGGTTTGGCACAATATCTCGCCAATTTGCCATCTGATTCTGCGTTTCTTGCTTTAACCACTCAAACCATTTGAACGCCTCAATATACCCATCGATGGAGTCACACTCCGCATCAACCTCAATCTTTTCTTGGTCGATCCTCAAATGCCGTATGCCTGAGTGTTTGTCCTCGTGCGCTTTGCTAACCTTCGGCCTGTCATCCCCTGAAACTCGTTGCATGACAGGGCAGAACCTGTTGTCATCCATGTCCAACAAATCCCCCATTCGAAGCAGGCACGCAACGAACCGAGGATGGCAATCTTCCTGAGCTAGCCCCGCCTCACGGAATGGCAGCCCTCCATCGGCCAATATTGACTCGAATGGGGCACCGTGCATTTGACAGATTCTACCCAGCAATCGAAACAACCGTGACGGGATTAGTTCTGTCCTGGGAGAGTTAACTCCGATTGTTTGCATCGGTGATCTAACAATTTGATCTGCCCGCCCCGGGTGTTTCCCCCGAAACCACTCCGCCATTAATTCCCTAAACTTCACAACCGCATCCGCGGGATTAGAATGATCAAAAAACAAGTTGCTTTTATCGGGACCCTTAAGTGCGGACGAAATACCATGTAGCTCGTGATGACTATTATCACAGTAATATTGTAAAAACTCCTTAAACTTTGGATCTTGAAGCGCTTCATCCATATCACTTCGGGGCACGACCATGCCAATGTCATGCCAATAGGCAGACTCTAGTATCAACCAAGTATCTGTTGCGGTTAACAGCGCTATATTTTCGCCAAGGACTCGCTCTATATTGATCAGTATCTGCTTGGAGTGTGACTCATCATGCCGGCTATAATGAGGAAATAAAGCACCTACTGTTTGAAGCGCTTTAGGAATGAGTTTTTCATCAAAGTCCCACTGGCTATACAATGATTTTAGCGCAGAATGTTCTTTGGTCTTCTGCTCTAGATGCCTTCTAAGTAGATCAGCCATAATTCTTCCATTGATTTACGCGATAAATTTAAAAACAGCATTCTGCTAACACCTGGCACAAATCTCAACTATGCCATTTAAAGCGAAAATCTCTCCACTTGACTCATTACGAGCTAACGATGGCATGAGTTAACACTTCCTGAACTGAGTCTAGAAAGATTAGCAAAACCGGCCATTACGTTTCAAATGCTAAACATTTAGAAATTTATACCAAAAATAAAACCATTCCCCATTAGCCTTCACTCTAGCAGATGCAGCGAACGCTTGAACAGCTGGTGGCAATTCATCCAAGCTTAGATAGCCTATCTCAAGCTATCGTTCGTTTGCGCAAACGTAGGCATAGCAAGCCTAAGGACCCTAACAAATCTAATGCAGCCCGAATCACCGACCTAGTTGCGCGTATCTTTTAGTAGCTAACCAAACTTAATTGTACCCATCCATAATTCTTCTTGCCTCCGGTGTATCAGCAATCGCAGCATTGGGTCGCATGCGACTGGGAGGCGATGTTTATATCTTCAAGTTCTATGACCTGTAACTATTCAGACCGATAATCTACTTTCACAATTTTCATCAGCAGGTGACCAGAAACACCCCGATTCGATTCCATCAAACGCCATAACTAGCTGATTTATTTATAGCTACCTTATGAGGTACGCCAGAAAATCCACCAAATTCCAACCCCGCGAATCCCCTGCCCTCATAGGTAGAAACCGTTCGTCTGGTGCCGCACCATACGCAGTAAAAAATGAGGCTCACCGCAAGGTCGGCCTTTTTTGTTTGCACCGTCTGAATTACGACCGCTGCACGCTCGATCGCGGGCAAGTCCCGTTCCCACATGTATATCACGGGATGATCCAAACTATCCTCTCAGCCACCACAGGGAGGAGAATCATTGGTATGGAAACCTCAACCGCACAAGCCATCAAGCTGGCCATCGTCTCGGTTACCGGTCTTTCGAAAGACGCGCTGCATATCTACTTCGGTATGGTGGTGTTCGTCGCCCTTGCAGCCATCAGCAAGCAACCAAAACCTTATCTGGCCTGGTCTTGTGTATTAGCCCTGGCCTGCATGGGCGAGATAGTCGACGGGTGGGATGACCTGCATAGCCTGGGCTACTGGCGGTGGCAGGCGAGCCTTCATGATGTGCTGAATACTGTGTTTTGGCCGAGCGTGCTGACACTGCTTTGGTACCTGAGATCTCGGGCAAAGCATGGCCCGAATTTCCCAGAAAAATGATCAGCAACGCTCGTAGACGATGGGCTGCCAAGCAGCCCTGAAGCGAGAAGACAAACCTTTCGCATCGTCGACTAGATCAGACAGGCTTTCCCAATCCTTTGCGCCTCAGCGCTTCACTCTCGAGCCCATCCAGCACGGCATCCACCAACCCCTTGGCCATTTCAGCCGAATGCAGGGTTGACCAGAGCAGCCCCTTCTTGGGCAGGCCATCGATGTGCTCGCATGCCTGCTGAGCGCTGTCATAGATGCCTTGCAGCAAGAGCGAAACGTGAACCAAAGCATCTTCAGCCTCGATTCCATCACGCACAGCAAATAACGGTGGATGTCCGGCACCACAGGAGCCGAAGGGGGTTGCGGCAGTCTTGCCAAGGAGGGATTCGGGAGGATCCGGAACTATCTTTTTTGTCATTATGACGCTCCTTTTGCAATGGAGCTGTCACCGTCTGCGACCAAACAAATTGGGTGACAGCTGTACGCAGGTTGGTCGACCGGGACAAAAGGCAAACCCGGCAGGCACGAATGCCTCCCGCGCACAGCCGCCATAGCACGAATGTGCAGACGAAAATCCGTCAGCATTCGTGGATGGGAGCTTTTGCAATTTGCTGTACGGGCGACCAAACCCGATCGCTGATTTTGCAGCGACCGGGGAAGCCTAACGTTCAGCATGCCGAAATGGCAAGGCGGGAAACACACGAGTACATAATCAGGTGGCGGTAACTCGCGATCTCTTGCACTGATAGCAAGCTTATGCCGGCAGTTGCGCCGGTGACGATAGTGTCGATGCCATGCCCCCTCTGAGGATGCAGAGACGGCCTTTTTTGCCTCCATATGAGCTGGCTTCGCTCAGTCTGCCAATCGCTCAGATGCCTTACGGTACACCTGCTCACGCTCCCGCTTGTCCACCGCCACCACGAACACCACAACCTCCTGATCTATCACTTGGTAAACCAAGCGATAGCCGCTGCTGCGAAGCTTTATTTTGTAGCAGTCCTGCAGACTGCGAAGGCGATTGGCCTCGATTCGTGGTTCCAGCAAAACCGCCGCCAGCTTCTTCTTGAACTGGGCACGTATGGTGTCGCCGAGCTTGTGCCATTCCTTCAGTGCCCTTGCATCGAACTCAAGGCTATAGGTCATCCAGGGTGACCTTCACTCGCTGTGGTGCAGCCAACCGCTCGCGTACTGTTGCGAGCAAAGCCTCGTCATCCTCCGTCAACAGCACCGGCTTGAACGGTAACTGGCCCCGCTCTGCGACGTACTGCAAAGCCTGGCGCATCAGTTCGGAAGGCGTAACGCCGAGCTTTTCGAGCTCACGATAGGCCCGGGCTTTAAGATCGTCGTCGATACGAACGTTGATAGACGCCATGGCTTTGGCCTCACTGTAATGACATTAGTCTGTACAGTGACCGAAAGCAGCTCAACGAGCAAGCCCCTCCAGCAGCTTGGCGACCACCTGCAGGTGGTTGTAATCCCCTTCCTCATCCGTTATAGCTAAAAAGGCATCCATAACCACAAGAGGCAGAATCAGCCCGCCATGTACGAGACCACACGTATCTTTCGCCCTTCAGGCCCGTTTGCCGCGCTGTTCGGCAAGCCTTACGGGCCCAACGCTGTCGCTAGCCCTTCGCTGACCAGCTCCCCCCTGTCGACGCTGTTCCACACCTTGTCGATTCCACCTCGCGACGTCCTGCTCGCGCACAAGCGCAAGCGCCCTGTCCCTCCGCCTGCCAGCTGACATCTGAAGTTTCCGCTTCCCCTCGCCCTCGGTTCTGCCGCTCAGGGCTGGAGATGCTTTGCATTTTTTTCAGTGTTTTCTGTCAGGAAATATTATGACTATTCGTGTTGCCATTATCGGCGCGGGCCCGTCCGGCCTGGCGCAGCTACGTGCCTTCCAATCCGCTCATGCCCAGGGTGCCGAGATGCCCGAGGTGGTGTGTTTCGAGAAACAGGCCGACTGGGGCGGGATGTGGAACTACACCTGGCGCACCGGCCTGGATGAGCACGGCGAGCCGGTGCACGGCAGTATGTATCGCTACCTGTGGTCGAACGGGCCGAAGGAATGCCTGGAGTTCGCCGACTACAGTTTCGATGAGCATTTCGGTCGGCCGATTTCGTCTTATCCGCCGCGCGAGGTGCTGTGGGACTACATCCAGGGCCGGGTGAAAAAGGCCGGAGTGCGCGATCACATTCGCTTCAATACCGCCGTCAAGGCGGTGCGATTTGACCAGGCTAGCCGCACCTTCACCGTCAGTGCCTATGACTACAGCATCGGCCAGGGCATCGAGCAGGTGTTCGATTTCGTCGTGGTGGCCAGCGGGCATTTCTCTACCCCGCATGTGCCGGCGTTCGACGGCTTCGAGCGCTTCTCCGGGCGAATCCTTCATGCTCACGATTTCCGTGAGGCAGTGGAGTTCAAGGGCAAGGATGTGCTGATTGTCGGCAGCAGCTATTCGGCCGAGGACATCGGCTCGCAGTGCTTCAAGTACGGTGCGCGCTCGATTACCAGTGCCTACCGCACCCAGCCCATGGGCTACAAATGGCCCAAAGGCTGGGAAGAGCGCCCGCAGTTGCTGCGGGTCGAGGGCGAGATGGCGTTCTTTGCCGACGGTTCGAGCAAGCGCGTGGATGCGATCATCCTCTGCACCGGCTACCAGCATCACTTCCCGTTCCTGCCCGATGAGCTGACGCTCAAGACCAGCAACCGCCTGTGGCCGGCAGGACTGTACCAAGGAGTTGTCTGGGAGCAGAACCCGCAGTTGATCTACCTCGGCATGCAAGACCTCTGGTACAGCTTCAACCTATTCGACGCCCAGGCCTGGTTCGCCCGCGACTACATGCTCGGGCGCATCAAGCTGCCGCAGCGGGCGGCGATGGCTGCCGACGGCGCACAGTGGCGCGCCGATGAACTGGCGTTGGAGTCGACCGCGTCGATGTACGAGTTCCAGGGCCGCTATATCAAGCACCTGATCGAGCAGACCGATTACCCGAGTTTCGATATCGACGCGGTGAACCGGATTTTCCTCAAATGGAAGTCGGACAAGAAGCAGGACATCATGGGTTACCGCGACAAGTCCTACCGCTCAGTGATCACCGGTACCGCTGCCGTGCCGCACCATACCCGCTGGCTCAACGCGCTGGATGACTCACTGCAGGAGTACCTGCGCGAGACTTCGGGCAAGGGCGATTTGAAGACCTTGCGCCAGCACTGACTACGGCGCGCGCTGCAACCACTCGCAATAACCCGCCACACCCTGCTCCACCGTCAGCGTCGGCTGCTCATAGCCAACGCTGCGCAAGCGCTCAAGGTCGGCGCAGGTGTAGCACTGGTACTTGCCGCGCAGGTGCTCGGGGAATTCGCTGTATTCAAGAATGCCTTCCAGCAGGGCCATCTCCAGCGACAGCGGCGGCTGGTCCTGCTGCTCGCGCAGGTGGTTGATCACTGCCAGTGCCACATCGTTGAAAGGCTGGGCACGACCGCTGCCGACGTTGAACAGGCCACTCAACTGTGGCCGGTCGAGGAAGAACAGGTTGACCTTGACCACATCCTCGACCGCCACGAAATCGCGCAGGTGGCCGCCGCTCGGGTAGTCGCCATAGCTGCCGAATAGGCTGACCTTGCCGTCGGTCTGGTACTGGTTGAAGCAGTGCAAGGCGACCGAGGCCATGGCGCCCTTGTGCTGTTCGTGGGGGCCGTAGACGTTGAAGTAGCGCAGGCCGACGATCTGGCTGCGCGCCTGTGGCAGTTGCCGGCGCACGCGCTGGTCGAAAAGGAATTTCGAGTAGCCGTAAACATTCAATGGCCGCTCGCATTCACGCTGTTCGCGAAAGTCGCGTCCGGCGCCATACACCGCTGCCGACGAGGCATACAGCAGCGGCACCTGCAGGGCCTGGGCGGCGTCGAGCAGGTCGCGGCTGAAGCGGTAGTTGTTGTCCATCATCAAGCGCCCGTCGCCTTCGACGGTGCTGGAGCAAGCGCCCTGGTGCAGCACGGCGCGTACCTTGCCGAACTGGCCGCGAGCGAAACGCTCGAGAAAATCGTCCTTGTCCAGGTAGTCGGCGATTTCGCAGTCAGCCAGGTTGCGAAACTTGTCGCCATCGCTCAAGTCATCGACCGCGATGATCTCGGTTTCGCCGCGCTGGTTGAGGGCCTGAACCAGATTGCTACCGATAAAACCGGCGGCGCCGGTGACGATAATGGTCATGCCATGTCCCCCTTTGAGGGTGCAGAGGCCTTAGTTTAGGGAGTGGCGATTGTGCAAATATTAACCAGAGTCAATGGTTTTGCCGATTGCCGGCACGCATGGCCTTGAACAACTTGTTACGCGATTTGCGGATCGTCACCAGACGACTGCGCATTTCTCGCTGGCGTTGGCTGTTGAGCACATAAAGCCCTGCCAGCGACAGAACCGTAATAACCAGGAACAGCAGATTGCTGGAGCGCGGCCCATAGCTAACGAACAACGCCAGCAGATTAGCAACCAACAACGCAACAACCACCCAGACACCCCAAGGACGCCCGCGGACAACAAGCATATTGCCTATACAAAGCACCAATGAAGCGATCATCACGAGTACTACGGTGTAGTTGGCCTGCTCTGTCACACTGGCAAAATGCCCATCGACCACGACTACCGCTGTCAACGCGCAGGAGAAGCAGGCCAACAAAAAAGCGCAGATAAAGGTCGGAAAGTAACGGCGAAGAAACCCTGGTACGTCATGGAGATGAACCATTTGGGACTTCCCCCCTTCAACGACGTGCCTTGATTGCACGAGCTTCGCCCCGTTGCTTAACACGCTCCTTTCGCATCGCTACCAGATAGGCACGCATTTCCCTATGCCGTTTGCTGTTCAGAATCAACAACCCGATGAGAGGGAATAGCAGACCGGTGCTGTAGACAAACATATGAGGCCGATATCCGTAGCTGGGCAACACTGTTAACAGGCAAGCCACGAACAAGCCGACAATGACCCAAACCGCCCAAGCGCGACCCCTTACCATCAGAAAATGGCTCAGAAACCCCACCACAGAAAGCGCCAGCAGAACCATGGAGGTTTTGAACACTCGATCTTCAATACCTTTGAAATAGGTATTGGAAGCAAGCGCCACGGTGCAGGAAGCCGAGAAGCACATCATAAAGAAGGCGACGATGAACGCTGGAAAGTACTGTGCCAGAAACACTTTCAAACTCAGCGACTGCGTCATTGCTCAAACTCCTCATACAAACCTACGGCGATCGTTTGCACTCTGCTGCTGCCCACAAACCCAGCACCAGCACCCAAGGAGTCTTTGATCAGGGTTTGGGTTGCATGCTTGAACTCGGTTGGCGTGTAGCGCTTGGTTAATTGACCGGTGCTCTGTTTGAGCCGTAGTTGCTTGGCTGTTAGCGACGGGTGCTTGAGCGAAAGCAGTTCATCGGTAAGTGCTTTACGCTGCTGACGGCTCAGGTTTCTGGAAAGCTCATGCCAACTGCTTCCCGTGGCCGCTTTGCGGACCTGAAGGTACTTGAATGTTGTCAGGCCCGAAGCGCCAACCCCCATCAATGACACAGCATCCAGAACTGATGACATGCTTTGGTACCACGCCTGAGAGTCAAGCTCGTCGTTATCGGCAGGGTTCATCAGTTCATTGTAGGTTCTGTATCCGCCGAAAAAGCACTGGGTGGTACTGGCTGCTGCAGCGGCACTCCCCATAGCGGTAAGCACCAAGCTGGTACCGGCGGTGAACGGCACCGCAATTGTGCCGCTAAACACCACGATCCATCCCAGGATTGCCCCCGCACAGGAAAGCGATGCGTTCATTGCTTCCTTGACTACTCGCGACTCGCGCGGACTAGCCTTTAGCTCTTCGATGAACTGCGCAGGCGCCAGATACTTCTTCGCCTCACGCAAAATCACCCGCTTGGGCAACACACTGCAAATGGGTTGAAACTCACGCAGCGTCACCACGTTGTAGTCCGCATCGATATACACCACGCCGGCACCGACGATGCCTGGATCGGCGTCGATGGCGGCAAAGAGTTTCGGCAGGTTGATGCCGCTTTCGATGCGCTGCCTGGCGAAAAACTGCGATGGATTGCTATCCAGTCGGCTGAGTAACTCACTCATGTACGGTCTTCCTTGAAACGGCGCACAGGTCGCCCGGCCTTGTAGCACAAGGCCAGGCGACGCTGCTGTTCAGGCCTTACACGTTAGGGCAAGGCACCGGTGCCCAGTCACCCATGTCCGGGTTCTTGCACATGCTGTTGACCTGGCTCTGGCCGGCGCTAGCAACCTTCTGGCTTTCAGCCTTCTTGGCATTGGCGTCCTGCAGGGTCTTCTCGGTGGCGACGGCTTCTTTCGGTACCTCTGGCAGCTTTTTCTTCGCCGGTGGCGGAGTCTTGGTCTTGCCGGTGTTGGTCTTCTTGGCGTTGCCGGTGGCCAGCACCGGCGCCTGGGCCTCGGCGACGATCACCACGTCGTTACGCGGTACGCCGACCTGCTTGAGGTCTTGCTCGTAAGCCTGGGTGTAGTTGTTGAGGTTCTCACCCAGACGGCCGTTGACCGCAGTGATCAGGTTGTTCGACTCCTGCAGGCCGGCGATGATTTCCGCCAGGCGCTTGCGGCCTTCGCCATCGCTGATCTTGTTGCTCTTTCGGCCATCCATCAGGTTGGCGAACTCACGCTGGTAGCACGCCTGGGAGGCTTTGGCGTAAGCGGTGCTGCGGTCCATGTCGGCCGCGCTCTTGTTGATGTCGGTGGCGTAAGAGCCGATGCGCTGGTTGTCGTCGCTGATCTGCTTCTGGCGCTCGGTGTAGTAACCGGCCGCACCGCCGACCAGGGCACCACCGGCAGCACCGATGGCAGCGTTACGGCCACGGGTGTCGGAGTTGCCGGTCAGGGCGCCGGTCAGCGCGCCGCCGACGGCACCGATCAGGGCGCCGGTTGCGACCGACTTGGTCATGTCCGAATCGGTGGCGCGCAGGTGCTGGACCGGCTCGTAGCAGCTCGGGTAGTACTCGACCTTGGTCGTCGCACCGACCTTGGACGCCGGCGAGCTGGCGCAGCCAGTCAGCAGGACGGTGCTGAAACCGGCCGCCAGCAGCAGCGCGGCCCGGCCGTTGGAAGCAGTGAAGAAGGGCTTGCGAGTTGAAAGCATGGTCAGGTTCTCTCTCTGTTTAAACACGCCCGGGACAACCTCATGTCGCCCCGGTCACTACGATGCTCGCTCGACAGCCGCTCAAGATTGCGGAGCAGCTGATGCGAGCAGTTCTTTCAAGATCGTCGCTGGGTCCGCACGCCGTTGCTGGCGATAGTCCCCGACATGACGGACGAACAAGGTCGCGCGGCTGAGCAGGCTCTTGCCCAGCACCGGCTTGCGATTGAGCTCTTCCTTGACCCGCTGGAACTGCGCCTGAATCACCGCATCGGTATAGCGCGTGCCAGTGGCAAGGTTGTCGATGTAGATCGCCACGGCGCCGTCGAGCGCGCTGCGGCCGTTGTTGATGGCGGCGGCGAACAGCTTGGCGCTGGTCTCGTCACCCGAGGCCTTGGCCTGCTGCTGGGTCTTCTGCAGGTTGGTCAGGCGGATGTTGTAGTTGTTGATGGTCTCGGCCACCAGCGCCGCCGACTGGATCAGGTTGCCGGCAGCTTCTTCGCGCTGTTGGGCGATCAACGAAACGTTGCGCTTGAGCTCTTCGTTGACCAGGCCAAGCTCCGCTTGCAGGCGCGGGTCGACGCTGGCGGCGATGATGCTGTCCAGGCGCTTGGTCGGGTCCTGGGCGTCGTCGATGGCGTCGGTCAGCGAGGCCATGCGGCCCTCTTTCTGCCACTGCTCGAACAGTTCCTCATAACGCGAACGCGGGGCCGACAGGGCGCCAATGGCTACACGGAAACCTGTAGTTTCATTGCTTTGCTCAGTGCCATCGGCGCCGAACAGCGGGTACTCGCGACGCATGCCGGTGAACAGCGTGCCCTCGCCTTCCAGGTAATTGCCGCCCTTGACCACGAAGCCGCCATAAGCACCCTGGCGGCGCCCGGCATGCACCAGCTGGAACGACTCCTGGACCATTTCCGCAGCGTTGCCGACAACGTCGAACAGCCCCAACGGGTTGGGCAGTTTGGTGCCGATCGGGGTCAGGCGCGCGGCCTGGCCGGTGCCGCCGGCAACCTGATTGAACACTGCCCAATCAGCCAGCGGCCCGTCGCTTTCACTGCCCTCAAGGCGTCGCGGGAACAGCCGGCCTTCCAGCTCCTGGCGACTGACGGCAGAGCCACCACGGGCAGCAAACTCCCATTCCACTTCGGTCGGCAGGCGCACAAAACCGATACCGCCATCCTCAGCCTTCTTGCCACGGCCACTGACCGGCAGCAGATCGCGGTGGTTCTTCATCAGCCAGGCGCTGTAGACCGCGGAAAAACGCTCAGCCTCAAAACGCGACAGTTTGACCTTGGGCAGGCGCCCGGCCATGCCAGTCGGTGCCTCGCAGGCCGGCGCCGGTTCGCCGCTGGCCAGCGACTGGGCCTGCGCCATCACCTGTGCGTACTGGCGGGCAGTGACTTCGTACTTGCCGATGAAGTACATCATCGGTCTCAGCGGGCTGCCGGCCTCGGTTTTCGGCAGGCTTGGGCTGATGCGTTTTTTCCAGTCAGTGGACAGGTCCTGCAGGCTGAACTGGCCGTTGATGAAGTCGCGGCGATAGCCGGAAATAAACGACTGTTTGTAGCCCGCCTCGCCTTCGCTGAACGGATAGCCGAGGTTCACTTCACGATCATCGAGGCTGCCCTGGGCCAGCACGTAGACGTGGCGGAAGACCATCTCGCCGTCGCACGGCAGCGGCAGGCTGATGTCGTCGGCCAGCGGCTTGGGGTTGTCCAGCTTGTTGCTGGCAGGCTTGGGGTCGTCCTCGGCCTGGGCGCAGGACACCAGGCTCAGGGCGGCGACGATCAGCGCCAGGGCGGGGAAGCGGCGGTCAAACATCTCGAATTCCTTCACAAGCGTCTATTCGTGCCACGCGCCAGCCCCCCAGGGCGGCAGCGGCCGCGCTGGCCAACAGCACAGCGAGCAAGGCAACGAGGTAATGCGACGGGAGCAGATGGCTGGCGTACTCGCCGGGCATCTGCATGAACAACTGGTTGAGGCCGCTTTCGGCCAGGGCATACAGCGTGGCGCCCAGCACCGCGGCGAACACACCGCTGTACAGCGCCTGGAGCACCACAAAAGCCAGCAAGGCTGTCGTGCTGAAACCGAGCAAGCGCATCACCGATAGCTCGCGGCGCTTGCGCTCGACCGCAGCCAGGGCGCCAGCGCAGATAGCCGCGAACGCGCCAGCCACTGCCAGCGCGGCGATGATCCAGAACACCAAGGTCAGGTTGCGGCTCAACGACTGCACCTGGGCAATGGCCGGGGCCTGGGTCGAGACCAGCAACTGGCGGTCGGCAAAGAAGCGGCGCAACGGCTCGACATCGGTGAGGTTGCGCGCATACAGGCGAAAGGCCGGATAGACCCGTTGCGCCTCGCCGGCCTTGGCCTCCCCTTCCCAGGCAAAGGCGGGTACGGCGCGGCCATCGCGGTAGTCTTCGGCAGCTTCCAGCAGCGCCAGAGGCGCGAACAAGGCGTCACGCTCGAAGGCTTCCAGCGGCAATACGGCCAAGACCTTCAAGGTGGTGCGTTGAGCCTGAATCTGCCCGGCCAGCTGGCGGCTGAACGACGCCTCAAGCGAGTCGCCTGCCTGAGCGCCAAGCTTCTCCGCCGCCGTGCGGCTGAGGACGATCTGGTCGATGCCGTTGGGGATTTGCAGCCCCTGCAGAAGCGGGTCGCGGAGCGCCGTCGGGATCATCTCGACATTGACCACCACCTTGCGCGCAGACAGCACCAGATCAGCGGTTGCGGCAATTTGTCGGGTCCGCGGCAAGGCGAATGCCACATCGTGACGCTCAGCCAGTTCGGCAACGAAATCAGCGCTGAAACGACCACCGCCCAACGGGATGATTTCACGCACCGCCGGGTCGCGCTCCAAGCGCTCGGTCAGGCTGCTGACCAGGCCGAACTTCAAACCGAACAACACCAGCAACGGCGCGATCACCGCCACCAGCGCCAGCACGCTGCAAGCGGACAGGCGCGCGTCGTTGCGGTAGTCCCGCCAGGCCAGGGCAGCGATCAGCATCGGGCGCATCAGGGCTGGCCCTCCAGCGTGGCGGTGACACCGCCGTCGGCATCGCGGCGGCAGATCATGCGCAACACCTGCAAGCCGGCATCGCGGGCCAGCGCCTCGTCGTGGGTAGCGATCAGGCAGGCCACCTGCCGCGCTTGCGCCTGACGCAGCAACAGCTGCATCACCCGCTCGGCATTGAGTGGATCAAGGGCCGCGGTCGGCTCATCGGCCAACAACAGGTCGGGGTTATGCGCCAGGGCACGGGCACAACTGACCCGCTGGCGCTGGCCGACCGACAGCGCGTTCGGCTGCTTGTCGAGCTGGTCGTCAATCTCCAGTTGCTCGGCCAGGCGCTGTACGCTGCCGTCATCGCCCAGGCCAAGCACCTGGCGCGGCAGGGCGATATTGCTGCGTACGTCGAGAAAGCCCAGCAAGCCCCCCGCCTGCAGCACATAGCCCAGATGCCGGCGGCGCAGGTGCGCCAGCCGGTCCTGGCGCTGCTCGCGCCACAGTTGCTGAATGTCGTAAGTGTGCGAGTCGGTGCTGAACACGAAGCGCTCGGCCTGATCCGGCTGCAGCACCAAGGCCAGCAGGTCGAGCAAGGTGCTCTTGCCGCAGCCGCTAGGGCCGACCAGGGCCAGCTGCTGACCGGCGCGCAGTTCCAGGCGCTCGATCTCCAGGCTGTAGCGCTGGCTGCCGAGGCCGCGGGTTTTGCGCAGCGCTTGCAGGCTGATCATCACGGCAGCGTCGACAACGGCACACGGTACAAGGCATCACCGGGCTCGGCATTGCCGAAGCGCACCCAGTTGGCCATGTCGTTATGGAAGGTTTCGTACAGGCGGATCTTCGAATCCAGCTCGTCGATAAAGTCCTCCTGTTCGCCAACGCTGAGCGACAACCACAGGTCCTGGGTCATGCTCAGGGATTTGCTGCGGTACGGCAGGCCCTCCAGGTATTCGCCCAGCACACCGCCTTCGGCGAGGTTGGCGCCCTTGCGCAGGGCCGCCGGGTCGCGGCTCATGTAGGCACTGGCGCTGGCGATTTCCTGGAAGAAATCCTTGGGCGAAGTGCGGGTCTTGCGCGCGGCATCGACGATCAGCTTCAGCGATTGCTGCAGGTCGTTGAGTTGCAGCTTGGTGAGCATCACGCAGACCTGCAGGGTCGGCAGCGCCGGGTTGGTCAGGTCGCGGTCGGAGGTCCAGGCGCTGACCAGTTGCGGGGCCTGGCTGGCGCTCTTGCGGCCGAGAAAGTCCATGTGCATGGCATAGCCAATGGCGGCTGATTTATCCGCAACGCTTGGCGAAGCAGCCAGCAGCGGTGCCGGTTGTGCCGGGTTGCTGCGTACCTGGTGGACCAGGTCGGCGAAGCTCGAGCCGATCTCGCGCACCCGCTCGCCAAACTTGTTCACATCGCCACCGGGCACCGACACATACAGGTCGCCGATCTGCGGGTTGGCATCGGCAGTCAACACCCGGTACTGCTGCTCGGCGTAGGCGTGGTTCTTCTTGCCCGCTTCGGTGCGCAGGTGCAGGGCGTAGATCTTGATCTGCTTGCTCAGGGCCGCCTGGCGCACTTCGGCTTCGTTCATCTGGGTGCTGCTGTAGCGGTCGTTCTTGCGCAGGGAGCCGGCGTCGCTGACCAGCAGAATCAGGCGCCCGCCATAACCGGACCAGTCCATGCCGTCGACCGCCTGCATGATCCCGGCGAAGGCGTCTTCATTGAACGAGTGGCTGGAGACATTGGTGGCCTTGACCTGTTCGGCCAGCTTCAGGAAGCGCTCGGGATCGCGGCCCTGGTCCAGGGTTACCAAGGTCTTGGTCAGGTATTCCAGGGCCGGCGTGCGCGTGGTGTTGTTGCGAAAGCCGACCAGGCCGAAGCTGACGTTATCCAGCTCACCACGGCGCGAGATCTGCCCATGCAGCTCGTGCACCACCTGGCGCACCTGATCGATATAGGGCTGCATCGATACCGACGTATCCACCACCAGCACCACGGCGGTACGGAACGCGTCGCTGGAGGACGCCATACCGGCGGCCTTGGGTTGGCTGCTGCGCGCGCTGCTGCCAGGGTCGATGGAGGCGACATTGAGCAGCTGCAGCGGCTGGCCGTTTTCGTCGAAGCTCTCGCGCGCCTCGAAGATCGGCATCAGATAGAACTGATCCTGGGGCACGGCGCTGGCGCTGGGTTCCAGGGCCATCACTTGCGGTACTGCGTCCGGAGTGTTTTGCGCCTTGAGCAGTTCGGCGCGGGCCGCCGAGGTATCGCCGAGCAAGCGTTCCAGCTCATCGGACTGGCGCAGGAACATCACCGGTGCGCGCCCCGAGCGTTCGGTGAACTTGAGTACCAGGCTCTGCTTCCAGTCGCTGACCTGGGAGGCCGGCAACCAGCCGTCGCGGCGGCCATCACTGGCGGTGCCGACCTGAAGCCAGGGGCTGCCGTTGAGGTCCTGACGCTGGTAGACGTAGAGCACGGTAAACGCCGGCAAGGTATCGCTGGGCGTGGCGCCCGGCTGGCTGACGACCTGGGCGCCGGGCTTGCTCAGCACGCGCTGGAACAGGGTTTTCTTGCCGGCCATCAACAGCGGGCGATTGTCGTCATTGCTTGCGCTCGGAGGCGTCTGTGGTGCCGGTTCGCTGGTTTGCACCGGCTGGGAATCAGCGATCTGTTCATCGCCACTCATGACCCAATAGCCAACCCCGCCCAGGCCCAGCGCCGCAGCGATCGCAATGGCAAGCAAGGCCACTGCCGGGCGCTTGCGCGGGGCTGCCGGTGGCGATGCCTTGGCGATGGGTTCTGGTTTCGGCGTTGGAGGCGCCTGTGGCGGCTCCACCGCTACAGGCGTCACCGGGCTGGCAATTGGCAGCGGCTGGATCAACGTGCTTTGAGTATCTTGTGCTGGCAGCCGATCGAGCGCCGCCAGCAAGGTCTCGGCATCGGCAAAGCGCTCGGCCGGGTCCTTGGCCAGCAGGCCACGAAGAATTTCCTGATAGCGGCCGTGCTCGATCGGCAACTCCGGCAACGGCTCGGTCAAATGCGCCAGTGCCGTCGACAGTGCGTCGTTGCCGCTGTATGGCAGCTTGCCAACCAGCATCTCGTAAAACACCACACCCAGGGCATAGAGATCGGCGCGGCCGTCGATGTCCTGGCCACGCGCCTGCTCCGGGCTCATGTAGCTCGGGGTGCCAACAGCGAAACCGGCCTGGGTGAACTGGGTCCGGTCATCCAGCGACTTGGCGATGCCGAAGTCCGACAGCACCGCAGTGCCATCGGCGCGAAAGAGAATGTTGGCCGGTTTCACATCACGGTGCACCAGGCCCTGGGCATGGGCGTAGCCCAGGGCTGAAGCGATCTGGCGGATATACAGCAGGCCCTGCTCCGGTGTCACCCCGGCGGCAATGCGCTCCTTGAGCGTGCCATTGGGCAGGTACTCCATGGCCATGTAGTACAGCTCGCCGACATTGCCGATGTCGTGGATGGTCACCGTGTGCGGGTGCGACAGCCGCGCCAGGGTGCGGCCTTCGCGCAAGAAGCGCTCGCAGAAGGTCGGGTCGGCAGCCAGGGCCGCAGCCATGACCTTCAGGGCCACCTTACGCTCCAGCGAGCGTTGGGTGGCCAGGTAGACGGTAGCCATGGCGCCTTCGCCAATCTCTCCGTCGATGTCGTATCCGGGAATCACTTTGTCCATGTGCTTGGTCTTCAACCGGCCTTGATGACGACGGCGGTAATGTTGTCGGGGGCGCCCCGGGTCAGGCCCAGGTGCACCAGGCTGCGGACCACCTGGTAGGGGTCGCTGTGGCCCAGCACTTCGCGGATTTCATGGTCTTCGGCAGTCTTGTTGAGGCCGTCGCTGCACAACAGGTAGGTATCGCCGGGGAAGATCTGCAGTGACACGGCCTCAAGCTCAAGCTCGGGCTCGACACCAATCGCCCGGGTGACGATATTGGCCCGCGGGTGCACCCGCGCTTCGGCCTCGCTGAGCAGGCCGCTGTCCTGCAGTTCCTGCACGTAACTGTGATCGCGGGAGATGCCCTCCAGGCGCCCGTCGCGCAAGCGGTACAGGCGGCTGTCACCGGCCCACAGGCAGATACCCTGGTCACCACGCACAGCCAAAAGCACCAGGGTGCTACCCATCATCGTCACGCCACGCCGGACGCTTTCTTCGCGCACCGCTGCGTTGACCGCCGACAGCCGCTCGCGCAGCACCTGGGCGTATTCATCCAGGGAATGCGTTGCCGGCAACTGGCGCAAGGTATCGACGATCAGGCAACTGACGTAATCGCCCGCCGCATGCCCACCCATGCCATCGGCAACCGCCCACAGGCCTTCACTGCCAAGGTCCAGGCAGGCGTCTTCGTTGATGCTGCGCACCATGCCGACATGGCTGTAGCTGGCTGCGGTGTAATGCAAAGCCGTCATCTAGCGCGCCGCCTCACTACCCAAAAGAAAACTGGCGAAATCCTCGCTGCGCGGTAGACCGGCACAACGCAACAATCCCGCCTCGATATGCTCCGAACCCCGCCCCCACCACAGGCTCATGCCGGCGCAGGCACTTTCGGCCAAAGCGGCCTGGCGGGCCTCGGGGGTCACTGCCGCAAAGCGCTGCAAGCCAGCAACCGCCGGGCTCGAAACGGCACTGATGCGGGGTGCGGAAAAGCCCTGGACCGCCGCATCGAACGCCTCGAAACCAGCCTGGGGTTCCAGGGTGGCCAACAGCTGCGCTTCGCCGTGCTCGAACCAGTCATCCGGGCCACTGACCACCGCCGCCAGCGACTCATCCGACGCCAGAACCTGAGCCAGGGTAAGAGGGAAATAGCGCCCTACCCGGTCGATGCTGGGCATCAGCACGCCCACTACAGCCTCTGGCCCGCAGACCCCCGGGGCCAAGGCAAAGCGCCACAAGGGGCTGACCAGATAGGCCGGCAACCAGTGCTCGGCCAACTGCTGCTGGCTGGCCATAAGCCCCGCCGCCAGCCACTGGTCCCAGGGCTGGATGAAGCTCTGCGGCAAGCCGCGGCTGACAAAGTCGCCACGGCTGGCCAGCTTGCCGTAGAAGCCAACGCCACCCATCACAACCGCTCCGGCAGGCTGAAGCCGCTGAGCACGCGGCTCTTGAACGGGTTGAAAGCGCTGTTGGCGCGCAGTTCGTAAGACACGCTGGCACCGTCGACGCGCAGGCGCAGGCTGAAGCGATCCGGGCCGTTGCCGGCCACCAGATCGGATTGATCGAGCAAGCGGAACCAGGCCCACGGCCCTTCCAGAGTCAGGCCGGAACGGCCGCTGGCCGACGGCGGCATGATCGACAGGCGCACCACGCCGATACTGTTGGGGTTCGGCCACTGCATTGCTACCGGTCGGCTCGGGCCGTGGTCATAGCTGATCTGCTGGCCGTCGAGGTCGAGCAAAAACTGGGTGATCGAGGCGTCCATGGCCACCGGCTTGAGCTCGAAGCGCACGGTCGGCTGCATGCCGCCGGAGCGGAAGAACGCATCGCGAATCGCCGCCGAGCGCTGGAAGGTGTGCAGCACACCAGGGCCGATGCCGAGTTTCTGCGCCGCACCCGGCTGCCAGCGCCACGGGTTGGCCGAGGTATCGACGTACGGCTGCAGGTACTTGCGGAAATAGCTGTCCATCACCCCGCCAACGCCGAAAAACTGGCCAAAGTCGTCCAGCGTGGCATCCCGCGAGCTGCCCGGTGCCAACGGGTAACGGCCGCTCAGGGACTGGCGATAAACGTTGACCACTTCACTGACCCAGGCGGCGTTCAGTTGATTGCGCACGCCGCCCATCATGGTGTTGGTGGTCGAGCTGACGACCGACTTGACCAGGCCCTGGACCATCGGCGGCTGGCGTTGTGCGGTGAGGCTGACACGATTGGCGGCGGCAGTGGCCTGGTTCTTGGCCTCACCGAGCAAGGCGTCACCACTGGCACCGACCATGGCACTGACCTGCACGTACAAGGCGTTCATGTCGGTGAGCAGGCCATCGATGGCCGCAGGCTCCCCCTCGCCCTTGCTGACCAGGCTGGCCAGTTCGGCAAAGTGCGCGGTGACCGGATCCTCGTTGTGTTGCGCCTGACGGATATCTACCGGTGCATCCTGGCCCAGCAGGTTACCCAGGCGTTGCTTGAGCTGATCGACACCGGCCTCGCTGGCTTTAGCCTGGGCGGCGGCGAGCGGGTCCTGCTGTTGCAGGTTGGTTTCCTTGGCCACGGCGGCCAGCAGTTTTTTCAGCGGCGAAGTCGGCCCGGAAATCACCCGCAATACATCGGCGGCCTGGGCCACGCTGGTGATCGGCACGAAGTCGATATCGGCCAGCAGTGCGTCCCAGTGGCGGATGTAGTCGGCAAAATACAGGCGGCGCACGTCGGCAGCCAGGCTGCTTACATCACCTTCATCGGCCTGCTCGCGGCCCAGCACCCAGCGCTCTTCGGCCAGGGTGTTGCTGTGTTGCAGGCTGGTGGCGAGGAACGCCTTGCGATAACCCTCGACGGTGAACAGCCCGCTCAATGGCTCGCCCAACGGCTTGCCGCTCTTGCGGCTGAACACCAGCGCAGCATCGCGGCCGGCGGCTTCGCTCAGGCGAAAATCGCTGACGCCGTCTGGCAGTTTCTGCCGTTTGACCCGGTCATAGACGCGCTGGGCCACCGGCAACTGCTGCAGCTGGCGACGCAGGTCTTCGATCAGGTTGGCATCCAGGCGCGCATTCGGCGGACGCTTTTCAAACAGCGCCTGCAGGTGCTCACCCAGCGCCGCACGCTGCTCAGGAGAGAGGTCACGGGGCAGGCTCTGCTCCCAGTCGAGGGTTACCCAGGCCTTGATGAAATCAGGGTCATAGTGCTCGCCGTCCGCCAGCATCAGATACGCCTTGAGGCCTTCGTAGAGGAAGTCGGAGCCACCGCCACTGTGCAGCTGCTCTTCGATACGGGTAACCAGGCGTGGGGCAAACACGGCAATCAGCAGCTTGCGGTAGACGCTGGCCGACTCGGCTTCGAGCATGTCGCCCTGGTACAGCCCCAGGCCTTCTGCCCAGCTCGGTGGATCATCGGCCAGATGGCGCACGGCATTGAGTAGCGGCAGTACCGCCAGTACATCGCGCTGGGCCGGGCTCAGGGTTTGCAGGACTGGCCCCAGCGGCGCGAGCTTACGCTCGACCTGGGCGATGTAAGCCTGGTTGGCGCGATAGCTCAGCGCCCACACGCTGCCGACCAGCACTACCAGGGCAACGCTGGCCGCGAGTGCAGCACGGGCCAGCCATTTGCGCCGGCGCTCGACCTTCGGGTTGACCCCGACCAGCCCGCGCTCGGCAAAGGCCACGGCGCTGAACAGTTTTTCGATGAAGTAACTGCGGCCGGTGCCGGTCTGGCGCGCCAGGTGCTGACGGTCCAGGCCCATGCTCTGGGCCATGGCGCCGATCAGCCGGTCGATCGGGCTGCCTTCCTGGGTGCCGCTGGTGAAGTACACGCCACGCAACAACGCGCGCTCTTCATAGGCATTGGGCTTGAACACGCCGTCGAGGAAACTCTGCAGGTTCGAGCGCAAGGCAGCGAACTGCTGAACAAAGCCATAGACCAGATCGCGCCGCGCCGGATCGCGCTCTTGCTGCAGGCGCTCGACCAGCCGCTCGTTGAGGCGTTGCTCAAGGCCGGCGAACTCACTCTGGAACTGCGCCAGCGGCCCTTCAGCCGACTTGTCGTCGTCCAGGGCAAAGGTCATGCCCCACACCTGGGCGCGCTCTTCCTTGCTCAGGGTGTCGAAGAACTCCATGAAGCCCGGCACCAGGTCGAGCTTGGTCAGCATCAGGTAGATTGGAAAGCGCACGCCCAGCTGGCTATACAGCTCCTGGATGCGCGAACGGATGGCCGCCGCGTGGGCGGCACGTTCCGCGTCGCTGCCCAGCAGCAGGTCGGACAGGCTGATGGCAATGAAGGCGCCATCGATCGGCCGACGCGAGCGCTGCTTCTTCAGCAGGTCGAGAAAGCCCAGCCAGGCAGCCTTGTCGACCTGGGCGTGGCTGTCCTGAGTGGTGTAGCGGCCTGCGGTGTCGAGCAGCACAGCCTGGTCGGTAAACCACCAGTCGCAGTTGCGGGTGCCGCCAACACCGCGAATTGCCCCGGCGCCAAGCTGCGCCGCCAGAGGGAAATGCAGGCCGGAATTGACCAGCGCCGTGGTCTTGCCCGAGCCCGGCGGACCGATGATCACGTACCACGGCAGCTCGTACAGATTGCGCCGCTCGTCACCACCGAGGCGGGCCTTTTTCAGCAGCACCAGGGCTTCGTCCATGCGCTGGCGCAAGGTCGCCAGCTCCTCGGCGGTAGCAACGCTGGCAGGGTCCGGGGCGGTTTCCGCGGCCAGGCTGCGCATGACCTCTTCCGCCTGGCGGCGGGCCTGGACAATGCGCCACAGGCGATAGCCGAGCCACAACGCAAACAGCAGGGCAATCAGGGCCCAGCGGCGACCCGCCGGAATCAGCACATCCCACAACGGCCCGACGAACCAGATGATCAGGCTCAGGGCGATCAGACCCAGCACCGGGATGACCCAGCGAATGACAAAACCGAAAAACGCCTTCACTCGACCCCCTCCGCCAATACAGTGATTTCAACCCGGCGGTTCTTTGCCCGGCCTTCGGCCGTGTTGTTCGGTGCCAGTGGTTCGGTATCGCTCAGGCCCTGTGCGGTGAAGCGCGCAGGCTGGCCGGTCTTGGCTGCCAGAATCTGCTGGACCTGCTCGGCGCGGGCCTGGGACAGCGCCCAGTTGGACGGGAAGCGCAAGGTCGCAATCGGCCGGTTGTCACTGTGGCCGGTGATCCGCACCTGGCCCTTGACCTGGCCAATGGCATCGGCGATGCGCAGCATCAATGGCTGCAAGCTGTCATTGATGCTGGTGCTGGCCGAGGCGAACAGCTCGTCGCCGCGGATGGTCACCACCGAGCGGTCGACAGCGTCTTCGACACTGACCCGCCCGGCCTTGATATCGCTGGCCAGGAAGCCCGCCAGCCGTGGCCGTTCCACTGGTTTTGGCTGGGTCACCGGGCGATCGATGGCTTGCACCGGGATCTCGCCCAGGGCATGAATGTTCTTGAATACCGGCTCGGCGTCGGCGGCGAGCATGAAGCGCAGGGCAAACAGCAATGCCAGTAACAGCGCCAGGGCAATGGCCAGGCCCACCCAGGGCGGCATGAACTGCGACAGTCGATCACGGGTGACGCTGACCCCGCGCCAGTGCGGCGACAGTTCGCGCTCGAACTCGCCCCGGGCACTGCGAATGGCGGCGGCAGTGCGTTCGCGCAAGGCTTCGAGCTGAGCACGGCCACCGTTCATGACCCGATAGCGGCCTTCAAAGCCCAGGCACATGCACAGGTACAGCAACTCCAGCAGGTACAGACGTTCGCGCGGGCTCTGCAGGCAGTGTTCAAGCAGCTGAAATACCTTCTCGCCACCCCAGGCTTCGTTGTGCACGGTAATCAGCAGGCTCTGCTTGCCCCAGTCGCTGCTGCTGCCCCAAGGCGTACTGAGTACGGCTTCATCGAGAGCGGTGCACAGGGCGTAACGCGCCAGCAGCACTTCGTTACGCGCCACCCCGGCGGCTTCGGCGCGCTCTTCGAACTGACGCAGATAGGCCAGCAACTGCGCACGCAGGCTGGCCGGGGCCGGATGGGCGATGGTGCTACGCAAGCGGGTCAGCAATGCCAACAACGGGCCGGCGGCGCTTTCCAGCGGGTTCAGGCCAAGTGCCTGGCCACCGGGCAACGGCTGTGCCGGCATCGACGGCGGCGCAGCCGGCTCAGGCATATCCGCCTGTGGGCCACGGCCACCGGGGCGCGGCATGAACTGGGTACGGTCGTTGGCCGGCGGTGCCGACGGGTCGTTAGGCTGCATCGCGGCTTATCCTCGGATGGCCCAGAAGGCCAGGTTCAGCCCCGGGAACTCGCCGGCGACGTAGAAAGCAAAGCCCCCGGCGTTCTGCAGTTGCTGCCAATGCTCGCTGCCGCGATCGAGTTCGTAGTAGGTGGAGCCGGCATGGAACGGGATCTGCCGTGGCGCCACCGGCAACGGCAGCAGGCCGATGCCCGGCAGTTGCAGGTTGACCAGGTCGCGAATGTGTTCGACCGCACCGATCTTGCTTTGCTGGGCAAAGCGCCCGCGCAGGGTCTCGCTCGGCACGTCGGCGCGCACCACGAGGATGAAGCTGGCGTTATCGAGCAGGCTGCGGTCAGCCAGCATGGCCACGTGAATGCCGTAGGCCTTCTCGACGATCGGGATGGGCGTGGCCTTGCTGTCGATCAACATCGACAGGGCTTCGCGCAGCGCCTGCATGACCGGGGCGAAGCTCGCTGCCAGGTCATCATGCTGGTACACCGGGAACTCGCCCGGGCGACGGTTGCTGGCACAGAAGGTGGCGAACTCACCGGCCAGGCTGACCAGCTCGCTGTAAAGCCGCTCCGGGTGCAACGGGCTCAACTGGCTCAGGTGTTCGACCAGCGGTTGGGCGCGGTTGACCAGTTGCAGGAGCATGAAGTCGGCGATTTCCGAAGCGCCGCCGGCACCCGAGGCTACCACCCGCCCGGCCAGCGCTTCGCCGCGTTGATGCAGCAGGCCCAGCAGTTCGCTGCGAAATGCCGACAGGCTCTTGCTCGCCGATACATCCAGCACTGGCGCGATATAGCTGTCATCCAGGACCAGGGCGCGGTCGGCGCGCTTTTCCTTGATACGTACCAGGCCCAGCGCGGCATAGTCGCTCAGGCCCTCTTCGGCAGTAATCAGGCGCAGGGCACGGGAACCGAGAGCGACCGGCGAGCGATTCTCGAACGGCGCGTTGTCGTCGCGCACTTCGGCCACCCGGCTGACATAGCGCGCACCGCCCAGCGTCTCGCCCTCGTCGACCGTATCGCGGGCACCGGCGCGCTTGAGCGGCAAGGCCAGGTACACGAGGCCATCACGCAGGTTGTCATCGATGTTCAGCGGGCTTGGCGCCAAGTCATCCTGGGGGATGTTGAAAGGTGTGCCGTCAGGCAGCAGGCCCCGAGCCGAAACGATGGCCAGTTTTCCCTGGGCCAGCAGGCCCTGGTCGATCAGCAGCTCGGAAAAACCCCAGGCGCCCGCCGACAGTGGCCGGCTGCGGGCATCGATCAGATTTTCGAGATAACGGTCATGCTGTTGAAAGTGCTGGGTTCCGAGGAACATGCCTTCCGACCAGACCACACGATTGTTCCAGGACATGGCTTCTCCGATCGCCTATTGGGCGGTACTGGTTGGGGAGGTATGGGCAGCGCTGCGCACAGCGCGGACATCGAGGCTGATCTGGTAATCCAGCGGCGGCACGGGCAGCAGGCTGCGCCACTGCGCCTGATCGACCTCGCGGTAGCCGACCACCAGGCCGATCTGGCGGGTGGTCGAGCTCAGCGGGCGCTCGACACGCAGTTGCTCACCAGGCTGCACCAGCACTTCGTCCTGATCGATCAGGTCGGCGCCCAGGGTCGCCGGAGCACGTTCGGCCAGGGCGAAATAATCGGCGCGGTTGAAGTTGGCGCTGTTCTTCAGTTCGAAAATGCGCACGCGCACAGGCGCGGCCTGGCCGTTGGCGCCCGGGTTGAGCCCGGCGGCGGCACTGAAATACAAGGTCACGCTGGTAGGCCCTGCCACCTCGGGCTGGACCGGTGCTGCGACTTCATCCTTGCTACAACCACTGAGCAGCAGTGTGGTCACCGCCGCCATCAGCATTGTTCGAATCATCCTGCGTCCTCAATGACGTGGCACTTTCCGTTTGTTTCAGGAGCGTTGCAGACGCGCGCTGTGCTCCTCATAGGCGCGGCTGAACTCGCGCCCGAACAGGTCCTGGAAGTCGTCTTCGGCTTCCCCGGAGATCTTGCTGTACAGCTCGGTGAACTGCTGCCAGTACTGCGCCTGGCGCGAGCTGCCGAACAGTTTCGATAGGCCGGCCGGCTCGCCTAACCGCGACTCCAGCTGTGCCGGCTCGAAGCGTGCGAGCAGGTGCTTGATGGCCGCTTCAACACCCGCCATCACAGCCAACTGATGCGCGCGCAGGTCGTCGAAGCTGTCGCGTACTGCCTGATCCGGCGCCATGAACGCGTGATTGCCGTGCCGCAGCAGCAACAGCAGCGCTTCATCGGCATTCGGAGCGAACTTGAGCGGGTTGTTTTCCGCCGGGCGGATCATGGTCTGCTGCATGCGGAACTCACCCTTGAGGCTGCTGCGCGCACGCAGTACATCGATCAGACCCTCGACCATCAGCCGGTAGCTACGGCCGAGGGCTTCCATCTGCGCCTCTACCTGGGCGCTGTCGATTCGCAACTGCTCAAGACCTGCACCGCGCAGGAATGCCTGGACCAACGCACTTGAGTCGGCAGGCTGCGCAAGGGCTTCGACAACGGGCGCCGGGGCGGGCTGCGCAACGGCTTCGGCAACGGGCGCCGGAGCGGGCATTGCGGTCGCGGCCGGCGCGGCTACAGGAGCGGGCGTGGGAGCTGAAGGTTCGGCGAACAGGTCCCAGTCTTCGGGGATGACCCCGGGGCTCGCCGGCGCTGGCACAACAGGCGGCACTGGCGTTGGTGGGCGAAAGTCATGCTGTTGGGCAGGCACATGATCGGGCTGGGTCACCGGTGCAATGCTTGCCGGTGCAAGAAAATCGAACAGGTCAGGGAGGGTATCGTTGCTCGAGGCCCCCTGGATGAACGCAGGCGCGGCGGGGACTGAAGGAGTAGGGGCGGCGCCAGCCTGATTGGCCATCAGCGCCTCGAAGCTGTTGGAGGCATCGCGACTTAACGGATTGCCATCTTCCATTTTGAAGCTTGAATCGATGCGCGCCTGAATCTCGTACTCGCCAATGCGGATCACTTCGCCATCCATCAGCGGCTCACTGTTACCGCGACGCAAACGAATACCGGCGTGAATTAATTCGACACCATTCGTACTGTTATCAGTGAGGTAGTAGCGACCGTCTTTATATTGAATGACACAATGTTGCGAAGAGACCAGACGTTCCGGATCGGGCAATACCCAATCATTACCGGGGCCACGTCCAATGCTGATGGCACCTGATTCGATGAACTTTTCAGGACATTGGCCAGGGGTAATCTTGTGATAACTGGTAATAGTCAGACTCAGCGACATCACGCCTCCTTAGCAACATCCTGAATCGCCTGCGGACCCGCTTCAGGCCTTGCGCAGATAACGCGATTCGCTTCCAATCCCTGAAAAATCAACTGAATGTCCGATGTTCGGTAACTTTAGCCGAACTCTGTCAGTTTCAAACGACATCCACCGGCACCCTGACCAATAGGTCAGAAAACCTGTTTGGCCCAAAACTCAGGTTACGGTGGGCCGATAGCTTACCTTGACAGCCAATTGGAAATAAACCAAAAATGCGCGACTTGCTGAACAAGCGTGATATCACTTTGATATCAACTAAGGACAACTCAGCAAAATATGTGCGCTACGTCACAAAACCAATTAGCGCACATTAGCTACCCCCACCACGGGACGATACGGAGATCGATATCTGGTGAACTCAGCGCATTTGCTCGCTGCCGTTTCGGAGAACTTTCCTTGCGGCGACGACCTTGAATACGACCCGGACTTCCTGCAATTGGAGCGTGATGCCCAAGGTAAGCCCGAACGTGTCATGGGCGATGCCATCCAGCCTGCCGAACCGCCCCAATGGCGGCAGATCGAACAGTCCTGCACCGCCCTGCTGCAACGCAGCAAAGACCTTCGCGTCACTCATTTCCTGTTGCAAAGTGCCCTGGCCTTGCATGGCATTGCCGGCCTTGCCAGCACCCTGCAACTGATCAACGACCTGTTGCGCCAGTATTGGCCGCACGTGCACCCGCAACTCGACGCCGATGACGACAATGACCCGACGGTGCGCATCAACGCCCTCGCCGGTCTGGTCTGCGAGACCAACATCGCCCTGCTGCGCGAAAGCCTTCTGACCCGCTCCCGTGCTTTCGGCCCGGTCAGCCTGCGCGCGGCCCTGCACGCCAGCGGCCTGCAGCACTTTGCCAGCGAGACACTCAATGCCGACGAGCTCGGCGGTGCCCTGCGCGACAGTGATGCCGAGCAACTGCAGGCCACCCACGAGGCGTTGCAGCAGGCCCGCGAAGCCACCGAGGCAATCGAGCAGTACGTCAACGAGCAGGTCGGGTCGGCCAGCGGGGTTGATCTCAGCGCCCTGAAACAGCCGCTGCGCCAGGCCGCGCAAATCCTCGCCGAACATGCGCCAGCAAGCGAGCAAGCCGCCAACGACACCAGCGAAGTCAGCGAAGTCAGCACCGCAGCCGACAGCCCGGCGTCTCTTGCCAGCGCGACTCCTGCAGCCCCCGTTGCCCGTGCCTCGGCCGATATCGCCAGCCGCGACGAGGTGCTGCGCAGCCTCGACCGAATTCTCAAGTACTACGCCCGTCACGAGCCCTCGAGCCCGCTGCCGGTGCTGTTGAACCGCGCGAAAAATCTGGTGAATGCCGATTTTGCCGCGATCGTCCGCGACCTGATCCCGGATGGGCTGTCGCAATTCGAAACCCTGCGCGGGCCTGAGACCGACTGAGGCCTGCGGGCCAGACCCTACGCACATATGCAACACCGTTACCGGCAACGATCGATGACGCCAATACCGTCGCACCTGCGACCAGGAGGAACAACGTGGCGAACCCCAGTTCTCAGAAATTCATTGCGCGCAATCGCGCGCCGCGGGTGCAGATCGAGTATGACGTCGAGCTCTACGGCGCCGAAAAGAAGGTCCAGTTGCCTTTCGTCATGGGCGTCATGGCCGACCTCGCGGGCAAGCCTGCCGAGCCGCTGGCGCCGGTGGCCGAACGCAAGTTCCTGGAAGTCGACGTCGACAACTTCGACTCGCGCCTCAAGGCCATGCAACCACGGGTAGCCTTCCATGTACCCAACGAGCTGACCGGCGAAGGCAACCTGAGCCTGGATATCACCTTCGAAAGCATGGACGACTTCAGCCCTGCCGCCGTGGCGCGCAAGGTCGATTCGCTGAACCAGCTGCTCGAAGCGCGGACCCAGCTGGCCAACCTGCTGACCTACATGGACGGCAAGACCGGCGCCGAAGAAATCATCATGAAAGCCATCAAGGATCCGGCCCTGCTCCAGGCCTTGGCCAGTGCGCCAAAGCCCCAGGACCCCGAGCCGAACGCTTAATCAGGACATAGCCTCATGACCGATCCGATGCGTGATACCCAGGCCCAGCCAGCGGCCACCGAGCAAGCCAGCGAGTTCGCCTCGCTGTTGCTGCAAGAATTCAAACCCAAGACCGAGCGCGCTCGCGAAGCCGTCGAAACTGCGGTACGCACCCTGGCCGAACAGGCCCTGGCGCAAACCGACCTGGTGTCCAATGACGCGATCAAGTCGATCGAATCGATCATTGCCGCCATCGACGCCAAGCTCACTGCCCAGGTCAACCAGGTCATCCACCACCCCGAGTTCCAGAAGCTGGAAAGCGCCTGGCGTGGCTTGCACTACCTGGTCAACAACACCGAGAGCGACGAGCAGCTGAAAATCCGCGTGCTCAACATCTCCAAGCCCGACCTGCACAAGACCCTGAAGAAATTCAAGGGCACGGCCTGGGACCAGAGCCCGCTGTTCAAGAAGATGTACGAAGAGGAATACGGCCAGTTCGGCGGCGAGCCATATGGCTGCCTGGTCGGCGATTACTACTTCGACCAGTCGCCACCGGACGTCGAGCTGCTCGGCGAGCTGTCCAAGGTTTGTGCCGCCATGCACTCGCCGTTCATTGCTGCGGCCTCGCCGACCGTGATGGGCATGGGCTCGTGGCAGGAACTGTCGAACCCGCGCGACCTGACCAAGATCTTCACCACCCCGGAGTACGCTGGCTGGCGTTCGCTGCGTGAATCGGAAGACTCGCGCTACATCGGCCTGACCATGCCGCGTTTCCTCGCGCGCCTGCCGTATGGCGCCAAGACCGACCCGGTGGAAGCCTTCGCCTTCGAAGAAGACACCGACGGTGCCGACAGCACCAAGTACACCTGGGCCAACGCCGCCTACGCCATGGCGGTGAACATCAACCGCTCGTTCAAGTACTACGGCTGGTGCTCGCGGATTCGCGGTGTCGAGTCCGGCGGTGAAGTGCAGAACCTGCCCGCGCACACCTTCCCCACCGATGACGGTGGCGTGGACATGAAGTGCCCGACCGAGATCGCCATCTCCGATCGCCGTGAAGCGGAACTGGCGAAGAACGGTTTCATGCCGCTGCTGCACAAGAAGAACACCGACTTCGCTGCTTTCATCGGCGCCCAGTCGCTGCAAAAGCCTGCCGAGTATGACGACCCGGACGCTACCGCCAACGCCAACCTGGCTGCGCGCCTGCCGTACCTGTTCGCCACCTGTCGCTTCGCCCATTACCTGAAGTGCATCGTGCGCGACAAGATCGGCTCGTTCAAAGAGAAGGACGAGATGCAGCGCTGGCTGCAGGACTGGATTCTCAACTACGTCGATGGCGACCCGGCCCACTCCACCGAAACCACCAAGGCCCAGCATCCGCTGGCGGCGGCCGAAGTGGTGGTCGAAGAAGTCGAAGGCAACCCGGGTTACTACAACTCGCGTTTCTACCTGCGCCCGCACTACCAGCTCGAAGGGCTGACCGTGTCGCTACGTCTGGTATCGAAGTTGCCATCGGCCAAGGGCGCCTGAGCCCTGGCTCGCTGAAGCGCCCCGCAAATGCGGGGCGTGCACTGAAAAACAATGTGGTAGAAGCCACACTCTGGAGACAACATGGCAGTTGATATTTTCATCAAGATCGGCGACATCAAGGGCGAGTCCATGGACAAGGCCCACAAGGACGAGATCGATGTGCTGAACTGGAGCTGGGGCATGGCCCAGTCCGGCAACATGCACATGGGCGGTGGCGGTGGCGCCGGCAAGGTCAACATCCAGGACCTGTCGCTGACCAAGTACGTCGACAAGTCCAGCCCTAACCTGATGATGCATTGCTCCAGCGGCAAGCACATCGACAAGGTCAAGCTGACCGTGCGCAAGGCCGGTGGCGAAAGCCAGGTTGAATACCTGGTCATCAACCTCGAAGAAGTGCTGATCAGCTCGCTGAGCACCGGCGGCTCGGGCGGCGATGACCGCCTGACCGAAAACGTCACCCTGAACTTCGGCAAGGTCACGGTCGATTACCAGCCGCAGAAAGCTGACGGCACCAAAGACGGCGGCCCGGTCAAGTACGGCTGGAACGTGCGCCAGAACGTCAAGATCTGATGCGTTTCGCCCTCTTCGCGGGGCAAGCCCGCTCCCACCTGGTAGGAGCGGGCTTGCCCCGCGATAAGGCCAACGCAATCTTGAATCCCACCACCGGAGCCGCCCCTTGGTAGCCGAAATCGCTGCACGTGACCGCCTGCAGCCTTCGCTGCTCGATCGTCTGACCGACGACGAGCCCGGCAACCTGCAAGAAGCCAACGACAAACGCGTGCTGTCGCTGAACCAGCTCAAGGCGTCAGTACTGCGCGATCTCACCTGGCTACTCAATACCACCTCACTGCTTGATGCTGGCGCCACGCTCAACACTGCGGCCGGCACCTCGGTGGTCAACTACGGCCTGCCGGCACTGGCCGGTAACAGCGCCTCGAACATTGATATCAGCGCTCTGGAGAGCATCATTTACCAGGCCATCGCCACCTTCGAACCGCGCATCCTGCGCAGCAGCCTGCGGGTTCGCGCCCAGGTCGCACCGGGGGAAATGAACAACAACGCCCTGAGTTTCGAGATCGAAGGCGACCTGTGGGCCCAGCCCGCGGCACTGCCGTTGCTGCTGCGCACAGACCTTGACCTGGAATCCGGGCATGTCCGGGTTGCCCCCGCCGAGCGCCGGAGACGTCCATGAACCCGCGCCTGCTCGAGCTGTACAACCAGGAACTGCAACACATCCGTGAAAGCGCGGCAGAATTCGCCAGGGAATACCCGAAGATCGCCGGGCGTCTGACCCTGTCCGGCATTGACTGCGCCGACCCCTATGTCGAGCGTCTGCTCGAAGGTTTTGCCTACCTGACCGCACGGGTACAACTCAAGCTCGATGCCGAGTACCCGACCTTCACCCACAACCTGCTGGAGATCGCCTACCCGCACTACCTGGCACCGACGCCGTCGATGGCCGTGGTGCAGATGCAGGCCGATCCTGACGAAGGATCGCTCAGTGCTGGTTTCACCCTGCCCCGTGGCAGCGTGCTGCGCGCCACCCTTGGCCGCAATTCGCAGACGCCCTGTGAATTTCGCAGTGCCCACCCGGTCACGCTGTGGCCGCTGCAGGTGGCCCAGGCCGAATACTTCGGCAATCCCGCAGCCAACCTCGGGCGCCTTGCCGCCAGTGAACCGAAAGCCCGCGCCGGGTTGCGCATTACCTTGCGTACCGGCGCCGAGCTGCCGTTCAACGCGCTCGACCTCAGCAGCCTGCCGCTGTACCTCAACGGCGCCGATGAACTGCCGTTTCGCCTTTATGAGCAGTTGCTGGGCAACGCCTGTGCGGTGTTCGCGCGCCAGCCCGGCAGCGACTGGGTCGAGCGCATTCCTGCCTCGGCCCTGCGCCCGTGCGGCTTCGATGACCGCGAGGCAGCCTTGCCGGTGGTCCCGCAGGCGTTCCAGGGTTACCGCCTGCTGCAGGAATACTTCGCTTTGCCGCAGCGTTTCCTGTTCGTCGAGTTCGCCGAGCTGAGTCGCGCGGTAAAACGTTGCGACGGGCAGGAGCTGGAGCTGATCGTGCTGTTCGAGCGCTACGACCAGACGCTGGAAGGCAGCGTCGGCGTCGAGCAGTTCGTGCCCTTCTGTACTCCGGCGATCAATCTGTTCCCGCGCCGTGTCGACCGGATCCACCTGAGCGACCGGGTCAACGAGCACCACGTGATCGCTGACCGCACCCGGCCGACGGATTTCGAGATCCACTCGCTGAGCAGTGTGACCGGTCACGGCACCGGCCCCGACCAGAGTTTCCTGCCGTTCTATGCCGTGCGCGATCCGTCGCGCTATGGCCGTGACCAGGCGTACTACATCGTGCGCCGCGAACCACGCATGCTTTCCAGCGAGCAGCGGCGCAACGGCACCCGCTCGACCTACATGGGCAGCGAGACCTTCATCAGCCTGGTCGATGGTCAGCAGGCGCCCTACCGCCATGACCTGCGCCAACTGGGCGTCAGCGCCCTGTGTACCAACCGCGATCTGCCGCTGTTCATGAACGTTGGCGATGGCCGCAGCGATTTCACGCTGGCCGACAGCGCGCCAGTGGCCGCCATTCGCTGCCTGGCCGGACCAAGCCGGCCGCGTGCCAGCCACGCCCATGACAACAAGGCCTGGCGCCTGATCAGCCAGCTGTCGCTGAACTACCTGTCGCTGACCGAACAGGGCCAGGGCGCAGCCGCTCTGCGCGAGCTGCTGCGCCTGTACGGCGACAGCCATGACGCCGCCCTGCAACTGCAGATCGACGGCCTGCGTGAGGTCAGCAGCAAGGCTTGCACGCGACGGCTGCCAATGCCCGGGCCGATCGTCTTTGGCCGTGGCCTGGAGATCACCCTGGAGTTCGATGAGAACGCCTTCCGCGGCACCGGGGTGTTCCTCCTCGGTGCAGTGTTCGAGCGTTTCCTGGCACGTTACGTGTCGATCAACAGCTTTACCGAGACGGTGCTCCGTACCACCGAACGCGGCGAGATCATGCGATGGAAAGCCAAGCCCGGACGCCGTCCGACCCTGTGAATATCCTCAGCGAGATGCAGGCCGAACCCTGGA
Organism: Pseudomonas sp. ZL2; assembly: GCF_054788455.1. Classification (NCBI taxonomy): domain Bacteria; kingdom Pseudomonadati; phylum Pseudomonadota; class Gammaproteobacteria; order Pseudomonadales; family Pseudomonadaceae; genus Pseudomonas; species Pseudomonas sp. ZL2. The sequence continues at coordinate 6,228 of NZ_JBGOGX010000019.1, read as the reverse complement.
ACTACGATTTCTTCCAGGCCCTGCGCCGGCTTGAGTGCGAGTCGCCGCAGTTGCCACGCTTCGGCCATTCCCTGCGCCTGGCCGATGAGCCGGTTCGCCTTGGCCAGCAGCTCGATTGCGCTTTTGCGCCGGCAACCCTGGCATCGCTGACGCCTGCCACAGAGCAGGGCCCGGCGCGCCTGGAGCAGTTCTTCTTTGGCCTCGGCGGCCCCAACGGCCCCCTGCCCCTGCACCTGACCGAGTACATGCGCGAGCGCCAGCGCAACAACGCCGACAGCACCAGCAAGCGCTTTCTCGATGTGTTTCATCACCGCCTGCTGAGCCTGTTCTACCGGGCCTGGGCCGAGGCGCGGCCGACGGTCAGCCATGACCGCCCCGATGACGACTACTGGGCCGCGCGCCTGGCCGCCCTGAGCGGCCGCGGCACACCGGCGCTGCGCGACCAGGGCCCGTTGCCGGACACCGCCAAGCTGCACTACAGCGGCCATCTCGCCGCCCAGACCCGCTACCCGGATGGCCTGCGTGGCATTCTCGGGGCGTACTTCGGCGTGCCGGTGAGCATCGAGGAATATGTCGGTCAGTGGCTACAACTGCCGGAGCGCAGCCGCCTGGGTGCGAGCGCCAACCAGTTGGGCATGGATGTGTGCCTGGGCAGCCACGTCTGGGACCGCCAGCACAAGTTTCGCATCTGCCTGGGGCCGCTGAGCCTGGACCAGTACCTGTCACTGTTGCCCGATGGCAGTGCCTTTGGCGAGCTGGTGGCCTGGGTCGCCGAGCATCAGGGGCACGAGCTGGACTGGGACCTGAACCTGATCCTGCAGCAGGAGCAGATACCCGCCCTGCAACTCAACACCGGTCGACGCCTGGGTTTCGATACCTGGCTGGGCCGCCCGCAACACGATGCCAGGGATCTGACACTGGCTCGGTACTACGCCGAGCAGGCGACCGCATCGCAATCCACAAGGAGTCCGGAACATGGGTGAAATCAGCCGCGCCGCGCTGTTCGGCAAACTCAACAGCGTCGCTTACAAGGCCATCGAGGCCGCCACGGTGTTCTGCAAATTGCGGGGCAACCCTTATGTGGAACTGGCCCACTGGTTTCATCAACTGCTGCAACTGCAGGACTCGGACCTGCACCGCATCATCCGCCAGTTCAACCTTGAGCCCGCGCGCCTGGCCCGTGAGCTGACCGATGCCCTGGACCGCTTGCCCCGCGGCTCGACCTCGATCACCGATCTGTCTTCCCACGTCGAAGAAGCCGTCGAGCGTGGCTGGGTGTATGGCAGCCTGATGTTCGGCGAAAGCCAGGTGCGCACCGGCTACCTGGTGCTCGGTATCCTCAAGACCCCGAGCCTGCGCAATGCCTTGCTCGGCCTGTCGTCGGAGTTTGCCAAGATCAAGGTCGAAGCCCTCAGCGAACGTTTTGACGAGTATGTCGGTGATTCGCCGGAAAACGCCCTGAGCGCCAGCGACGGTTTCAATGCCGGCGCCGTGCCGGGCGAAGCCAGCGGTGCCATGGCCCCCAGCGCCCTGGGCAAACAGGAAGCGCTCAAGCGCTTTACCGTTGACCTCACCGAGCAGGCGCGCAGCGGCAAGCTCGACCCGATCGTCGGCCGTGATGAAGAGATCCGCCAACTGGTGGATATCCTCATGCGTCGCCGGCAGAACAACCCGATCCTCACCGGTGAAGCCGGTGTGGGCAAGACCGCAGTGGTCGAAGGCTTTGCCCTGCGTATCGTCGCCGGCGATGTCCCGCCTTCGCTCAAGGACGTCGAACTGCGCAGCCTGGATGTCGGCCTGCTGCAGGCCGGGGCGAGCATGAAGGGCGAGTTCGAGCAGCGCCTGCGCCAGGTCATCGAGGATGTTCAGGCCTCGCCGAAACCGATCATTCTGTTCATCGACGAAGCCCACACCCTGGTCGGTGCCGGTGGCGCGGCCGGTACCGGTGATGCCGCCAACCTGCTCAAGCCAGCCCTGGCCCGCGGCAGCCTGCGCACCGTGGCCGCCACCACCTGGGCCGAGTACAAGAAGCACATCGAGAAAGACCCGGCCCTGACCCGCCGCTTCCAGGTGGTGCAGGTCGCCGAGCCGAGCGAAGACAAGGCGCTGCTGATGATGCGCGGCGTGGCCTCGACCATGGAGCAGCACCACCAGGTGCAGATCCTCGATGAAGCCCTCGAAGCTTCGGTCAAGCTCTCCCACCGCTACATCCCGGCGCGCCAGTTGCCAGACAAGTCCGTCAGCCTGCTCGACACCGCCTGCGCCCGCGTCGCCATCAGCCTGCACGCGGTGCCGGCTGAAGTGGATGACAGCCGCCGGCGCATCGAGGCACTGGAAACCGAGCTGCAGATCATCGCCCGCGAACAGGCGATCGGTATCGCCATCGGCAACCGCCAGCAACAGTCTGAAACCTTGCTGGCTGCTGAGCGCGAGCGCCTGGCCGAACTGGAAAGCCGCTGGGCCGAAGAGAAAACCCTGGTCGACGAACTGCTGGCCACCCGTGCGCAACTGCGCGAAAACGTCGGAGTGGTCGACCGCGACACGGGCAGCGAACAGAGCCATGAGCTGCGCGAAAAACTCATCGACCTGCAACAACGCCTGAGCGACCTGCAAGGTGAAACCCCGCTGATTCTGCCGACCGTCGACTATCAGGCCGTGGCCTCGGTGGTTGCCGACTGGACCGGCATCCCGGTCGGGCGCATGGCCCGCAACGAGCTGGAAACCGTGCTCAAGCTCGATCAGCACCTGGCCAAGCGCATCATCGGCCAGGACCATGCCCTGCAGATGATCGCCAAGCGCATCCAGACCTCCCGCGCCGGCCTCGACAACCCCAACAAGCCGATTGGCGTGTTCATGCTCGCCGGCACCTCCGGGGTGGGCAAGACCGAAACCGCCCTGGCCCTCGCCGAAGCCATGTATGGCGGTGAGCAGAACGTCATCACCATCAACATGAGCGAGTTCCAGGAAGCCCATACCGTCTCGACCCTCAAGGGCGCCCCGCCCGGCTATGTCGGCTACGGCGAAGGTGGTGTGCTGACCGAGGCGGTGCGGCGCAAGCCCTACAGCGTGGTATTGCTGGATGAGGTGGAGAAGGCCCACCCGGACGTGCACGAGATCTTCTTCCAGGTGTTCGACAAAGGCGTGATGGAAGACGGCGAAGGCCGGGTGATCGACTTCAAGAACACCCTGATCCTGCTCACCACCAACGCCGGTACCGAGCTGATTTCCCAGGTGTGCAAGGACCCGCAGAACATCCCCGAACCGGAAGCGATCGCCACCGCACTGCGCCAACCGCTGCTGGAGATCTTCCCGCCAGCACTGCTCGGGCGTCTGGTGACCATCCCCTATTACCCGCTCAGCGACGAGATGCTCAAGGCCATCACCCGCCTGCAGCTCGAACGCATCCGCAAGCGCGTACAAGGCACCCACAAGGTCGCCTTCGACTACGACGACGAGGTGGTCGACCTGATCGTCTCGCGCTGCAGCGAGACTGAAAGCGGCGGACGGATGATCGACGCGATCCTGACCAACAGCCTGTTGCCGGACATGAGCCGCGAGTTCCTGACGCGCATGCTCGAAGGCAAGGCCCTGGCCGGGGTGCGCATCAGCTGCCACGCCAACGAGCTGCACTACCACTTCAGCGACGCGCCGTGATGGCGCGTTTGACGAGATAAACGATGCTATTCAAGCAATTCACCCGACTGGCGCAGATCAACAGCCCGCTGGGCCCGGATGCCCTGATCCTGGCGGAAATGGGTGGCGGCGAAGAGCTGGGGCGGCTGTTCGACTACGAGTTGCAGCTGACCTCGGACAACTCGTCCATCGACCTCAACCAGTTGCTGGGCAAGCCCATGAGCTTGAGCCTGCAACTGGACCTGGGCCGCTCGCGGTATTTTCACGGCATCGTGTCGCGTTGCAGCCAGAGCATCGACCGCGGCCAGTTCGCCAGTTACCGGGTGACCCTGCGGCCGTGGCTGTGGCTGCTGAGCAAGACCTCCGATTGCCGCATCTTCCAGAACCAGACCATCCCGCAGATCATCAAGCAGGTGTTTCGCGACCTGGGTTTTTCCGACTTCGAAGACAGTCTCAGCCGCCCCTACCGTGAGTGGGAATACTGCGTGCAGTACCGTGAGACCAGCTTCGACTTTGTCAGCCGGTTGATGGAACAGGAAGGTATCTACTACTACTTCCGCCACGAAAAGGACCGTCACGTGCTGGTGCTGGCCGATGCCTATGGCGCCCATCAGGTAGTGCCGGGCTACGAATCGGTGCCGTACTTTCCACCTGATGGCCAGCATCGCGAGCGCGACCACCTCAACGACTGGCATCTGGCCCAGGAGGTGCAATCCGGCTCGCTGGAGCTCAACGACTATGACTTCCAGCGCCCCAGCGCACGCATCGACGTGCGCTCGGAAATGCCGCGTCCGCACACCGCTGGCGATTACCCGCTATACGACTACCCCGGCACCTACGTGCAGAGCGAGGACGGCGAGCATTACGCCCGTACCCGCATCGAGGCCTTGCAAAGCCTGCACGAGCGCATCGAGCTGCGCGGCAACGCCCGGGGCCTGGCAGCGGGCAACCTGTTCAGCATGAGCGGGTTCAGCCGCCAGGACCAGAACCGCGAGTACCTGATCGTCGGCGCCCGCTACTACGTCGTCCAGGAGCGTCTGGAAACCGGTGCCGGTGGCGGCAACGCGCAGTTCGAAAGCAACCTCAGCTGCATCGATGCGCAGCAGAGCTTCCGCCCCCTGGCCAGCACCCTGCGCCCGCAGGTCAAGGGACCGCAGACCGCCATCGTGGTCGGTCCGGCCGGTGAAGAGATCTGGACCGACCAGTATGGCCGGGTCAAGGTGCACTTCTACTGGGACCGCCATGACCAGTCCAACGAGAACAGCTCGTGCTGGATCCGCGTGTCCCAGGCCTGGGCCGGCAAGAACTGGGGCTCGATGCAGATCCCGCGGATCGGCCAGGAAGTGATCGTCAGCTTTCTTGAAGGTGATCCGGACCGGCCGATCATCACTGGCCGGGTGTACAACGCCGAGCAGACCGTGCCCTACGACCTGCCGGCCAATGCCACTCAGAGCGGGATGAAAAGCCGTTCGAGCAAAGGTGGCACGCCAGCGAACTTCAACGAAATCCGCATGGAGGACAAGAAGGGCGCCGAGCAGCTGTACATCCATGCCGAGCGCAACCAGGACATCGAGGTCGAGAACGACGAGAGCCACTGGGTGGGCCACAACCGCAACAAGGTGGTGGACTTCAGCGAAGTGGCGACCATCGGCGAAGACCGTATTCGCGCGGTCAAGCGCGACGACATCCTGCTGGTGGGCTCGACCAAGACCGACAGCATCAGCCGCAGCTACCTGATCGAGGTCGGCGAGAACCTGCGCCTGGTGTGTGGCAAGAGTGTGCTCGAGCTCAACGCCAGCGGCCAGATCAACCTCACCGGCGTGCAGTTCAACCTCAACGCCGAAGGCAATGCCCAGTTCAACACCGGCGGCACCCTGGACCTGAACATCGGCGGCGCCCCCGGCGCCACTCCGGACGGGCAAGGCGTCAAAGGCACCATCGATGGCGCCGTGGAAGCGATCTTCCCCAAGCCCAAAGCCAGCCAATAAAGAGATTCCTGCGTCATGACTTATCGTCTCAACGAATTCCAGTTTGCCCTGCCCGATGTCGAGGTGCAGGACACCACCATCAATATCCTGCGCTTTGCCAAGCTCGGCACATCTTTGATCGTCAGCCGCAGCCTGCTGGCCGACGGCGAAACCCTGCAAAGCAACTTCGACGGTCAGCTTGAACGTCTGCAACAACAGGTCAAGGACCTGCGTTTTCAACCTGGCCAGGCCGTGCGCCTGGGCGCCGAGCAGTCGGTGGACGGCATCGAGCTGCGCAGCCAGTTCAGCAAGGGCAACGAAAAGGTCTATCAGTACCAGCTCGCCCTGGTGCTACCGGGCACTCGCAAGATGTTCGCCCTGAGCTACGTCAAAGCCCAACCGCTGGGCGATGCCGAGGCGGCGCACTGGGCGGCGATCAAGCAATCATTGAACTTCGACGCCCTGACCTGATGAGCACCCTGCATGTCTGACGCTCTTTGGGCCGCTCGTCAGGGCGACGCGCTGATGCACACCTCGATGATGGCCGACATCGTCAGCGGCGTGCTGGAAGTCGCCGCCAACGTCGCCATCGGCGTGCTGGCCACCGCGGCGGTGACGGCGGCGCTGG
>NZ_JBGOGX010000018.1:0-41247 GCF_054788455.1 Pseudomonas sp. ZL2 | reverse complement strand
CTCCCACAGGACCACACAACCTCTGTGGGAGCGGGCTTGCCCCGCGATGACTAGTTGCGCAAAAACTCCGGAGTATTGAAATTGCTCAGGCGCGGGTCTCCCTCGGCGCACTCCAGCGCCCGCACCGGATGCTGGCGCAAGGTGCGCTGCACGCCCCGATCCCCATCAGCCCAGGCCTGCTGAAAATCAGCGCGCAAGGCACGGGGAATCAGGCTGAACATCGGCTGCCAGTAACCACCCTGGCGAACCATCGCCGGTTGCTGCTGGTCATTGGCCAGGCTCATCAGCTCGAGTATCAACGCACTGTCGATCAACGGCGCGTCACAGGCCAGCACCAGCAGCCAGTCATGCCGTGCCACCGCCAGCCCCGCCAATACCCCGGCCAGGGGCCCGGGAAAGTCCGCTTCGGCATCCCCCACCAACTGGTCGGCATAGGGCCGGTAGCGGTCCTGGTTGCGGTTGCAGGAAATGATCAGGTCGTCGGTCAGGGGCCGCACCACGGCGTGGATGTGGGCGATCAGCGGTTGGCCCTGCCAGTCGAGCAGGCCCTTGTCCTGGCCGCCCATGCGCTGGCCGCGGCCACCGGCAAGGATGAGGATGGAGCAGGGGGGAGGGGCGGCGGGCATGGTCAGGGTTCCTGGCGGTATCAGCCGATCACCTTCCCATGCACGCCGCGGTCTGTCCAGATCAGCTGTCGCTGGCCACTGGCGCAGGCGTCTGGCCCCTGGCCCGGCGCTTGCCGGTCAGGCGCATCACCACGACAAAGAACACCGGCACGAACACCACCGCCAGGGTGGCGCTGAGCATGCCGCCGATCACCCCGGTACCGATTGCCTGCTGGCTGGCCGAGCTGGCACCGCTGGCAATCGCCAGGGGCACCACGCCGAGAATGAACGCCAGCGAGGTCATGACGATCGGCCGCAAGCGCAAACGCGCGGCCTTCACGGTGGCGTCGACCAGGTCGTGGCCTTCATCGACCAGGCTCTTGGCGAACTCGATGATGAGGATGGCGTTCTTCGCCGACAGACCGATCAGGGTGATCAGGCCGACCTTGAAGAACACATCGTTGGGCATCCCGCGCAGGCTGACCGCAATCACCGCGCCAAGCACGCCCAGCGGCACCACCAGCAGTACCGAGGTCGGGATCGACCAGCTCTCGTACAGCGCCGCGAGGCACAGGAACACCACCAGCAGCGACAGGCCCATGAGGATCGGCGCCTGAGCCCCGGACAGGCGCTCCTGCAGCGACAATCCGGTCCATTCCAGGCCCATGCCCTGAGGCAGTTGATCGACCAGGCGCTGGATCTCGTTCATCGCCTCACCGGAGCTGTGGCCCGGTGCCGGCTCGCCCGACACGGCAATGGCCGGGTAGCCGTTATAGCGGGTCAGTTGCACGGGGCCGGTGATCCACTTGGCCTGGACGAACGCCGACAGGGGCACCATCTTGCCGTTGCTGTTGCGCACGTGAATCTTCAACAGGTCGTCGACCTGGCTGCGCTGGTCGCCTTCGGCCTGCACCACCACGCGCTGCATGCGCCCCTGGTTGGGGAAGTCGTTGACGTAGTTGGAGCCTACCGCGGTGTTGAGCACGTTGCCGATATCGGCAAACGATACGCCCAGGGCGTTGGCCTGTTTGCGGTCGACTTCCAGCTGCACCTGCGGGCTTTCGGCCAGGGCGCTTTCGCGTACGTTGACCAGCACCGGGCTCTTTTCGGCGGCGGCGAGCAACTGGTCACGCGCAGCCATCAGGCCGGCGTGGCCGAGGCCACCACGGTCCTGCAGGCGGAACTCGAAACCGCTGGAGGTACCCAGGCCATCCACCGGCGGTGGCAGCACCGAGTAGGCGATGGCGTCCTTGAGCTGGCTGAAGGCGGCGTTGGCGCGGTCGGCAATGGACTGGGCGCTGTCATCGCTACCGCGCTCGGACCAGTCCTTGAGGGTGGTGAACGCCAGCGCCGCGTTCTGGCCGTTGCCAGAGAAGCTGAAACCGAGAATCAGGGTGCTGTTGCCGACGCCAGGTTCCGTAGCGTTATGCGCCTCGATCTGCGCTGCCACCTGTTCGGTGCGGGCACGGCTGGCCCCCGGCGGCAGCTGGATGTCGGTAATGGTGTAACCCTGGTCTTCGGTGGGCAGGAACGAGGAGGGCAGCTGGCTGAAGCCGTACACCAGCCCGGCTACCAGCACCACGTACACCAGCAGATAGCGGCCGCTGCGCTTGAGCGCCTGGATGACCCAGCGCTGGTAGCCGTTGGTCAGGCTTTCGAAGCGGCGGTTGAACCAGCCGAAGAAGCCGGTTTTCTCGTGGTGCGAGCCCTTGGCGATCGGCTTGAGCAGGGTCGCGCACAGGGCCGGGGTCAGGCTCAGGGCGAGGAACGCCGAGAACAGGATCGACACCGCCATCGACACCGAGAACTGCTGGTAGATCACCCCCACCGAGCCTTTCATGAAGGCCATCGGCAGGAACACCGCCACCAGCACCAGGGTGATGCCGACGATGGCGCCGCTGATCTGGCTCATGGCCTTTTTCGTCGCCTCGCGCGGCGCCAGGCCTTCCTCGCTCATGATCCGCTCGACGTTCTCCACCACGACGATGGCGTCGTCGACCAGGATACCGATGGCCAGGACCATGCCGAACAGGGTCAGCACGTTGACCGAGAAGCCCAGCGAGAGCATCACCGCGAAGGTCCCCATCAGCGCCACCGGCACCACCAGGGTCGGGATCAGGGTGTAGCGGATGTTCTGCAGGAACAGGAACATCACCGCGAACACCAGGGCCATGGCTTCGAGCAGGGTGGTGATGACCTGCTGGATCGAGACCTTGACGAACGGCGAGGTGTCGTAGGGGATGTCGAACTTGGCCCCCGGCGGCAGGTAGCGCGACAGCTCGTTGAGCTTGGCTTGCACCAGGGTCGCGGTTTCCATGGCGTTGGCACCGGGCGACAGCTGCACGCTGAAGGCGCTGGTCGGCTTGCCGTTGAGGCGGGTGCCGTACTGGTATTCCTGGCTGCCGATCTCGACCCGGGCGACATCGCCGATGGTCACGGTCGAGCCATCCGGGTTGGCGCGCAGGACGATGTCCTTGAACTCCTGCACGGTGCTCAACTGGCCCTTGATCACCACGTTGGCGGTGATTTCCTGAGTGCCGGTACCCGGCAGATCGCCAATGCTGCCTGGCGCCACCTGGGCGTTCTGCGCCGCGATCGCGTCGTTGACGTCATCCGGGGTCAGGTTGAAGCCAATCAGCTTGGCCGGGTCGATCCAGATGCGCATGGCCCGTTCCGAACCATACAGCTGCGCCTTGCCGACACCCTTGAGGCGGCGGATCTCGTTCATCACGTTCCGGGCGAGAAAGTCGCTCAGGGTCACTTCGTCGAGGCTGCCGTCCATGGCGGTGAGGGTCACCATCAGCAGGAAACCGGTGGAGACTTTCTCCACCTGCAGGCCTTGCTGGGTGACCGGGCGCGGCAGGCGCGACTCGACCACTTTCAGGCGGTTCTGCACGTCGACCTGGGCCAGGTCCGGGTTGGTGCCCGGCTCGAAGGTGGCGGTGATGGTGGCGCTGCCCAGGCTGCTTTGCGAGCTGAAGTAGAGCAGGTTGTCGGCACCGTTGAGCTCTTCCTCGATCAGGCTGACCACGCTGTCGTCGATGGTCTGCGCCGAGGCGCCCGGGTACACGGCGTAGATTTCCACCTGCGGCGGCGCCACATCGGGGTACTGGGCCACCGGCAACTGCGGGATGGCCAGGGCGCCGGCAAGCAGGATGAACAAGGCGACCACCCAGGCGAAGACCGGGCGGTCAATGAAAAACTGCGGCATGAATCAGGCCCTCACTGGCCGTTGGACTGAACGATGGGGAGGGCGTCCTTGCCCGCGTTATCGACCTCTACCTGGTCGCCGGCGCTGATGTGCTGCAGGCCTTCGACCACCACCCGGTCACCGGGGGCCAGGCCGTCGCTGACGATCCAGCGGTCTTCCTGCACGCTGCCCAGGACCACCGAACGCTCGCTGATGCGTTGTTCGGCATCCACCAGCATTACCTTCGGATTGCCGGCGCTGTCACGCAGGATGGCCCGCTGCGGCACACTGATGCCTTGCTGCTTGACCGCCTGCTCCAGGCGCACGCGGATGAAGCTGCCCGGCAACAGGTCGAGGTCCGGGTTGGGGAACTCGCTGCGCAGGGTGATCTGCCCGGTGCTCGGGTCGACGCTGATGTCCGAGAACAACAGCTTGCCCGGCAGCGGGTAGGGGGTGCCGTCGTCCTGGATCAGCGTTGCGCTGGCCTGGTCCTGGCCCACCTGCTGCAGCTCACCTGCACGCAAGGCGCGGCGCAGGGCATTGAGCTCGCGGGTCGACTGGGTAACGTCGGCATGGATCGGGTCCAGTTGCTGGATGGTTGCCAGCGGCGTGGTTTCGTTCTGCCCCACCAGGGCGCCTTCGGTGACCAGGGCACGGCCGATGCGTCCGGAAATCGGCGCGGTGACGGTGGCGTAGCCCAGGTTGAGCTTGGCCCGCTCCAGGGCGGCCTTGGCCGCGGCGACATCGGCGTCGGCCTGCAGGAAGGCGGCGCGGGCGTTGTCATGGTCCTGGCGGCTGATCGCATTGATACCGATCAGTTCGCGATAGCGCTGGTCCTGCAAGCGGGCCTGGAACAGCGTGGCTTCGGCGCGGGCCAGGCTTGCGCGGGCGCTGTCGAAGTCGGCCTGGAACGGCGCCGGGTCGATGCGAAACAGCACATCGCCCTGTTTGACGTCGCTGCCTTCACGGTACACGCGCTTGAGCACCACGCCTGCGACCCGCGCGCGCACCTCGGCGGTCCGTGGGGCCAGGATGCGGCCATTGAGCTCGGTGGTGATCGCCAGCGGCTGGACGCGCACGGTCTCGACCTTGACTGCGCTTGGCGGGGCCTTTTCTTCGGCAGGCGATTTATCGTCGCAGGCGCTCAGGGCGAAGGTGATCAACAACAGCGGCACCAGGGCGCGCAGACGGACGGGACTTGTACTGGACATGCGGATCTTCCGAAAATGACCCGGCAATGCTAAGGCAGGCGACCGACGGGCAACAGTTAAGCTGTGTAGGCCATATGTAAAAAAGTGTGAAGCTTTACCCAGCGAGCGCTTGAGCTCTTATATCCTGCCTGACTTTCCCAGCCTGTCAAACTACCCATGCCCAATATTCTCCTGGTCGAAGATGACTGCGCCCTGTCCGAACTGATCGCCAGCTACCTGCAGCGCAACGACTTCAGCGTCAGCGTGATTGCCCGTGGCGATCATGTCCTGGCCGAAGCCCGGCGCAACAAGCCGGACCTGGTGATCCTCGACCTGATGCTGCCGGGCCTCGATGGCCTGCAGGTATGCCGCTTGCTGCGCGCCGAGTCCCAGGCCCTGCCGATCCTGATGCTGACCGCCCGCGATGACAGCCACGACCAGGTGCTGGGCCTGGAAATGGGCGCCGACGACTACGTGACCAAACCTTGCGAGCCGCGGGTGCTGCTGGCCCGGGTGCGCACCTTGCTGCGCCGCAGTTGCATCAACGAACCGCGACTTGAGAGCGACCTGATCGTGGTCGGAGGCCTGCGCATCGACCTGGCCGAGCGCAACGTGTTCTGGCGCGAACAGCCGGTGGAGCTGTCCAGCGGCGAGTTCAACCTGCTGGTGGTGCTGGCGCGCAATGCCGGCGTGGTGCTCAGCCGCGACCGCATCCTCCAGCAATTGCGCGGCATCGAGTTCAACGGCACCGACCGCTCGGTGGACGTGGCGATTTCCAAGTTGCGGCGCAAGTTTGACGACAGCGCCGGCGAAGCGCGCAAGATCAAGACCGTGTGGGGCAAGGGCTACTTGTTCAGCCGCGTCGAGTGGGAGTTCTAGCGGCCCATGCTGAAGATCCTCATCCGCCTGTACCTGATCACCATCGTTGCCTATGCCGGGGCGATCTTCCTGATCCCGGATGCCATCGTCGGCGCCTTTCACCAGCGCTTCATCGCCTACAACCTCGACCAGGCGCGGGGCGTGCAGCGGTTGATCGTCAAGCAGTTCGAGCAGGTGCCGCCCAGTGAATGGCCGGCCAAGGCCAGGGAGCTGGCGGCGGATTTCGCTCCGCTGCAGATCGAGTTGCGCCGCCAGGATCAGATCGGCCTGTCGTACGAGGAGCGTGACCGTCTCAACGCCGGCCAGAACGTCGTGCGCCTGGGGGATTGGGGCTATTACGAAACCGCCCTGGCGCCGCTGGACGACACCTGGCTGGTGGAGCTGAGCAACCCGCCCGACCCGCTGGACATCAGCCTGCTGTCCTGGGTAGTGACCGTCCTGATTGGCGCCGCCCTGCTCGGTTGCCTGCTGTTCTGGGTCTGGCCGCACTGGCGCGACCTCGAACGGCTCAAGGAAACCGCCCGACGCCTGGGCCAGGGCCAGTTGTCGGAGCGCACCCATATTCCGCCGCGCTCGAACATCGGCGAACTGGCCCAGGTGTTCGACACCATGGCCCAGGACGTCGAGCGCCTGCTGACCCAGCAGCGCGAGCTGCTCAATGCCGTGTCCCATGAACTGCGCACGCCACTGACCCGCCTGGACTTCGGCCTGGTGCTGCTGTTCGACGAGGTGCCGCCGAACTGCCGCAAGCGCCTGCTGGAACTGGTCGGGCATGTGCGCGAGCTGGATGAACTGGTGCTTGAACTGCTGTCCTACAGCCGCCTGCAGAACGTCGATCAGGCCCGCGAGCGGGTCGAGGTGTCGCTGCTGGAACTGGTCGACAGCATCCTCGGCAGCTTTGCCGAGGAACTCGATGGCCGCGGCATCGAGTGGCAGGTGCGCGCCGACGACAACCTGCCGCGTTTCATCCTCGACCCGCGCCTGACCGCCCGCGCTTTACAGAACCTGGTGCGCAACGCCATGCGCTACTGCGACGGGCAGATCCTCCTGCGCCTGAGCCTCGACCCCCAGGGCCATTGCCTGCTGACCGTGGAGGATAACGGCATCGGCATCCCCCACGACCAGCGCGAGCTGATCTTCCAGCCGTTCTACCGCCTGGACCGCAGCCGCGACCGCACCACCGGCGGCTTCGGCCTGGGCCTGGCGATCAGCCGCCGGGCCATTGAAGGCCAGGGTGGCACGCTGACGGTGGGGCAGTCGGCGCTGGGTGGCGCGCAGTTCAAGATCAGGCTGCCACGCGGTTGATGGGATGTCCTGGCCTCAGTGTGGAACAAGGGTTGCTTGCGCAGTGACGATATCGATGCTCGCGGGCAGGGCGTCCAGGTAACCCTGGCGTACCAATGGAGCCAGGCGTGAGCTGCCGAGGCCATCCTGCCACCAGACCCGCAGCTTGAGGCTGGCCAGTTGCTCGAGCCAGCGGGCGTTGACTGCCGGGCTCAGGCGTCCGGCACTGAAGGCGCTGATATGCAGGGGCGCATCGAGGCGGCGGTTGAAGGCCTGCAACTGGGTGTATAGCGCCTGGCGGCGATCAGCACTGTGAAAGTGCAGGTCGTCTACCGTCATCGGAAGGTACCAGCCTGTAACAGGCAGTTGCCACTGTTCGCGCACTTTGCGTTGCTGGGCCAGGGACTTGCCCAGCTGGGTTTGCCAGTAAGCCATCAGGCCGACGCCGTCCAGTTCGTCGATGTGCTGATCGTAGGCCGCGTCCCGGTACAGCCCCAGCACCAGCTGCAGGCCTTGTTCGTGGGCCAGGCGCAAGGTGTTGGCCAGCCATCCCTGAGCGCCCCCGAAGTCGTTGGCGCCGTAGGCGCTCCATTGCACGATCAGGGTCTTGCCACCCTGGGCCGCGGCGGCTTTCCACAGCGTGCGCCATTGCGCCTGGCTCAGTTGCGCGTCGCGCTCCAGCGGTTGGTAGAACAGGTGTTCGTCAGCCGTTGCCGACAGGCTCAGGGCGAACAGCAGCACAGCGATCAAGCGGCGCATCAAATGGTCAACTCCGCACCCAGCAACAGGCCGTTGGCATGTTCATAAAGATTGCCGCCCAGCGATTGCTGGTATTCGGCGCGTACTTTCAGCGAGCCGCGATAGGCGTTGTAGCGGTCATCGTCGAACCACCACTGCCAGCGCAGGCCCAGACCCGTGCGCAGGTCCTGTCGCCAGTCGTTGCTCGGGTCCTGGCTTGAGAACTCGAGAAAACCGTACGGCATCAGGGTTTGCGCCGTGTCGCTGGGCAGCTTCCAGGTGTGCCCGCGCTGGTAGCGCGACAGCCATTGGTGATCGCCTGCGCGGGTCCACCAGGCGGCGTCGTGGTAAAGGAAGCGCTCGTCCCACTCGTCCTCGTCAGCCCGCCAGTCGTTGCGCCATTTGCCCTGGTCAAGGAACGAGGCGGTCGCGCGCAGCAGCAGGTCGTTACTCGTTTCGGCGTGGCCGCGCAGGTCGCCATAGTTGTCGCCGACCTTGCTCGGGCTGATCAACTGGCCGAGGGTCAGGCCGCCGTACTGGGCATCGTCGATCTGGCGCTGGTGATAAAGCTCGCTGTACAGGTTGATGTTGCGGGTACCGAAGGGCTTGTAGCGCAGGCCGACACCGGTGCCCATGCTGTGCGCGTAGTCGGTGCGGCCAGTGCCTGCGAACAGCACCCGGCCATAGACCGAAAGCGTCCTGCCGTTGTGGCTCGGCTCGTCGCCCAGGGCGTGATCCCACATCGCCATTTGCACGTTCTGCGAGGTGCCACGGCGGTCTTTACGGTCATCGCGAACGTTGTCGTTGGTCGGCATCCCGGCGGGTGCCCAGGTGCTTGCCAGGGTAATACTGTCGCGCCGCGACAATGCCTCGTGAACCCGGCGCTGATGGTACGTGCGCGCGGCCAGGCTGCCGAACACCTGGTCACCGTCGACCAGTTCCTGTTCGACATCCAGTACCCGGCGCAGCGCCTTGCGTGCAGCGCGGTTGTTTTCCACTTCGACATAACGCCAGGCCAGGGCTTCGCCGATCCGGTAGTCCTCGGGGAGGGCGCGGGTGGCGCGCTCAAGGTAGGGGATCGAGCGGGCTCGGGTCGCTTGATCTTCGGCGCCTGCCAGGCGCATGCCGTAGTCGGCGCTGTAGCGCGGCTGCTGCGGTGCCAGGCGCACGGCTTCGGCGAGCCAGGCGGTGCTTTGCTGCAGGTGGCCAGATTGCGCTGCGGTTACCGCTGCGGCGTAGTAACGATCGGCGCGGGGCTGGTGCTTGAGGACCTGGCGCTGGTAGTCCATGGCATCCTGCTCCTGGAGTTCGCGCTGGGCGATGGCGGCGCCTAGCGCCCAGTCATCGGCCGTTATAGGCGTTGCCTGTTTCCAATAGGTGTGCGCCAGGTAAGAATTGTCGGCATTCAGCGCACTGCGCGCGGCAGTAAGGCGGGCGCTGGCGGTCCACTCGCTGTCGGCCAGGCTTTTCCAGATCCCCAAGGCGGCAATGGAATCACCCGAGGCTTCCAGGGCTTGGGCCAGCGGCAGGCGGCTGCCGCTGTCGCCGAGGTCTTCGGCGGCCTGGTAGTAGACCACCGCTTCACCGGGGCGCTCGGGCATGGCGCAGTCGCCCAGGGCGCGCAACTGGCTGACGTCGACAGGGTAAGCGGGCGTTGTCTGACGCAGCTGCTCGCACGGGCCGCTGTCGGCCAGGCTGGGAGCGGCGTAAAACCACAGCAGGACGCTGGCCAGTTGCATCGGCCCACGCAGGTGCTGGTTGATAGAGTGATGACTGACCCGCTTAGGTAGCGCGGCATCGTCCTGATGCATGTCGAGAACCGCGAGCATGAGCCGGGTCTCCTCCTTCTGCCAAGGGGCTGGGATAGGGGGGGTGCAAGCCGAGAGGCGCAGCAGGGTAATCAATTTGTGCGCGAGTTTGAACGGATTTAATTCGGTGCGGAGCAAATAGCGCTGCCCAGCCAATCCAGAAACGCCCGCAGCGCAGGCTCGCGCTCGCGGCCCGGCAACCACACCGCGCTGTACTGCGCGGCCGGCAAGCGCACCTCAGCGCGCCACGGTTGCAGCAAACCCTGGCGCACGCTGTCGGCCACCAGCACGTTGCTGGCCAGCACCAACCCATAGCCGGCAGCGGCCGCCTGCAGGGCATGGTGCTCATCGTCATAGTGATGAAAACGCGCCCGCTGCAGCCAGTCTTCACACCCGGCCAATGCACACCAGCGGGCCCAGTCGATGACCACGCCACTGACCGAAACCCACGGCACCTCGATCAACGACAGGGGCAGATTGGCAGGCAGCGGCTGCCAGCCGGGCGGGGTGTATACCGAAAAATGCTCGGCCAGCAACGGCAACCGCTGCAACGCCGGGTCAGGATTGAATTCGGCACGCAAGGCCAGGTCGAAACGGTGCTCGCGCTGCAGGTCGACCACCTCGCTGCCGGTCAGCACCCGCACTTGAATGTCTGCGTGGCGGCGATGGAAATCACCCAGCCGCGGGATCAGCCACGCGCTGGCAAAGGCCGCGGTAGTGGTCAAGGTCAGTTGCTGGCGATCGCACGGCGGTTGCAGGGCATCGACGCTGCGCTGCAGGTTGGCCAGGCCCTGGTGCACCTGCAGGTACAGACGCTCGCCGGCTTCGCTGAGCCTGACACCTTGGCTGCTGCGCTCGAACAGCAGCAGGCCGAGGTGCGACTCCAGGCGTTTGATCTGGTGCGACACCGCCGCCGGGGTGACCGCCAGTTCGTCGCTGGCAGCCTTGAAGCCGCCCAGGCGGGCCGCCGATTCGAAGGTGCGCAGGGCAGTCAGGGGCAGTTTGGCGAACACGGTGCTCAAGCCAATTGAGGGAGGCTCAATTTAGCTCAATTGAACCGGCGCCTCAACGCGGCTAGGGTGGGGCTTCATTGACGCTCAGGGAGCCGGACATGCAAGGCAAGGCGCGCAAGATCGTCCAGGCCATTCTCTACGAAACCATCGCCGTGCTGTGCGTGGCGCCGGTCTTGTCCTGGGCCTTCGATGCCGGCATGGCCCACTCCACGGTGCTGTCGCTGATTCTCTCGGCGGTGGCCCTGGCCTGGAACATGTTCTACAACTGGGCGTTCGAGTACTGGGAGGCGCGCCAGGCCCAACGCCAGCGCACGCTGTGGCGGCGCTTTCTCCACGCGCTGGGCTTTGAAGGCGGGCTGGTGCTGATCCTCTTGCCGGTGGTGGCCGGCTGGCTGCAGATCAGCCTGTGGGCGGCGCTGTTGACCAACCTGGCGCTGTTCGTGTTCTTCTTCGGCTATGCCTTTGTCTTCCAGTGGGCCTTCGACCGGGTATTCGATGTGCCCGATTCTGCGCGTGAGCCTGCTTGACTTTGCCCGGGCGGCTGCGCTAGTTTCGTGGGCATGAACACATTCCTGCAGTCGTCTCAGCACAGCATTATTACCGCCATTATCGTTTTGGCGGGCTAGCTGACACTTGCACCGAACCCGCCCTGGAGGCGGGTTCTTTCTCTCTCTCCTGGGCACTTAAAAAACCAGGAGTCACCGATGACCAGCCTTGCCGTTAGCCCCCGTACACCGTCCGCGCCGCTGAACCTGCTGTCCGACTACGTGCGGCGCATTCTTGCGGCCCCGGTTTACGACCTGGCGATCGAAACGCCCCTGCAAGCGGCGCCGGCCCTGTCGCGCAGCCTGGGCAACCAGGTGCTGCTCAAGCGGGAAGACCTGCAACCGACCTTTTCCTTCAAGATCCGCGGTGCCTATACCCGCCTCAGTCGCCTGAGCTCGGCCCAGCGCCAGCGCGGGGTGATCACCGCTTCGGCCGGCAACCATGCCCAGGGTGTCGCCCTGGCGGCTCGCGAGCTGGGCATGCGCGCCACCATCGTTATGCCGACCACCACCCCTGAACTCAAGGTTGAAGGCGTGCGTTCGCGCGGTGGCCAGGTGGTGTTGCACGGCGAAAGCTTCCCCCACGCCCTGGCCCATGCCCTGAAGCTGGCCGACAGCGAAGGCGCGACCTTCGTGCCGCCGTTCGACGACCCGGACGTGATCGCCGGCCAAGGCACCGTGGCCATGGAGATCCTCCGCCAGCAACCGGGCGAGCTGGATGCGATCTTCGTGCCGGTCGGTGGCGGCGGCTTGATCGCCGGCATCGCTGCCTACGTCAAATACCTGCGCCCCGAGGTCAAGGTGATCGGCGTCGAGCCGCATGATTCCAACTGTCTGCAGGCCGCTATGGCCGCCGGCGAGCGGGTGGTGCTGGCCCAGGTCGGCAGCTTTGCCGAGGGCGTGGCGGTGGCGCAGATCGGCGCGCATTGCTTTGAGCTGTGCCGCCACTATGTCGACGAGGTCATCACTGTCAGCAGCGATGAGCTGTGCGCGGCAATCAAGGACATCTACGACGACACCCGTTCGATCACCGAGCCGTCCGGTGCCCTGGCGGTGGCCGGGATCAAGAAGTACGTGGCCCGCGAAGGCGTGCAGGGCCAGACCCTGGTGGCCATCGACTCCGGTGCCAATGTCAACTTCGACCGCCTGCGTCATGTGGCCGAGCGGGCGGAACTTGGCGAGCAGCGCGAAGCGATCATCGCTGTGACAATCCCAGAGCAGCCGGGCAGTTTTCGCGCCTTTTGCCAGGCCCTGGGCAAGCGCCAGATCACCGAGTTCAACTACCGCTACTACCCGGGCAAAGAGGCGCGGCTGTTCGTTGGCGTGCAGACCCATCCGCAAACCGACCCGCGCGACAAGCTGCTGGCCAGCCTGCGCGAGCAGGGCTACACGGTGCTCGATCTGACCGACAACGAACTGGCCAAGCTGCATGTGCGCCACACCGTGGGCGGGCATGCCGGGCCGGGGGCGGACGAGCGCGTGCTGCGCTTTGAATTCCCCGAGCGTCCGGGGGCTTTGCTGGGCTTTCTCGAGCGCCTGGGCAAACGCTGGAACATCAGCCTGTTCCACTATCGCAACCACGGCGCCGCCGAGGCGCGGGTGTTTGCCGCCCTGGAAGTGCCGCAGGACGAACAGGCCAGCCTGCCCGAGGCGCTGGACGCCATGGGCTACCGCTACTGGGACGAAAGCGACAACCCGGCCTACCGGCTGTTCCTCGGCTGACTCAGATCAACACGGAGCAGGGCAGACAGGCGGATCCTCAAGGCAAAGGTACATTGCATGAGGATCTCGCCATGAGCAGCACGTTTTTCATTCCCGCCGTCAACATCATGGGCATCGATTGCCTCGAAGAGGCGATGGCTGCCATTGCCGGATACGGCCTGCGCAAGGCCCTGATCGTCACCGACGCGGGCCTGGCCAAGGCCGGGATTGCCGAGCGCATTGCCGAAATGCTGGCGATGCGCGACATCGACTCGGCGATCTTCGATGGCGCCAAGCCCAACCCGAGCATCGCCAACGTCGAGCAGGGCCTGGCGCTGTTGCAACGCGAGCGTTGCGACTGCGTGATCTCCCTGGGCGGCGGCTCGCCCCATGACTGCGCCAAGGGCATTGCCCTGTGCGCCACCAACGGCGGGCATATCCGTGACTACGAAGGGGTTGATCAGTCGGCCAAGCCGCAGTTGCCGTTGATTGCCATCAACACCACGGCCGGTACGGCCAGCGAAATGACCCGTTTCTGCATCATCACCGACGAAGCGCGCCACGTGAAAATGGCCATCGTCGACCGCAACGTCACGCCACTGCTGTCGGTCAACGACCCGGCCCTGATGGTCGGCATGCCCAAGGGCCTGACGGCGGCCACCGGCATGGATGCGCTGACCCACGCCATTGAAGCCTACGTCTCGACGGCCGCCACGCCGATCACCGATGCCTGCGCCATCAAGGCCATCGAGCTGATCAGCGCCAACCTGCGCCAGGCCGTGGCCGACGGCAGCGACCTCAAGGCCCGGGAGAACATGGCCTACGCCCAGTTCCTCGCCGGCATGGCCTTCAACAATGCCTCCCTGGGTTACGTGCATGCCATGGCCCACCAGTTGGGCGGTTTCTATGACTTGCCCCATGGTGTCTGCAATGCGGTGCTGTTGCCCCATGTGCAACGCTTCAACGCCAGCGTCAGTGCGGCGCGCCTGCGTGATGTGGCCAAGGCCATGGGCGTGGAGGTCGGCGCCATGAATGCCGAGCAGGGCAGCGCTGCGGCCTTGGCGGCGATCGAGAACCTGTCGCGGGCCATTGATATCCCGGCGGGGTTGGCGGTGCTGGGGGCGAAGGAGGCGGACATTCCGACGTTGGCCAGCAATGCCCTGAAGGACGCCTGCGGCCTGACCAACCCGCGGGTGGCCAGTCAGGGGGAGATCGAGGCGATCTTCAAGGCAGCTTTTTGATCTGATGTACTAGCAAGGCGTTGCCTTGCATCGCTGGCAAGCCAGCTCCCACACCGAACCTGTGGGAGCTGGCTTGCCAGCGATGGGCTGCGCAGCAGCCCGCAGATATTCAGACCACCAACGACAGCAGCATGATAAAGATGATCCCGACCACCGACAGGATGGTCTCCATCATGCTCCAGGTCTTGAAGGTCTCGGCCACGGTCATGTTGAAGTACTGCTTCACCAGCCAGAAGCCGGCATCGTTGACGTGCGACAGAATCAACGATCCCGCGCCGGTCGCCAGTACCAGCAACTCACGGTTGACCCCCGGAATCATGCCGATCACCGGCGCGACGATCCCGGCCCCGGTGATGGTTGCCACCGTCGCCGAGCCCGTGGCGATACGAATCACCGCCGCCACCAGCCAGGCCAGCATGATCGGTGAAATCTCGGCCTGCACGGCCATCTGCCCGATCACATTACCCACGCCGGTATCCACCAGCATCTGCTTGAAGCCACCACCGGCACCGACGATCAGGATAATCGCCGCGGTGGGCGCAAGGCTTTGATCGAGCAGCTTCATGATCTGCTGCCGAGAAAACCCGCGCGCCGCGCCAAAGGTGTAGAACGCCAGCAGCAGGGCCGCCAGCAGGGCGCTGATCGGGTGGCCGATCAGGTCCATCCACTGACGGACGATATGCTCGGCCGGCAGTACCACGTCGGCGAAAGTTTTCAGCAGCATCAGGAACACCGGCAGCAGCACGGTGATCAGGGTGATGCTGAAGCTTGGCAGGTTCTGCTGGTCGGACTCGCGGGCGATCTGGTCCATCAGCTCCTTGTTCGGATTGCCCGGGATGTACTTGGAGATGAAGTTACCGTACAGGGGACCTGCGATGATCGCCGTGGGCAGGGCGACGATCAGCCCGTAGAAAATGGTCTTGCCGATGTCGGCATTGAAGATGCCGATGGCCAGCAGCGGCCCCGGGTGCGGCGGCACCAGCCCGTGGACCACCGACAACCCGGCCAGCAGCGGAATGCCGATCTTGATCAGCGACACCCCGGAACGCCGGGCGACGATGAACACCAATGGAATCAGCAATACGAAGCCGATTTCGAAGAACAGCGGAATGCCGACCAGGAAGGCGGCGAACATCATTGCCCAGTGCACTTTCTGTTTGCCGAAAGCGCGGATCAGCGTCTGGGCGATCTGGTCGGCGCCGCCAGAGTCGGCCATCAGCTTGCCGAGCATGGTGCCCAGGGCCAGGACGATGCCGACAAAGCCGAGCACGCCGCCGAAACCGTCCTGGAACGATTTCATCACCTTGGCCACCGGCATGCCGGAGGTCAGGCCGAGAAAGCCGGCGGCCAGGGTCAGGGCGACAAAAGGGTGGACCTTGAAGTGGGTAATCAGCAGCACCAGGCCGATGATAGTGACGACTGCATCGAGCAGCAGGTAGGTATCAGTTGCCAAACCAAACATGGTTCAGTGCCTCGTATTGTCATTTTTGTGGGCGGAACATTTGTAGCGTTTACGGGTCGAGACAGCGCTATCTTGGGTGAGCCGAGAAAACAGCCAGGGTCAGGCCGTTCGCGCCAGCAGCGGTTCACCGCAGGGCTTTAGCCACTGGTCTACCTCGATGGCCAGCTTGTCCACCGGCAGGGTGGCGTCCAGGGGCAGGGTCAGCGGCTCGCCATGAGGCGGTTCGAGGGCGGCGAACTGGCTTTCGATCAGGCTGGCGGGCATGAAGTGGCCGGGGCGGGCCAGTACCCGGCGTTCGGCTTCTTGCGGGGTGAGTTCGAGGAACACGAAGCCCAGGTCCGGCACGGCGTGGCGCAGGGCATCGCGGTAGCGCTTCTTCAGCGCCGAGCACGTGAGGATCGGCCGTGCGCCGCTTTTGAGGGTCCGTTGCAGTTCTTCACCGAGGAGGATCAACCAGCCAGCGCGGTCGTCGTCGTCCAGGGGAATGCCGGCGCTCATTTTCTGGATGTTGGCAGCAGGGTGAAAGGCATCGCCTTCGATCAGGCGGCCGCCGCTATGGCTGGCGATGGCGGCACCGACGCAGCTCTTGCCGCAGCCAGCTACGCCCATTACCACGATTGCGGACAAGGGGGGATTCATCGGTACCTCCTGCAGGGCAAGATAGCGCTATCTTGAAGCGAGACGGCTAATGTCTCGAGCGCTTCCCACCCAGATGTTATTGATCTTGTAAAAGCAGTCTGGATGCTCATTCCTGGGCGCATGCAGTTTTGCATTGCCTGTGGTCTGAGACAGCGCTACCTTAGTGCCCGTTCCCCATTCTTTGCAAGTCGAAAATAAAACCTGTCATGACCCGCATCGGCTCCCGTACTACCGGTCGTCCCACCCTGGCTGAAGTGGCCAGGCTTTCCGGGGTTTCCCCGATTACTGCTTCGCGTGCGTTGCGCGGGGTCAGCACGGTGGCACCGGAGCTGGTCGAGAAGGTCCAGGTCGCCGCCGCCAGCCTGGGCTACGTGGCCAACCCGGCAGCACGGGCACTGGCCTCGGCACAAAGCCAGTCGATCGTGGTATTGATCCCGTCGTTGTCCAACCACCTGTTCATCGACACCCTGGAGGCCATCCACGAGGTGATGCGGCCCCGTGGGCTTGAGGTGCTGATCGGTAACTATCACTACGATATCGCCGAAGAAGAGAACCTGATCCGCAACTACCTGGCCTACCAGCCGCGTGGCATCCTGCTCACCGGTTTTGATCGCAGCGACGTGGCCAAGCAGATGCTGGCCGCCAGCGGCGTGCCCTGTGTGCACATGATGGAGCTGGGCGGTGAGGCCCAGGCCATGTCGGTGGGTTTCTCTCAGCAGGAAGCGGGCAGGGCGGCGGCGCGGCATCTGCTTGAGCGCGGCTGCAAGCGCCCGGGCTTCATCGCCGCGCAGCTTGATCCGCGGGTAATGCAGCGCGCCGAGGGCTTTCGCCAGGCCCTTGCCGAGGCCGGTATGGATGCCCACGCCCGGGAAATGCTGGCGCCGCAGCCTTCTTCAATCGGCCTGGGTGGTGAGCTGTTCGCGCAGTTGCTGCAGCGCCATGCCGACGTCGACGGCATCTTCTTCTGCAACGACGACCTGGCCCAGGGCGCCATTCTCGAAGCCCTGCGCCAGGGCATCAAAGTGCCGCAGCAAGTGGCGATGGTCGGGTTCAACGACTTGCCTGCCTCGGCGCACATGGTCCCGCGCCTGACCTCGATTCGCACCCCGCGCGCCGCCATTGGCCGTTGCGCCGCGCAGGCGCTGTTGGGCCTGCTCGATGGCAAACGTGGGCAAGTGCAAAGCCAGGACCTGGGGTTTGAGCTGATGGTTCGCGAAAGCAGCTGAAACCGCCAGTCGGCGGGCGTTGCACGGTGATGTCATAGTGCTTGCATGGCGCCAATCGCCATCTATGCTCAGCAAATCCCGAGCATGGAGTGTTGCAAAATGTTTGATTTGCATCGTAAGTCCGATCTGGCTGAAATCGAGCGTTGCACCCAGGCCTTGGGCCATATGACTGCCAAGTTGGCGGCGATCAGCCGCTCGATGGCGATGATCGAGTTCAGCCCCGACGGGATCATCCTCGACGCCAACGAGCACTTCTGCAAGACCATGGGCTACGGCGTCGAAGAGATTCGCGGCAAGCACCATCGGATGTTCTGCGACGAAGCCTTCAGCAAGAGCGAGGAGTACCGCCAGCTATGGCGCGATTTGGGTCGTGGTGAAGCGCGCAGCGGCACCTTTGCCCGTGTTGACAAGCGGGGCCGCGAAGTCTGGCTCGAGGCCAGCTACATGCCGGTGCTGGGTGCCCAGCAACAGGTCACCAGCGTGATCAAGGTCGCCTCCGATATCACCCAGCGGGTGCAGCACGAGCACGAGACCGAAAGCCTGATCAACGCGATCAGCCGCTCCATGGCGATGGTCGCGTTCACTCCGGATGGCAAGGTTATCGAAGCCAACCAGAATTTCCTCGACACCATGCATTACCGCCTCGACGAAGTGGTCGGCAAGCACCACAGCCTGTTCTGCCACAAAAGCGAAAGCGAGTCAGCGGCCTACAAGGCATTCTGGGCGTCGCTCAACCGTGGCGAGTACCATTCCCACCGTTTTGAACGGATCAACAAACTGGGGCAGATGGTCTACCTGGAGGCTTCCTACAACCCGATCTTCGACACCCGTGGGCGCCTGTACAAGGTGGTCAAGTTCGCCAGCGATATCACCCGCCAGGTCAGCACCCAGCAGACCGCCGCCGAATCGGCCCACGCCACCTCGGTGCAGAACGACGCCTGCGCACGCAAAGGCTCGCAGGTGGTGCAGCAAACCGTGCAAGTGATCGAGGAAATCTCCCAGGACCTCAACGCCGCAGCGCGCAGCATCGATGCGGTGAGCAAGCAGTCGGAGCTGATCGGGCAGATCGTCCAGACCATCCGCAGCATTGCCGATCAGACCAACCTGCTGGCGCTCAACGCCGCCATCGAGGCAGCCCGGGCCGGCGAGCACGGGCGTGGGTTTGCGGTGGTGGCCGATGAGGTGCGTAACCTCGCGGCGCGCACCAGCAAGGCGACCCTGGAGATTGTCGAGGTGGTGCGGCAGAACCATGACCTGTCGTTGACCGCCGTGGCCAGCATGCAGTCGAGCCTGAGCCGCACCGGCCTTGGCGTGGAGCTGGCCAATGAAGCCGGCGAGGTGATCCTGGAAATCCAGCAGGGCTCGCAGCACGTGGTCGATGCGATCAGCCAGATCAACTCGACCTTGCAGTTGCACTGACCCGCTGGACGAGCTGGCCGTCGAGGGTCTGCAGGCTCAGCTCCAGGTCGTTGGCCAGTGCCTGCAGTTGCTCGATGCCGGCGTCGCCGATGCAGGCTTGCTCGAGCGCTTCGCAGCGCTGCACCACGCCACGGGCCTTGAGCATCTTGGCACCGCCCTTGATGCGGTGGGCCAGGCTGCGCAAGGCATCGCGCGCAGGTGCCGGGCCGAGGGCGCGCAGGGCCTTGAGGTCTTCGCTGTTGCTCAGGGCCAGTTCCCGTAGCAAGCGCTCGACCAGCTGCGGATCACCCAGGGTCAGGTACCTGAGGTTGTCGACGTCGAAGCCGCTGGCATGCGCTTCAAGGGCATCATTGGCCAGCGCCGGCGCGGCCGGGGTGTCGAAACCGGCCAGGTGACGGCGCAGTTCATTGAGGCCGATCGGCTTGAACAGGCAATCGTTCATGCCGCTGGCCAGGCAACGTTCGCGCGCCTCGACCTGGGCGTTGGCGGTCAGGCCGAGAATCAGGCAGGCCGGGCGTTGCTGTTGTTGCTCCTCGCTGCGCAGGCGGCGCGACAGCTGGTGGCCGTCCATGCCGGGCATGTGGCAATCGGTGATGACCACATCGAAGTGCCCTTGCAGCCACAGCTCCAGCGCCGCCTGGCCATCGCCGGCCTGGCTGACCTGGTGGCCGAGGACGTGGAGCTGGCGTTCCAGCAGCATCAGGTTGGCGGGGTAGTCGTCCACCACCAGTATGTTCAATGCCCGACCGGCTGCTGCTGGTTCGCTTGCCGGCAGGGTGGCTTGCTGCACGGGCGCCACCGGCAACTGCAGTTCGATGTCGACCCGCGTGCCGCTACCCGGCTTGCTGGTCAGGCCCAGGCGGCCACCCATCAATTCGCACAGGGTGCGGCTGATCACCAGGCCCAGGCCGGTGCCCTGGCGCACCGGTTGGTCGCCCACCTGAGCGAAGTTATGGAACAACCGCGCCTGGTCTTCGGCGCTGATGCCGACGCCGCTGTCTTCCACGCTCAGCAGTACCCGCCGTAGCTGCCCGGGCTGCTGCGGGCCATAGCGCAGGGTCACTTTCACCTGGCCCTGTTTGGTGAACTTGAGGGCATTGCCGAGCAGGTTCGACAGCACTTGCTTGAGCCGCAGCGGGTCGACCATGACGCCGTCGGCCATGGCCTGCAGGTCGGTCTGCAGGACCAGGCCCTTGAGCCGTGCATTGCCTTCGAACACCCGGACGGTGGCGGCGACCAGCGAGGTCAGGTTGGTGGCTTCGTCGTTCAGCTCCATGTGCCCGGACTCGATACGGGCGATGTCGAGAATGTCACCGATCAGCGCCAACAGGCCATTGGCCGAGTCGAACGCCACCTGCAGTGAAGCGCGGTCGGCGTGCCCCTGTTCGGCGTCCTTGACCGCCAGCTCGAGCAAACCGATCACCGCGTTCATCGGTGTGCGGATCTCATGGCTCATGGTCGCCAGGAAGGTGCTTTTGGCGCGGCTGGCATCGTCGGCCTGGTCCTTGGCCAGGCGCAGTTCGTCGAGCAGGCGCTTGCTGAACCCCAGTTCGTGTTGCAGCGCTTGCTGGGCCTCGCTGCGTTGGCGGATCAGGTTGCGCAGGTAGCGGTTCCAGAACACCACCACGGCGATCATCAGGCTGGCGACGATGAGAATCCGCAGGATCAGTGAGCGGTAGTTGTACCAGGGGCTGTCGCTGATCAGTGCGTTGGTGCGCCAGCGGTTGGTCAGTTGCGCCAGTTCGTCGGGCGGGATGCTGAGCAAGGCCTTATCGAGGATCGAGTGCAGCACCCTGGCGTCCTTGGGCGTTGCAAACGAGGCGGTAATCGGCCGGTCGCCATACTGGGAGGCGATACGCAACCGATCCTTGAACAGGCGGCTGATGAAATAGGCCGCGTTGATGCGCGAGCTCAGCACCAGGTCGACCTGTTTATCCTCCAGGGCTTCCATCAATGCCAGCGGGTTATCGACCTCGATCAGCGTCAGCGTCGGGTAACGCTGCAGCAATTGCGCCTTCAAGGGGGAGTCGCGAATGACCGCCACGCGTTTGCCATCCAGCTGTTCGGGGTTTTGCCCGAACTCGCTGTCGGTACGGCACACCAGCACCCACGGATCGGTCAGGTATGGCCGACTGAAGTTGACCCGTCTGGCGCGCTCGGGGCTATAGACCAGCGTACCGGCCAGGTCGGCTTTGCCCTGTTGCAGCAACGCGATCATGGTCGCACCGGCATCGGTCTCGATGAACTCGAACTTCAGCCCCGTGCGCAGGCTGATCTGCTCCAGGACGTCGGCGGTTATGCCGCGAACCTGCTGCTGGTCATCGTAGAAACTCAACGGCGCAAAGTATTTGTTCACCAGCACACGGGTAACCGGGTGCTGTTCGATCCAGCGCCGCTCCTCGTGGCTCAGGGTCAAGGCGCCGCGATCAAGCAACATGCTGGTGCTGCCGCTGCTCCAGCGGCGCAGGATGTTCAGGCGTTCGGTTTCACTGGTGACGCCCAGTGAACGGTTGAGCAGGTGCAACAGCTTGTCGTTGCCGCGGGCCAGGGCAAAGGCGAAGGTTTCCCGCTCGTGTTTGACGAAGTGGGAAATCTGCACGCTGTCCTGAAAGCTCTTGCCGATCAGGTAATCACTGCTGATCGCATCACCGAGAAAGGCGTCGGCCTGGCCCAGCGAGACGGCCGACAAGCCGGCCATGGTCGAGGTGTACAACTGCAGGCGGGCCTTGGGGAACAGGTGCCGGACTTCTTCGTCCGGCAGATAGTGATCGACCATCGCCAGGCGCAGCCCATCCAGCTCATCATCGACGGCGCGGGTCTTGCCCTGTGGCGTGACGATCACCGGCAGATCATCGGCATAGGGTTGGCTCAGCACCAGTTGGGCGTCAGCGGCTTCAAAGCCGTTGGAGCTGCCGAGCAGGTCAATGGCCCCGGCGTGCAGGGCGGTGATCGCCTCTTTACGGCTGCTGAAGCGGCGCACTTCAATCGGGATGCTCAACAGTTCGCCGATCAGGCCGGCATAGTCGGCGGTCAGCCCTTCATACTCGCTGTGGCTGACATTGATATCGAAGGGCGGGTAATCCGGGCTGGAGGTCCCCAGGCGCAGCACGGCTTTTTCCTTCAGCCAGCGCCTGTCAGCCGGCGCCAGGGCTACGCCTTCGCCGCCAACGACTGAACGGGCCAGCAACGTGCGTGGCTCACCCGGATCAGTGGCCATGGCGCTGTTGACCAACAACGCCGACAGCAAGCCCAGCACCAGGGCCGGTAGAGCGGGGCGGATGTTCATTGGCGGCTCAGATCACCTGATTGCGATGGGTCAGACCCATAAGCTCGACGAAAGATCCTACCTGTAGCTTCTCCATGATCCGACTTTTGTAGGTGCTGATGGTCTTGGGACTCAGCAGCATGCGCTCACCGATATCGTTGTTCGACAGGCCGGCCGCAAGCATGCGCAGCACTTCCATCTCGCGGTGGGACAGGCTGCTCAGGCGTTCTTCTTCCGAGCCCAGCGGGCCGCGGTTGGCCGACATGTCTGGGAAGGTCGAGTAGCCCTTGACCATGGCTTTCAAGGCGAAGATCAGCGCCTCCAGGTCTTCGTCCTTGTGCACGAAGGCCGAGCTGCCGGCATCCAGGCAGCGACGGGCGAACAAGCCGGCCGGTTGCCCCGTGAGGACCATGATTTTCGGGGTGTTTTCCAGCAGGTGCAGGCGTTTGATCACGCTCAGGCCATCGAGGCCGGGCAGGCCGATATCGAGGATGACCACGTCGGGGCGCAACTCGCGGGCCATCTGTACGGCGGCCACGCCGTCGCCGGTTTCCCCCACGACTTCATAGCGTTCGCGCTCCAGCAACATGCGCACCGCAAGACGAATCGTGGGGTGATCATCGACGATCAGTACCGTAGGCATTGGCGCAACTCCTTGACGAAGAGGGTAAGCCGTTTCCTGAATCATTCAGGAAGACGAATCGGGCCGGAGCCGGCGAGCCGCCAACGATACGTCGAATCAGGTTGCAAAAGTATGGGAAGTATAGAGGCGTTGAAAATTGTGGTAGGTATTGTCGAAAATTCCTACGCGTCAGCTAGATAAAGGCCGCTGCGCGGCCTATCGCCGGCAAGGCCGGCTCCCACAGTTTCGGTGTACACAGATCTATTGTGGGAGCCGGCCTTGCCGGCGATGGCAGCGAAGCTGCCCGCTGACTCAGAACGAAGTAGTAAACGACGCGAAGTACGCCCGGCCCGCTTCGTTGTAGGTCAAGGCCCCGGCTTCATCCGAGTTGCCTTCGCGGTACAGGCGCTTGTCGAACAGGTTGTTCACCCCCACGCGCATGCTCAGGTTCTTGGTGAACTCGTAACCACTGCTGATGCCGACAATGCCATAGGGATCGACATCCTTCTGCACCTTCTTGTCCAGGGTTTCATTGGCCCGGGCGTTGTAGGTCGGTGCTTCCTGCTTGCCGTAGTAGGTGCCGTTGAGCTGGAACGACAGCTTGTCGGTGGCATTCCAGTCCAGGGTCGAGTTGACCGTGTACTCGGGGATGATGCTCAGCGGTTCGCCGGTTTTCTTGTCCTCGGACTCGATCATGTAGGTGAAGTTGGTGTTCCAGTCCAGCGCTGGAGTCAGCTCGACGAACAGGTTGCCCTCGACCCCTTGCACCACGGCCTTGCCGGTGTTTTCCCAGCGCAGGATACGGCGGCCGTTGGGCAGGCGGAACAAGGTCTGGTTGCCGGCCTCGATCTTGTTCTTGTAGTCGTTACGGAAGTAGGTAGCGCTGGTGCGCCAGGTGCCCTTGTCGTAGGCCAGGCCCAGCTCCTTGTTGACGCTGGTTTCCGGGTCGAGGTTGGCGTTGCCCAGCAGGTAGCAGCCGCCTTCGTTGAGCTCGCCGGAGTTGCAGCCGCCGCCACGGCTGTACAGCAGGTAGTTGGGGTTGGCCTGGTACAGGTTCGGGGTCTTGTAGGCGCGGGCGATGCCGCCCTTGATGCTCAGGGCGTCGGTGATCTGGTGCGAGGCGTTCAGGCTCGGGCTCCAGTTGTCGCCATAGTCTTCGTGATGATCCAGGCGCAGGCCGGGGGTGACGATGGTGTTCTCACCGACTTCGATGTTGTCCTCGGCGTACAGGGCAAAGCTGCGCGCGGTGGATTTGGTCTGGGTGCGGTCGAAGTTCGGCAGCTCGGCTCCCGGGTCATAGCTTTGCGGGCGCAGCGAGCCCGGGTCGTTGAGCGACTCGTACAGGTACTCGCCGCCCAGGGTCAGCACCTGCTCAAGGCCCATGCTCAACGGCAGGTTGACCTCGCCGGTGGCCCGGGTGTTGCGCAGACGTGATTCAAAGCGCCCGGCACCGCCCGATGGCGCACCTTCGCCCCAGCCGGCCAGGCCTTCATTGAGGCGGCCGTTGCGGGTCAGGTCGTAGGACAGCGAGGCGGTCGAGGTGCCCCAGTCGTAGTCGCCGCGGTGGGTCACGGCAAAGCTTGAGCGCTGCATGACGTTGGTTTCCTTGCCCACCTGGCTTTCGACGAACTCGCCGCCGGCGTTGAGCATGGTGTCGCCGGCAAAGATGTTGCCCTGGCGGCTGTAGCTCGACTCCAGGTCGACGGTGTTGGCCGGGTCGATCTTCCAGCTCAGCAGGCCGTTGATGTCCTTGTTGCGCACGCCTTCGCGGCCGGCCATCAAGGATTCGGCATAGGCCTGGTGCGCCGAGTTGATCTTCATGTCGTCGGCGTCGGTCTTGTTCAGGTTGCCGTACACGCGAAAGATCAGGCTGTCGGTGAGCGGCCCGCTCAAACTGAAGTTGACCCGCTTGCCGGTGCCTTCGGAATCGTCCTCGGGGAGCATGGTGTACAGGGTCATCGAGCCGCGCAGGTCCTGGGTCGGGCGCTTGGTGATGATGTTCACCACACCGCCCATGGCGCCAGAGCCGTAGCGCGCGGCAGCCGGGCCGCGAAGGATCTCGATGCGTTCGACTTCTTCGGCCGGTACCCAGTTGGTTTCGCCACGGGTGTCACGGTCGCCGCTCCAGCCGTAGCGCACGGCGTTGCGCGAGGTGGACGGCTTGCCGTCGATGAGGATCAGGGTGTTCTCCGGGCCCATGCCGCGCAGGTCGATCTGGCGGTTGTTGCCGCGGGCGCCGCTGCTGCTGTTGCCCGTGAGGTTGACCCCGGGCTCGCGGCGAATGATATCGGAGAGGTCGTTGACCGGCGGGCGCTTCTTGATGTCTTCAGCGGTAATGATCGACACGCCGGGCGCCTGCTTGAGTTCCTCTTCGGCAGTGCCCAGCACGCGGGTGTTTTCCAGCTCGATCGCCTGTCGGCTGCCGTCCACTGGCAGGTCGGTGGGCTGCACCTGGACTTCGTCCGGTTGAAGTTCCAGCGGGGCTGCGGCAATCGCCGTGGAACCCAGGGCAGCCAGCAGGGCAATGCTCATGGGGCTGAGGTTGAAGCGCGACACCATGTCAGATTTCTCCTGAAACAAAGGGTGAACGGGCTGGACGGAAAGGCCAGAGTCGCTCGGGAGTCGAGAATGATAAGAATTACCATTCGCGAGTAAACCCTTTAGAAGAAAAATAAAATATTAACGAAGCAGGGCGGTAAAACCCTGCTACGCAGGTTGCGACGAGTTACTGGCCAAAGGCCTTTAGAATTGTAGGGATGCTGCCAGGCTTGAGGTACGGCCGGGTGCCGGCATCATGCTTTGCGACATTGGGTCGAGGTAGTACTGGTCGGTAAAGTTGTAAACATTGAAACTGACCTTGAGTTCGTCGCTGACCTGGTAGTCGGCGAAGAAGTCGTAAATGCGCGCTTCCAGGTAATGTTGCTGCGGTGTGGTGGTGCCCACATGCCAGCTCTTGTCCAGCACATACATCGGCCCGCTGGTGTAGCGCATGCGCACGCCAGTAGCCAGTTTCTGCTCGAAGGCCTTGGCCCCCAGCACCAGGTTGACGCTGTAGCGCGGTGGGTTCTGGGTGTTGGTGTAAGAGCCCTGGAAGCCGCCGGTCGTGCAGTTGGGCGTCTCTGACTTGCCACCCTCGCGCAGGGCCTGGGCAAAGGCACGGTCGCAGGTTTCGGCCTTGATGTTGTAGACGTACGAAGCGTCGGCGAACCACCAGTGGCTGTCGTAGTGGCTCTGCAGCTCGACGCCCTGGGTGGTGAAGCTGTCGACGTTGCGGATTTTCAGCTCGCCGTTGAACCCCGGGCGGCCTTTGGGGTTGTAGCGGTAATTGCGGGTGACCATGTCGTCGATGGTGTTGTGGAAGTAGGCCAGCTTGACGCCGGCCTGGTCGTTGTCCAGCAGCAGGTTGCTGCCCTTGAACGAGGCACCGACCTCGAAGGTTTTCATCCGCTCCGGGCGCAGGTCGTAGTTGGGTTCTGCCGACCAGCTGCCGAGGGTGGTCTCGAACAGCGACGGCATGCGCATGCCCTGGTTGTACAGGGCATAGGCCATGACGTTGGGGGTAAAGGCATAACTGACGCTGTAGGCCGGGGCGAAGCCGTGGCCGGACAGCTCGGCGTTGTCGGCAAAGCCGGCAAACTCCGCGTTCCACCACGGTGCGTCCGGGTCGGCGCCAGCCGGTGCGGCAAACAGCGCCTGGCGGTTGCGATCATGGATACGATAACCGCTGTAGCGTCCGCCCGCAGTGAAGGTCAGTTCAGGGATCGGCTTGTATTCCAGGGCGGTGCTGAGGCTGTATTCGTGACGGTAGCCATTGCGTTCGATGCGGTTGTTTTCCAGGTCGTCCTGCCAGGGCTTGCGGGTCGGGTCGATGGTTTCATAGAGGTACGAGGCACCATAGGTCAGGGCGTAGTCGCCGGTGCCGGTAACGAAGCGGCTGGTGTTGCTGATGTCGGTGCCGACCTTGAGGTTGCTCAGGTCGGACTTGAGCGATTTGCGGTAGTTTTCGCTTTGCTCGTCCTGGTAACCCTGGCCCCGTTGCGGCGCGGTAAAGCCGACATTGTTGTACATGATGCTGCGGCCGAAGGTTGCCCAGGCATGGCCGTTGAGGTCGATATAGCGCGCCAGGCTGTCGTCCTCGGGGCGCCATTTCAACTCGCTGGTGAGGGTGTGCAGCTTCATGTTGCCGGGCTTGAACTGGATCATCTGGTTGGCGTCGGTGTAGTCGTACACCGGGTCCAGCGTCTCGCGCACGTAGCAACCGGTGCTGTCCCAGCGGTTGTCGCCATCCGGCACCGGTGCATCGATGGCCGAGCACTGCTGGTAATACTCGGGGTTGGCGCGCATCCAGAATTCTTCGTCGTAGCGGTCGATGTCTTTTTTGAAGTCGCCCAGTGGCCAGGTCATCGACGGGCCGGTCCGGCCAATCTGCGAGGGCATGATTTCGCCGAAGCTCGAATCCATGTAGCGGTAGCCCAGGCCCAGTTCCAGGCCGTTGTCGCGGTACAGGGTGCCCTTGAACATGAAGGATTTGTTGTGGGTGCTGGAGTTGAGCACCTCTTCGCCGGGCCAGTAGTTGCGCGCCACGGTGTTGGCATCGACCAGGGCGCCGCCGCTGCTCACCGAGGTGTCGTAGCGCGAGTAGCCGTGCTTGCCGGCGAAGTAGTTGTTGTTGCGTCGCTCGGCGTAGGCGGCGACCACGTCGAAGGCTTCGTCCTTGTGAGCGAAGGCCAGGCTGCGCGACCAGTCGTGCGGGTGCAGCAGGTCGTTGCGCTCGGTGCGTGGGCGTACCCGGTAATCGCTGGGGACATCGGCTGTGCTGTTGTCCGACAGCGAGCCGCGCAGGCGCCAGCCGGTGGTTTGGCCAGGCTTGAGGATGTCATCGACGGTCAGGGTCTGCATCTCGACCGAGCCGCCGATGGCACCGGAAGCGCCGGCGTCCAGGCTCGGGCCCTTGTTGACGGTGACGCTGCTGATCAGGTCCGGGTCGATGTAGGCGCGCTGCGCAGTGCCGGCGTAACCGCGATAGACATCCAGCGATTGCTGGCTGCCATCGACCTTGACCGGCACCCGGCCCTGGCCCTGGATACCGCGGATGTTCACTTCGATACCGCCACCGTTGCGCCCGTCGGAGGTCTGCACACCGGCGATGCCGGCGAGCATGTCGGCATTGGAGCGGCCGCGAAAGCGCTCCAGTTGTTCCAGGTCGCGGGTTTCCACCGAACGCGGCACGCCGTAGTCCTTGAGCGCGTCGTCCTCTGCCTGGCCCTTGACCCGGGTGGCGCCGAGCTCCAGGGCATCGCTGGCTTGCGCGGCCCTTTCGATCAGCACCCGGCCATCGTCACTGAAGTACGCGCTCAGGCCGCTGCCGGCCAGCAGTTTGCCCAGGGCCTGGGCGGGCGAATAATGGCCCTGCAGGCCCAGCGACGGCTTGCCGGCGGTCAGGCGTGCATCCACCGACAGCAGCAGGCCGGCGCTGGCGGCAAACTGGGTCAGGGCCTGGTCGAGGTTGCCGGGCGGAATCTGGTACAGGCGTTGCTCCTGGCGGGCAGGTTCAGCCTGAACCGGCGTTGCCAGGGTACAGAGTGCAGCGCTGAGCAGGCCGCCGAACAATCCGGTGCGGATCGCCAGGCTCAGGGTGGACGGGCAGGGTGGCAGCAGGTTCGGCATCCCGAAGGCTCCTTTGAGAATGCTTATTGGTTAGCTTTGATGACTAACCCGAACGAGCGCCGCAAACCGACAAAGGTCAGCGCAATTAATTTTGCAAAAGCGGATGGGAGGAGGGTCAACGCGCCTTGACGGTCACCCAGTAGCGGCTCAGGTAGTGCACCTGAATCGGCAGGCTGTCCTGCAGGGCAGTCAGGGTGCGCTCGCTGTCGGCCAGGGCAAACACGCCGGTAATCGGCAGCTCGGCGATTGCCGGCTCGCAGCGGATGATCCCGCGCCGATGCCGGCTCAGTTCATCGAGAAACTGCCCCAGCGGCTGGCGCTCGGCGATCAGCCGGCCGTGTTCCCAGGCGATGCTGTTGCTGTCGGCGGCATGCTGCGGGCCGCAGCCTTGCGCGTTGAACCACAGGCCATTGCCGGCCTTGAGCAACTGCTCATTGCCCGCCTTGGGGCGAATCATCAACGCGCCTTCGAACAGCTCGACACGGCTGCCGCCCTGTACTTCGCGCACGGCAAAGCGGGTGCCCAGCGCCTGCACTTCACCGGCAGGGGTATCGACCTTGAGCGGCCTCGGGTCCCTGGCGCTGCTCAGCAGCAGTTCGCCTTCGAGCAGGTGGATGCGTCTTTCGTGGTTGCTGAACCGGATGTTCACGCTGCTGCGGCTGTTGAGCAGCAACTGGCTGCCATCGGCCAGTTGCAGGCGGCGCACTTCGCCGGCGGCGGTACGCTGATCGGCCATGGCCTCCCGCCAGGGCAGGTGGCGCTGGCCCAGGTAACCACTGCCGCCCACCAGCAGCAAGACGCACAGCTGCCGGAGCAGGGTGCGCCGGCTCTGGCGCTCTTCGAGCACGCTGCGGGCGGTTTGCGCGGGCACCGCGGCGAGGGTCTGCTGCAGGGTTTGCAGGCGTTGCCAGGCGCGCTGGTGCTCCGGGTCTGCCGCTTGCCAGTGGGCAAACGCCAGACGTTGTTGCGCATCCAGCGGCCCGTCCCAGTGCAGCATCAGCCAGTGGCTGGCTTGCTCGACGATCGCCGCGTCGATCGGTGCATCGCTTGCCGGGTTCATTCGCTGTAGAGCACCTGATAGCAGGCCTGGATGGCACGGATCATGTACTTCTGTACCGAACTGACGGTCACCCCCAGGCGCTCGGCGATGTCGGCGTAGCCCAGGCCTTCGAAGCGCGACAACAGGAAAGCGCTGCGCACTTTGGCCGGCATGCTGTCGAGCATCTGGTCGATCTGTTGCAGAGTCTGCAGGATCATCGCGCGGGTCTCCAGCGAAGGCGTCTGCGGTTCGTCCAGGTGAGCGATGCTGGCCAGGTAAGCCTGCTCGATACGTTGCCGGCGCCATTGGTCGATCACCAGGTTGCGCGCCAGTTGCACCAGGTAGCTGCGGCCCTCGTCGTGACCGGGCAGGCGGCCGCTGACCAACAGGCGCAGAAAGGTGTCGTGGGCAATGTCGGCGGCGCGCTCACGGTCGCCCAGGCGCTTGCGCAGCCAGGCCTGCAGCCAGCCGTGGTGATCGCGATAGAGGCCATGGAGCTGTTGCTGGGGGGCGAGGGAGGTAGGAGGCACCCGGAGATCCTGAAACATGAAAGATGCAGTTGCGAATTGTTCGCATTATAGGGGTAAAAAAGGAACCGTGACCACCCTGTCGGTGAGTCACGGTCAAGTGGGGGGAGAATCAGATTGCGGCGGCCGCATCGCTGGCAAGCCAGCTCCCACAAGGTGCATGCGGTCTCTGTGGGAGCTGGCTTGCCAGCGATAGGCTGCGTAGCAGCCTCAACATGGTTACTGCTGCAACACTGTCGCCTGGTTACCCGCACCAAACTGCTGGATGTTCGCGGTCATGTTGGCGCCGCTCTGGTCGACCAGCGCCTGGTTGGCCGAGCCGCCCTGGGTCACGTAGGCGACGTTGACGCCATCGGCCTGCTTGATGCTGGCCTGGTTGTTGTCGCCATACAGCTGCCAGGTGTAGCTCTGGTTGCCGCTACCCGACTGCTCGACCTTGATACTGTTGCCAACGCCGTTGCTCAAGCCCGTGGCGTAGTTGACGGTGCCGCGCTGGTCGGCGATGAGCAGGTTGTCGCTGCCGTTCTGTTCGAAATACAGCTCGTTGTTGCTGTCGGCCTGGGTCAGGTTGGCGCTGTTGCCGTTGCCGGTCTGGTTGATCTCGGCGCGCTGGGCACTGCCGAACTGGCCACCGAGCTTGTCGCCCTTCCAGTTGCTGGCGAGGATCTTGTTGCCATCGCCGGTGGAGGTCACCGTCAGCACATGATTGTCGCCATTCTGGTAGGTGTAGTAGACGTTGCCTTGGCCGTTCTGCAACAGCGTGGTGGTCGACTGCAGCGACTCGTACTGGTCGGCGTAGATGGCGTTGAGGCCGCCGAGCTGGGTGATGCTGGCGATGTTGCCGTCGCCGAAGCTCTGGTCGATCACACTTTCGTTGGTTTGCCCGTACTGGGTCACCGTGGCCTGGCTGCCAAGCTGGGTGTCCTGCCAGACTTCACTGGAGTTGGCGCTGCCGTTCTGGCTGATGGTCACCGTGCCGCCCTGGCCCTCGCGCTGGTCGCCATAGGCCCAGTTGTCGTCGCCGGCCTGGAAGATGCCGATCTGCCCGTTGAGGTGGTTGAGGTGCTCGGCGGCGCTGTAGTTGCCGCTACCGGCCTGGATGCTCAGGGCATTGTTGCCGGCGCCACCGTACTGCTGCTCGACGAAGGCGCGGTTGTTGTCACCGTACTGCAGGGTGGTGCCCTGGCTGCCGGTCTGGGTGTCCTGGTAGACGAACGAGAAGTTGCCGGTGCCTTCCTGGGTCTGCTGGGCGGTGTTCTCGACGCCCAGCGACTGGCTGGCGTGGGTGTTGTTCAGGGCCCCGGCGTTCTGCTGGTTGATCTGGCTGCCGAACTCGAACAATTGCTCGGCGTACCCGGCGTTGTAGTCACCGGCGCCGCTTTGCTGGATCTGGCTGTTGCCGCCTTCCTGTTTGGCGGCGTGGTTGTTGCCCTGGCCCAGTTGGTTCTGGGTGGTGGTACTGAGCGGCGCGGCGATCTGTTTGACCTCGGCGATGTTCTCGGTACCGAACTGGTTCTGGGTCGACAGGCTGTCGTCGGCCATGGCCTGGCCGGCAACGGCCAGGACAATGGCGGCGCTTAAAGGAGCGAGCTTGAACATGGTGGTGCCTCCAGGTTTAACGGTATTGGTTGACCTGCACGCGCTGACCGTTGCCGGCCTGGATCACCGAGCTTGAAAGCCCGCTGCCGGCCTGTTCGATGCTGGCGCTGTTGCTGTTGCCGTACTGCTCGATCTGCGCGCGGTTGTTGCTGCCGCTCTGGCTGATCGAGGCGCTGTTGCCATAGCCCTGCTGGCTGATCGAGGCCATCAGGTCGTTGCCTTGTTGCAGGATGAACGCCTCCTGCGCCCCGCCTTGCTGGACGATGCGCCCGAGCAGGGCCTGGCCGTCCTGGCCGATGGCGGCGCGGTTGCTCTGGCCGTTCTGTTCGACCAGGGCCTGCTGGCCGCTCGAAGGCGCCAGCGCCTGCATCGACATTTCGCCCAGGTCACTGCCCACGGCCAGGTCGGCGTTGTCCATCAGGTCGTCGGCCAGGGCGGCCTGACCGCTCAGGGTCAGGCAAAGCAGCAAGGTGGTCAGGCGCGCCATGGTCGTTCTCCTGTAGTTACTGCACGGTGACCGGCACGGTACGCACGGTGCCCTGGCTGCTGCGCACGGTTGCCGTCGGCGCCGCGGTCGGGATCACCGTGGTGCTGTTGCTCACCGTCAGCCGCCAGCGTCCGGTCAGCGGCACCGCGGTGCTGCCGAGGGTGACCAGGCCGGTCGGGGTGGTGACCTGCACGGTGATGGTGTTGCCGGTGGTCACCGACGAAGTGCCGGAGATGTCCCAGTTGAAGCGGTTGTTGGAGCGCGCGGTGACCGTTGCCGCCGTCACCGCGAAGGTTTCCGCCGCTGGCCGTGGCGACACCTGCACCGTGACCGTGGCCGGTGCCGACAGCGCGCCGAGGCTGTCGCGGGCGACATAGCTGAAGGTGGCGGTAAAGGCCGTGGTCACGGTGGCCGGTGGGGTGTAGGTGACCTGGCTGCCATCGGTGCTCGCCGTGCCGCGTCCGGTCGCAGGCTGGGTGACGCTGGCGACCGTCAACGGCACGTTGCCTTCCGGATCGCTGTCGTTGCCCAGGACGTTGATCGGCAAGGCCACGCCCAGGGTCGCGGCCGTGTCGTTGACGGCAGTTGGCAGCTGGTTCGGGGCGACGTTGACCGTCACTGTGGTTACCGCCGATTGCAGCCCTTTGTTGTCCTGGGCTCGGTAAGTGAAGGTGGCCACCAGCGGCGTGTTGACCACGGCCGGTGGGGTGTAGGTGACCGCGGTGCTACCGTTGAGCACCACGCTGCCCTGGCCGCTGGCCGGCTGGGTAAGCTCGCTGATGCTCAGCGGCACGTCGTCGTCCGGGTCGCTGTCGTTGGCCAGCAGGCTCAGGGTCAGTGGCACGCCGAAGCTGGTACTGCCGGTATCGGCTTGCGCCACCGGTGCCTGGTTATCGGCTTCGACCGGTGCATTGCCGACCACCACCACCGGCTCGCTGTCACTGCCGCCCGCGGCGGATTTCACCGTGACGATTGCCGGTGGCTGGGCCAGGTCGTTGACCGTCAGGGTTTGCAGCGTGCCGGACTTCGACAGCCGGCCGTAACCCTGGGCGACCAGGTCGGGCACCTGCACTTCATCGCTGGAACTGGCTTCGATGCGCAGGCGTTTGTTGGACCAGTCATAACGGGCGGTGGTGACCTTGACCACATCGCTGAGCTTGCTCGACAGCGCGGTGGGGCGGGTGGCGCCGGTCGGGTCGGTGGCGGTGACCACGATCACCGCGGGCGGTGCGGCGCTGCTCAGGTGATGGGCGAAGAACAGGCCGTTATTGTCGGCCAGCAGGTTGAACTGGCAGGGCGAGGGCGGGGTGCCCGGTACCAGCGCCAGGGTGTCGCGCATGCACAGCGTGGCGTTGTTCGGCGCCTTGGCGAACACCTCCACGCGGGTGCCGGCCGCAGTGCGCCGGTAGCTGGCCCGCTGCAGCTCGGCAGGGGTTTGCTTGCGCGGGTCGAGGACCTTGCCGGAGACCGTGAACAGGTTGGTCTGGAGGGTCCCGGCCGGGCCCTGCATACGCACGAAGTTGGTGTTGTTGGGGCTGCCGGTCACGGCTTCGGTAAGGTTCGGGTCGCCGATGTAGGTTTCGCTGGCGCCGGTATCGGGGTTGATCTCGGTGTAGGGGCCGCCGACACCGCGCAGGAACGGCCCGACCGCACCGTTGAGTACGCCGCTGAAATCCCCCGGGGCACCGATGCCGATGTCACGGGTGATGTTGATCGCGCGTCGCCCGGCGGTGGTGACGTTGACCGTCTCGACCCCGTACGGGTGGGTGATCACATAGGTACCGGTACGCGGCACCGAGGCACGAATGCGGATGCGCGCGAAGCTTTGCTGGTCGCCGTCCACCGGGTTCTCGCTGGCGAACGCCGCTTCGATGCCGGCGACGTAGACCTCCAGCTCGTAACCGCTGTTGCCCACCTCGGGGATCGCGGTTTCGGCCAGGTACCAGAACATCTCCGGTGGCCAGTTGTCGGGGAACACCAGCGGCAGGCTGTCGTCGTAGACGCCAGGCTCGGGCAGCAGGGTGCACATGTAGTTCGGTGGCACCGAAGCCGGCACCCGCGAACTTGCCGCCCGCGACTGGCACAGTTCCAGCGACAGGTTGCCGTGGTCCTGGTACCACATCGGGTAACGCCCGGTGGCCAGGGTGTAGGGGCCGGGATCGACCGCCTTGAGGCCGGCCCAGGCAGTGCCGGCCAGCGAGAGGGAAAGCCCGGCTGCGCAGAGCGCCAGGCGTGGCCAGTTGTTCATGCTGCCTCCTGCTACGGGACGTGGCGTAAGAGTGTTCATGGCACGAGCACCACTTCTTCGCTGTCGCTACCGCCGTTGGCGCTGGTCACCGTGACCTTGGCGGGCGGAATCGGCGACAGGCCGGTGGTGAGGGTCTTGACCGCGCCATTGCCGCTCAGGGTGCCAATCGTGGCGCCGTTGCCGGTGCGGGCGCTGAGCATCGGCGGGCTGGTTTCGTCGCTGGTGCTGGCGACCAGGGTCAACTGCCCGGAGGCCAGGCTGTACTCGGCGCGCTGGATCACCACCAGGTCGGTCAGCGGCAGGGTCAGGGTGGTGGGCGTGCTGCTGGGGATCGCCAGGTGGTTGTCGGCGGTCACCTGCAGGTTCATCGGCAGGGCCGGGTTGAGCACCGACTGGGCGTACCAGGCGCCGGTGGTGTTGGCCTCGGTGAGGGTGAGGTTGGGGGTCTGGCTGATCAGGGTGGCGCTTGCCGGTGGCGGCGGGGCCTGCACGAAGACGTCCTGCTGGGCGCGCAGGTCGCCGTTCTCGCTGTGGCGCGAGTAGGTGCTGCGCTGGGCGATTACCGGGGTTGGGCGGACGACGTCGGAGAGCTTGCCCGAGACCGAGAACAGCTCGGTGCGCAGGTCCAGGCCGTTGGGCCCTTCGATGCGCACGAAGTTGGTATTGAACGGGCTGCCGGTCACGGCTTCTTCCAGGTTCGGGTCGCCGATAAAGCGCTCGCTGGCGCCGGTGGCCGGGTTGGTTTCGGTGTAAGGGCCGCCAACGCCGCGCAGGAACGGGCCGACATCACCTTTGAGCGCGCCCATGTAGGTCTTCGGCGTGCCGATGCCGATGTCGCGGGTCATGTTGATCGCCCGTCCCCCGGCCGCGGGTACATCGAACACTTCGACGCCGTAAGGGTGGGTGACGATGTAGGTACCGGCGGTGGGGACGTCGACGCGGATACGCACCCGGGCAAAGCTGACCTGGTCGCCGTCGACCACTTCCTCGGCGGCAAAGGCCGCCTCGATGGCGGTGCCGTAGCTCAGGTCGATGCCACGGGCAGCGTCGACGATTGCGGCATCGGCGGTGAACCAGAAGGTCTCGTCGGGGTAGTTGCTGGGGAAGCTGATCGGCTGAGTGTCATCGAACACCCCGGGGGCGGGGTTGAGCACGCACATGTACGACGGCGCACCGGGGGCGCCGGGCACCCGCGAACTGACCGCCTTGGACAGGCACAGATCGAGCACCCGGCCGTGGGTGTCCTGGTACCAGGCCGCAAAGCCGCCAGTGGCCGGCAGGTAAGGGCCGGGGTCTACTTCGAACAGGGCGGCCTGGGCCGGCGTCTGGAGAATGCTCGCCAGGATCAGCAAAGCCAGTGGGTGGGGCGTTGGACGGTGCATGAGTCTTCCCTCTTGCAATCGGGCCCATGGACTTGGGTCGTCTGCACAGGCATCGGCAACATCCGTACCAACAGTTTGTCAGCGGCCTGCAGGCCGCTGCCGGCAAGGCCTGGAGAGCGGTCAACGGGTGCCGGGCGGGTTCACCGTCACGGGGCGTGGGCCCCAGGGTTGGGGGCAAGTGGGGCAAGCCTGCGGGGGAATTCCCCGGGCTGGGCTATAACCTATGGAGCGT
The DNA here is from genome assembly GCF_054788455.1 of Pseudomonas sp. ZL2. Lineage (NCBI taxonomy): Bacteria > Pseudomonadati > Pseudomonadota > Gammaproteobacteria > Pseudomonadales > Pseudomonadaceae > Pseudomonas > Pseudomonas sp. ZL2. The sequence continues at coordinate 5,239 of NZ_JBGOGX010000018.1, read as the reverse complement.
TCATTCGGGAGTCAGTGATGAGCAGCCAGCCACGCCTCGATTCGTCATCCTTGCAGGTCGCAAGCCCGGCCCCCGCCGCCGTGCGCAAACCGTTCGACCTGCTGCGCTGGTACGCCTTCGTCAGCCTGGCGATCATTCTTTCGGTGGCGGTCGGCCTGGGGCTGATTTCCAGCCGCTTTGTCATCAACGAAAGTGTCGAACGCGACGCCTTGCTCACGGCCCAGTTCATCCAGGCGATTGCCTCAGCCGAAGTGCGCAGCGTGGCCATCCCCAATGTGCGGACCATGGGCGACCTGCTCGACCCCCGCCTGGACCAGGCCTTTGCCGATGTCAGCCCCGAGGCCCGGCGTGCTGCCCGTGGAGAGTTTCTCGACCACATCGCGCATTTGCCGGACATGCTCCTGGCCAATATCTACGCCCCGGACCGCATGGTGATCTGGTCGACCAACCCGGCCCTGATCGGCAAGATGATCGACGCTGATGACGACCTCGACCAGGCGTTCCTCTACAAGCGGCGGGTATCGGCCAGCTACCACACGGTTGATCAAGCCCGCAGCGAGCAGAAGTTCGTCACCCCGCCCGAGCAACTGTTCATCGAGAACTATATTCCGCTGTTCGACGCCGACGGCGAGAATGTCACGGCCATGGTCGAGATCTACAAGGAACCCCGTGACCTGATCGTGCGCATCGAACGTGGCCTGCTGCTGATCTGGCTGGCGATTGCCGTGGGCGCCGGGGTGGTGTACCTCGGCCTGTTCTGGATCATGCACCGCGCCGCCCGGCAACTGGCCATCCAGCAAAAGCAACTGATCAGCAATGAAACCTTCGTCGCCCTGGGCGAGATGTCTTCGGCCGTCGCCCACAGCCTGCGCAACCCCTTGGCCAGCATCCGCTCCAGCGCCGAGCTGGCCCAGGAGATCGAGGAGGGCCCGGCGCAGAAGAACATCGGCGACATCATCAGCCAGGTCGACCGCATGTCGCATTGGGTGCGCCAGCTCCTGCAATCATTGCGTCCCCTCAGTGATGCAGCCGAACCTGTGGAGTTGCTGCGCATCCTGCAAGACAGCCTGCAGGCATTCGAACCACAACTGCTGCGCCAGGGGGTCAAGGTGCAGATCGACGCCGTGCCGGCGGTGCAGGTGTTCAGCCAGCCGGTACTGCTCGGGCAGATTTTCAACAGCCTGATCGCCAATGGCCTGGAAGCCATGCCCGAGGGCGGTACGTTGCGCATCGAGCCTGTGCGGCACAACCGCCACAGCCTGATCCTGCGCCTGTGCGACACCGGCAAGGGCATGAGCGACCAGCAGCAGCGCATGGCCTTCAAACCGTTCTACAGCACCAAGCAAGGTGGCCTGGGGGTTGGCCTGGTGCTGGTCAGGCGGATCATGGAGAGTTTTGGCGGCACGGTGCGCCTGAGCAGTCGTGAAGGCAAGGGCACCTGTGTGCAGCTGAGTTTCAGGCTGGCCAGGGCCGCCCGTGAACGGCGCTGATACTGCCGTACAGGCATGGCTAAATACTATCACTGCATCTTCGCTCATTAGTATTGATGTCAGGCGCCCCGGATGGCCTGAGCTATACATTTGAAGAAAAAAAGCATCCCGGAAGGAAACCATCCGATGCAGATGCTCAACCGCCAGTTGGCCGATGAAGGCCAGCAATCCCAGGCTGCACAACACAAACCGCCGCGCCAGTTCAACCTGCTGCGCTGGTTCTCCGTGGTCAGCCTGCTGATCATCGCCTCGGTTGCCGTGGGCCTTGGCTACGTGTCGACGCGGTTTGTCGTCAATGACAGCGTCGAGCGTGATGCCATGCTCACCGCCCAGTTCATCCAGGCCATGGCCCAGGCCGAAGTGCGCCATTCGCGTATTGCGCCGGGCACGACCATGGCCGAACTGCTCGACCCGCGCCAGGACAGCCAGCACAGCCAGGTCAGTGCGCAGGTGGCGGCGGCGACGCGCACCGAGTTCCTCGATCATGTCGACAGCCTGCCCGATACCCTGCTGACCAATGTCTACGCCCTGGACCGGACCATTGTCTGGTCGACCAATCCGCAGTTGATCGGGCAGCAGATCGAGGGGGACGCGGACCTGGACGAGTCGTTCGCGTCGAAAGTGCCGGTGTCGGCCAGCTACCACCGGGCCGATGAAGAGCGCGAAGAGCAGAAATTCCAGCGTGAGCCCGAGTACCTGTTCATCGAGAACTACCTGCCGATGTTCGACGCTTCCGGCACCCGGGTGGTGTCGATGGTGGAAATCTACAAGGAGCCCCATGATCTGGTGCGGCGCATCCAGCGTGGGTATGTGCTGATCTGGACCTCGACCATCCTCGGCGGCGCGCTGATCTACTTCGGCCTGTTCTGGATCGTGCGCCGCGCGGCGAGCATGCTGCGCACCCAGGAAACCCAACTGGTGGCCAGCGAGACCTTTGCCGCCCTGGGCGAGATGTCCTCGGCGGTGGCCCACAGCTTGCGCAACCCGCTGGCCAACATCCGCTCAAGCGCGGAACTGGCCCAGGACATCGCCAGCGCACCGGCGCAGAAAAACATCGGCGACATCATCAGCCAGGTTGACCGTATGTCGCGCTGGGTGCGTGATCTGCTGGTGTCGTTGCGGCCGATGAATGACGATGCCGAAGCGGTGGAACTGGTGGCAGCCATCGACGACACCCGCCATGCATTCGCCCAGCAACTGGATCGCAACAAGGTCCAGGTACAGATCGACACACCGGCGCTGGCCTGGGTGGTCAGCCAGCCGGTGTTGCTGACGCAGATCCTCAACAGCCTGTTCGCCAACGCCCTGGAGGCCATGCCCACGGGGGGGCGCTTGAACGTGGCGGTGCAGGTGCTGGAAGACCGCCGGCAGCTGCAACTGACCCTGAGCGATACCGGCAAGGGTATGACCCAGCAGCAGGAACGGATGGTCTTCAAGCCTTTTTTCACCACCAAGCAGGGCGGCCTCGGGGTCGGCCTGGTGCTGGTCAAGCGGATCATGGAACGTTTTGGCGGCTCGGTGAGCCTGGCCAGCCGTGAAGAGGAAGGAACCCGTGTCTGCCTGATTTTCAATGTTGCAGCGGGAGGGGACCATGGAACAGAGCATCCTGGTAGTCGAGGATGATGAAATCCTTGCCGAGAACATCCAGACCTACCTTGAGCGCAAAGGCTTCGAGGTCACTGTCTGCCATAGCGCAGAAGAGGCCCTGGAACAATTGCCACGCTGCCAACCCGATGCGGTGTTGACCGACAACTCGCTGCCCGGCATGAACGGCCACGAACTGCTCAAGGTCTTGGCCCAGCGCGAGCCGGAGCTCAAGGTGATCATGATGACCGGCTATGGCAACGTCGAAGATGCCGTGCTGGCGATGAAAGAGGGCGCGTTCCACTACCTGACCAAACCGGTGGTGCTGGCCGAACTCAAGCTGATGCTGGAAAAGGCCCTGGCCACCGAGCGCATGGAGCGCACCTTGTCGTTTTACCAGGAGCGCGAGGCGCAAAAATCCGGTGGGCAGGCACTGATTGGCGAGTCACCGGCCATGCTTGGCCTCAAGCACACCATCCGCCAGTTGCTCGACGCCGAGCGGCGCATGGCCAGCGGCGACCTGCCGCCGGTGCTGGTAGAAGGCGAGACCGGCACCGGCAAGGAGCTGGTAGCCCGCGCCCTGCATTTTGACGGGGTGCGCAGCAAGGGGCCGTTTATCGAATTCAACTGCGCGTCGATCCCGGCCAACCTGCTGGAAGCCGAGCTGTTCGGCCATGAGAAGGGCGCGTTTACCGATGCCAAGGATCGCCGCGTTGGCCTGGTCGAGGCGGCGGACGGCGGTACCTTGTTTCTCGACGAGATCGGCGAGATGGACCTGCTGTTGCAGGCCAAGCTGCTCAAGCTGCTGGAAGACCGCACCATCCGCCGCATTGGCGCGGTGAAAGAACGCAAGGTCGACCTGCGCATCATCAGCGCCACCAACTGCAACCTGGAGCAGATGGTCCAGCAGGGCAAGTTTCGTCGTGACCTGTTTTTCCGCCTGCGCATCATCTCGATCAAGGTGCCCAGGCTGTATGCCCGTGGTGAAGACATCCTGTTGCTGGCTCGGCACTTTCTTGCCCAGCACGGCAAACGCTATGGCAAGCCGAACCTGCGCTTCAGCGACGAGGCCGAGGAGTTGATGCTCAACTACAGCTGGCCGGGCAACGTGCGCGAATTGCGCAACATGCTTGAGCAGACGGTGTTGCTGGCGCCCCAGGAACTGATCGCCCCGCACCAGCTCAACGTGTGCATGAGCCTGGTGGATGAGCCGCTGGAGATGCCGGCGCTTGCCGTGCACGAGGCGTACGGCAATGGCGATGCCCAGGCCTCGGCGAGCCTGCCGGAAGTGGAGCGCGACATGGTGCGCAAGATGCTTGATCGCACCGACTGGAACGTCACCAAGTCGGCGCGGCTGCTGGGTTTGAGCCGGGATATGTTGCGTTACCGGATCGAGAAACTTGGACTGACCCGGCCTGACAAGCGCCAGTGGTAGCGTTGGGGCTGCTGCGCAGCCCTTCGCCGGCAACGCCGGCTCCCACAGGGTTGTGCATACCCCAGACACATCAGGTTTAACTGTACTGATACCCCAATGTAATGACCGGGCTAGCCTGAAAGTTCATCTTCAGGAGACCCGACATGGACAGCCCAGCCTCCCACCGCCTGAGACGTGGGCGAGTATCGACACCTGGCGGCTTGTACCTGCTGACCAGCATCACTGAAAACCGCCAACCGGTTTTTACTGATTTTCACCTGGCTCGGCTGATGGTTGAACAGCTGCAATATGCACAGCAACAAGCCCTGGCGAAATCCCTGGCCTGGGTGATCATGCCCGATCATCTGCACTGGTTGATCGAGCTGCAGCAGGGAACCCTTGCATCCTTGGTACGTCGGGTCAAATCCCGCAGTACCTGCCTGATCAACAAGGCCAGCCGGCGCACGGGGCGCTTATGGCAACAAGGCTTCCATGACCGGGCGTTGCGCCGGGAAGAGGATATTCAGGCGGTGGCACGTTACATCGTTGCGAACCCATTGAGAGCGGGATTGGTGTCCCGCATTGGCGACTACCCGCATTGGGATGCCATCTGGCTCTAGACCCCTGGGGTGATCGGAGCATGCACAACCCTGTGGGGGATGGCGACCGCTGCGCGCTCGATCGCTGGCAACGCCAGCTTGTGTCTTGAGGTAGGAATAGAATCAGAAGTGAGAGCGGTGAATGGCAAGCT
>NZ_JBGOGX010000017.1:0-126074 GCF_054788455.1 Pseudomonas sp. ZL2 | reverse complement strand
GCGCCGGAAGTGGGGCGAATTATAGAGAGATTAAATCGGGCGTCAAGGGTTAATTTAAAAAACCCCCAACAAAAGAATAATGCGCAGTATATTGCTCATTTTTTGGCCTTTGCGCATCATAGGCTGCTCGTGCTTCTTCTTATATAAGGAATGCCCTCCCGCAATGAACAGCCACCCCCGCAGCCTGGCCGCCACCCTCTTCCCTATTGGCTTGCTGCTGATCGCCATGGCCTCAATCCAGTCCGGTGCCTCCCTGGCCAAGAGCATGTTCCCTGTCGTGGGCGCGCAAGGCACCACCACCCTGCGACTGATCTTCGCCAGCATCATCATGCTGTTGCTGCTGCGCCCCTGGCGCGCCAAGCTCAGCGCCAGCACGCTTCGCACCGTGATCATCTACGGCATGGCCCTGGGCGGGATGAACTTCCTCTTCTATATGTCGCTGCAGACCGTGCCCTTGGGGATTGCCGTAGCCCTGGAGTTCACCGGACCGCTGGCAGTTGCCTTGTATGCCTCGCGACGGGCCGTGGATTTTCTCTGGATCGGCCTTGCGGTCATTGGCTTGCTGCTGCTGATCCCGATTGGCCAGACCAGCGCCGGCATCGACCTGGTAGGCGCCAGCTATGCACTAGGTGCCGGCGTGTGCTGGGCGCTGTACATTCTATATGGGCAGAAAGCCGGCGCCGAGAACGGTATCCAGACCGCCGCCCTGGGGGTGATGATCGCTGCCCTGTTCGTAGCGCCAATTGGCATTGTCCATGCTGGCAGCGCACTGCTTACTCCCGCACTGCTGCCTATCGCACTGGGCGTGGCCATACTCTCCACTGCCCTGCCCTACAGCCTGGAAATGGTGGCACTCACACGCATGCCTGCACGCACCTTTGGCACACTGATGAGTATCGAACCTGCGTTCGGTGCACTTTCAGGTTTGCTGTTCCTGGGTGAAGTACTGACGGTGGCGCAATGGCTGGCTATCGCTGCAATCATCACCGCTTCAGTGGGTGCCACCCTGTCGCTGCGCAAGGAAAGCCCGGCATTGGTTGCTGCCGACTGATTTGAGAAATATTTGCATTTAAATAGACACTGGTCATTGTGCCGGGCATCCGCCATCTTTAAGCTGTAACCCAACGTCAACCTTGAAGATATCTAATTGACAAGACAGGGACGCGAACAAGCATCGGGAAGACGCAAAGGAAATTAGACACGGGCGACAGACCCGGTACGCATTAAGGACAGGAATGAAACGAATTTTGCTCATCCTAGCCATTTTGGCCATCGCTGGATGTGCGGCGACGGCGAAGACTGAAGTCAAACGCGGCAAGAAGGGCCTGCATATCAATTGCTCCGGCCTTTCATCTTCCTGGGACAATTGCTACACCAAGGCTGCGGCCTCATGTGGCAGCAAGGGTTACAAAGTGATTGCCCGCTCGGGGGATGCCGACGCCGAGCCTGGTGACTACCCCTTCGGCCTCAATCCGGCCGGCTACACCAGCCGCAGCATGATCGTCATCTGCAAGTAATGTATCCCACCAAAAAGGGCGACCCAACGGCCGCCCTTTTTTGCTGCTGTTTGAATACCGGGTTCAAATGGCTGCGGTTCGCCCCTGCAACCATTCCAGCCCAGCGCCTTCCAGCAACGGCGCCAGGCGCTCCCTGACCTGGGCATGATAACCATTGAGCCAGTCGCGCTCTTCGCTGGTCAGCCGTTCAGGCAGCAGGCAACGGGTATCGATCGGGCACAGGGTCAGGGTTTCAAACTCGAGAAAATCGCCAAACGCGCTCGTGCCCACCTCGCGATTGAACACCAGGTTCTCGATACGTACCCCCCACTCGCCCGGGCGATAGGTACCCGGCTCGATCGACGTAATCATCCCCTCCTGCATGGCTGTCTGAGGTGCCGCCGCCGCTTGGTAGGCAATCACCTGCGGTCCTTCATGCACGTTCATAAAGTAACCGACCCCGTGCCCGGTACCATGACCATAGTCGACCTGGTCCGCCCAGATGGGCGCCCGGGCAATGGCATCCAGCAATGGCGACGGGATGCCCCGCGGAAAGCGTGCCCGCGACAAGGCAATAACCCCTTTGAGCACTCGCGTGCAGTCCTGCTTCTGAGCAGTACTGGGGTTACCAATGGGGACCATGCGGGTAATGTCGGTGGTGCCCCCCAGGTATTGACCACCAGAGTCGATCAGCAGCAAGCCATTACCTTCGATACGGGCATGAGACTCCTCCGTGGCGCGGTAATGCGGCATGGCGCCATTGGCATTGAAGGCAGCGATGGTCGAAAAACTCAGCGAGACAAAACCTGGACGACGCGCACGCGCGGCACTCAGCTGCTCGTCAACGGTCAGTTCGGTGATTGACTCGGCTCGCTCTTGCGCAGCTTCCAACCAGGCAAAAAACTCGCACAGCGCCGCACCATCCTGCTCCATGGCCTTGCGAATGTGCCCAAGATCAGCTTTGCTTTTTTGCGATTTCGACAGCGTAGTCGGGTTCAGTCCTTCAATCAGGCGCACATCCCTGTCGGTATTCGCCAGCAAGCCACTCGTCACCCGAGCAGGATCAACCAGCAATGTCTGGTCAGCTGGAATAGCCGCCAGCGCCTGGGCGACCTCTGCATAATCACGTAACGTGATGCCATCGACTTCGAGCACACTGCGCAAATGGGCATCGATCTTGTTCAAGTCCATGAACAACGTGGCTTGATCCTGGCAGATCAAGGCAAAGGATACGAACACCGGATTATAGGAAACGTCGCTACCGCGCAGGTTGAACAACCAGGCAATGTCGTCCAGGGTGGCGATGAAATGCCAGTCGGCACCGCGGGCGCGCAGCGTCTCGCGCAAGTTGGCCAGTTTCTGCGCGCGGCTGACCGTGGCCTCGGGCGGCAGATGCTGATACACCGGGTTGTTCGGTAGTGGCGGCCGGTCGTCCCATACCTGGGCCAGAAGATCCTTCTCAGTCAGCAATCGAACGTTGCGAGCCTTGAGGCGCTCGCCTAGCTGACGTGCCGAGGCCAGAGCCATTACCGCTCCATCCACGGCCACCACCCCACCTTGCGGGGCCTGATCGGCCAGCCAGTCCAGCGGACCGGGCTTGCCCGGCTGCAGCTTCACCAGCTCAATGGTGCTGCCTGCCAGTTCCTTTTCCGCCTGCTCCCAGTAGCGGCTGTCAGCCCAGAGGCCGGCGAAATCGGCGGTAACGATCAAGGTACCGACCGACCCGTGAAAACCGGACAACCATTGCCTGGCCTGCCAGTACCCCGGCAGGTACTCGGAAAGGTGAGGATCGGCCGACGGGACCAACAAGGCGTCGACGCCCTCACGTTGCATCACTTCACGAATACGTGCCAGGCGCGTATTCACCGCTCCCTGCGTTGAAGACTGAGTGTTCATGCTGACTCCTGCTACCACGGCATCCATTGTTCTTGGCGCAGATAATGGAACAGCCTTCAGCCATGGGCAACCGCCCAGAAAGGTTGCGACTGTAACGAGGTCTTTATTGCCCGCACCGCCTGGTCGATATCCTGCGCCTTGGTATAGCGACCCAGGCTCAGGCGAATGGTCTGCCTCGCGGCTTGCGGCTCAAGTCCAAGCGCCAGCAGCACGTGAGAAGCAGCATTGGCCGCGGAGTTGCAGGCGGAAGTGGAAGAAAATGCCAGCGACTGCGCAAGCTGGGAAAAGTCGGGGTGATCGGCGCTGAACGTGAGGCTGAGCGTGTGCGCGATTCGCTGCCCGGCACTGCCATTAAGGCGCACTCCCGGCAACTGCAGCAATTGATCCAGCAACTGCTGTTGCAGTTGGCGGATGCGTGCAGTTTCTTCCACGAGCAGCGCCTGGGCCACGGCAAACGCCTCGCCCATGCCAACGATCTGGTGGGTGGCCAGGGTGCCGGAGCGCAAACCGCCCTCATGGCCACCGCCATGGATCTGCGCCTGCAGCAGCGGTTTGGCGCGCTCGCCGACATACAAGGCGCCGATGCCTTTTGGACCATAAACTTTGTGCGCGGAAAAGGACATCAGGTCGACCGCCCAGCGGCCCAGGTCGATCGGTAATTTGCCCGCACCCTGGGCCGCATCCACGTGCAGCAGTGCGCCATGCTGGCGAACCACCTCAGCCAACGCCGGGATATCGTTGACGGTCCCCAGTTCATTGTTCACCAGCATCAGCGAAACCAGGAAGGTGTCTTCACGCAGGGCACTGCGTAGCGCCTCGGGGGTGATCAGCCCTTGGTCGTCGGGCGCCAGCAAGGTCAGGGTGAAGCCGTTGTGCTCAAGCTGGCGAGCCGTGTCGAGCACTGCCTTGTGTTCGATCTGGCTGGTGATGATGTGACCACCCTGGCGCCCCTGGGCGAGGCCTTTGAGCGCCAGGTTGTTCGACTCGGTGGCCCCCGACGTCCAGATGATCTGTTCGGCTCGGGCGCCGACAAGCCCGGCGACCTGGTCCCGCGCCCGCTCCACGGCTGCCCGGGCGCTCTGCCCGTAACAGTGGGAGCTTGACGCCGGGTTGCCGAAATTACCCGAGGCGCCCAGACACTTGACCATGGCCTGGATAACTCGCTCGTCGACCGGTGTCGTGGCGGCGTAGTCGAAATACAGCGGAAGATTGTTCATGACAGCAGGCTCTCTGGTTGTCGTCGCCTTGCAAAGTAGGCGCTTCCTAAATCCATGTAGGTAAAGTGCCACGCCATATTGCACCAGCCACCAATAGAACTATAAATTATCAATTTATATATTTATATAACCAAAATACCATCCACTAATCAGCCCTACTGAACTTCTACCGCTTACGGACTTCACAATCAGTACAGTCCTACCCGGGAGAAAACGCCATGCCACAAGGAAGCAACGTCAGGGACGCCCGCAGCAAAGACATCGTTGGCCACTCGAAAATGCGCAAGCACGAACTGATCGACGCACTCAAGAAAGCCTCCTGAACCACGCAGAGGATCTGCCCATGCTCCGATCGACCGACCGCAAGCAAGGCGTGGTGCTGCTGGACACACGTCAAAGCACACCCGAGCACGAACACAGCGTGCACCTGAAGCTCGCCCAACGGCTGGCGAAGTTGTTCCACACCGAGGTGGTTACGCCTGCCCAGCCACCAACGGCGAAGGAGAATTTCTATTACCTGCCCACCGAAACCCTGATCGGCGCCGAGCGCTACCGGGCAATGGGTATCGCGGCGCACACCGACCTGTTTGGCGGCTTGGTCAGCCAGCCGTACATGGCGACCAAGGCCATCTCCCATCCGCTGCCCGCCGATGCACGCTTTCCGCTGGGCTGGACCGATGACTTCGCCCGCCTGGCCAGCGATGCGCTGTTGCGAGGCTATAGCGTTTTCAGCCTGGAGGATGCGATTCGTGCCGCCGGGCTGCTGCTGCGAGAGGGACCGCTGCGCCTCAAGCCCGTACGCGCAACTGCGGGCCGTGGGCAAACGGTGATCGACAGCATCAAAGGACTGGAGCAAGCGCTTGGCACCATGGACGAACAGGAACTCGCGCTCTGGGGCCTGACCCTGGAAGAGAACCTGAGCGAGGTGCAGACCTTCAGCGTCGGCCAGGTCCTGGTGGCGGGAATATTGTGCAGCTACTACGGCACCCAGCAACTGACCCGTGACCACCAGGGCGAGGAGATCTACGGCGGTTCCGATCTGGTACTGGTGCGCGGGGACTACGACGTATTGCTGCAGTTGGAACTCGAAGATCACCTTCGCCTGGCCATCACCCAGGCAAGAACCTACGAGCAGGCAGCGCTGCAAGCCTTCCCCGGCTTTATCGCCTCACGGCGCAACTATGACGTCGCCCGCGGCCTGAACAGCCAGGGCAAGCTGCGCAGCGGCGTGCTCGAACAATCCTGGCGCATCGGCGGCGCCAGCAGTGCCGAGGTACTGGCATTGCAAGCTTTCGCCGACGACCCGGCTTTGAGGCGTGTGCGCGCCTCCACCCACGAAGCCTTCGACGCGCCTGAGCTGCCCGCCGATGCCACGATTTTTTATCAGGGGGACGACAGTGAAATCGGACGAGTCTGCAAATACGCACGGATCCGCGACTATGACCATCCATAGCGAAGGGATCGAGATTCCGGTTGATGGCGAAAGTATTGCCGGGACCATTGTCAGCCCCGGTGCCAAGGTTCCCGGAATCCTCTTTGTTCATGGCTGGGGTGGGAGCCAGCAGCGTGACCTGGCCAGGGCCAAGCAGATCACCGGCCTGGGATGCGTATGCATGACCTTCGACCTGCGTGGCCACGAGAAGACCGAAAGCCAGCGCCTGAGCGTTACCCGCGAGCAGAACCTCGCCGACCTGGTCGCCGCCTACGACCGGCTGGTCAGTCACCCGGCGGTCGACACCAGCGCCATTGCCCTGATCGGCAGCAGCTACGGCGGCTACCTGGCGACGCTGCTGACAGCGTTGCGACCGGTCAAATGGCTGGCGTTACGAGTGCCGGCGCTGTACTGGGACGATGAATGGAACCTGCCCAAGCAAGCGCTCGACCGTCAACGCCTGACCGACTACCGTCAACGCCCCCTCGGCCCGGGGGACAACCGGGCACTGGGCGCCTGCGCCGAGTTTGCCGGTGACGTGCTGCTGGTGGAGTCGGAGCAGGATGACTTCGTGCCGCACAGTACCTTGATGAGCTATCGCTCGGCTTTCGTCAGCGCCCATTCGCTGACCCACAGGATCGTTGACGGCGCCGATCATGCGCTGTCCAGTGACCGCTGCCAGAAAGCCTACAGCTCCATTCTCAGTGCCTGGATCAGTGAAATGGTCATCGGCGCACGGCTTGACCGCTACCCGCACCATTCACCCTGGTATTCCTGAGGTCATCGGCAACTGGCAGTGCAGCCCGTGCTCCGCCGTCCGGGCCAGGCTGCTGAGCGTCTGGAAGGTGTTGAAGTTCACGCCCCTGGCCTGATGCTGACGAATCAGCTGCAGGAACGGCTCCTGCTCGAAGCTGCTGACAGCTGCCTCCCAGGCCGCCCGCGATTGCCATTGCAAATACTGCAGGACCCGACTGCCATCGTCGCTGGCCTGGATGCTGGCTGCGACCAGACCATTGTGCTGCTCGGCCAGGTGCTCGCTGCGCGCCACCAGCGCCTGGGCCAGCGCGCGTTGCCGGGCTGGCGCGACTTCGAACTCGATCATCTGGGTAAAACACAGGCTGTTGTCTGAAACCAGCATGAACATGCTCCCTCTGCCATTGCACTTGCGGTGTGATGGCTGGCAGGGTAAAACCTCAAGTTAACTAGAGGTCAAGAGATATTGTGTCATGCCCGATTCAGCTCAGAGCGTACTCAGCGTGGGTCAGTTGGCGGCGCGCAGCGGCGTAGCCGTGACCGCCCTGCACTTCTACGAGAGCAAGGGTTTGATTCACAGCACCCGCAGCGCCGGCAACCAGCGCCGCTACCCACGCGACACCCTGCGGCGGGTGGCAGTGATCAAGATGGCGCAACGCCTGGGGATTCCCCTGGCAACCATTCATGCCGCGCTGCAGACGCTACCGGTAGGTCGTGCACCCAGCGTGAAGGACTGGCAACGGCTGTCAGAGCAATGGCGCCAGGACCTGACCCGGCGCATCGATAAACTCTTGGTATTGCGTGACCAGCTCGACAGCTGTATCGGTTGTGGTTGCATGTCGCTGCAAAGCTGCCCGTTGCGCAACTGTGATGATCAACTCGGCGAGCAGGGCCCGGGCCCGCAATTGCTCGAGCCCGGCCCCGAATACCACGACTAGTCGCCATACCCAACCAGGCGTTGGGCCAGTGCCTTGGCCTGCAAAGCGACATCGGTCACTGCCGTACTTTCCCACCACAGACCACGCAAGGGTGGGCCCATGGCAAACAGGCGCCGACTGTAGCGGCCCTCGGCATCCTGCACGGCTCCCTGCGCATCCGCGGCGATGCCCAGTGCCAGGGGCCCTGGCTGGATCAGCCGGCGTTGCAGCAGGTTCTGCGGCAAAGGCCGGGCAACCCGGCGCCAATCGTACTCAATACCGGTGGAATTGATCAGGGCGGCAGCGCTGATCCGCTCGACCTGCGTTTGCCCGCGAAAGCGCAGCCTTACCACTGGCTGCCCGTCGGCGCTGGTTTCCACACCCTGCAACGACGCCGCATGAATGCGCAATCGCCCTTGTTCGACCAGTCGCGCCAACAACGCCGCACCCTGCGGCGGCGAACGATGATGATGGCTTTCCCACCAGGGCCGGAGATGACGCACGAATTGGCGCTTGTGACGCTCGCTGGCCTGGCTCCAGAGCCTGGCGATATGCACGCGCACGGTATCCAGCGGCGCCTGCCAGTCGATGCCCTGCTGCCCGGCCGCCTGGCATTGCGCACGCAAGGCCCGCAGCAGTTGCAACGGACTGCACAGTGACAGGTCAGCCGCCAGGAAATCTTCCCACGCGGGCGGTTGACGGCGCACCTGCGGCAGCAGGCCGTGGCGGGAAAACACCTCGATCGGCCCGCGATGCCCGGCTGCCTGCAACGACACCACGGCATCGACCATGGTCAGCCCGGAACCGATGATGAGCACCCGGCCGTGCGCATCGATCGCCTGCATGGCCGGTATGTTCCAAGGGTCGACTGATGCCGTGTTCAGCGCATTGTCGCTGACCTGGGCGGTACGCGCAGCGGCAAACATGCCGGTGGCCAGAACAGCCCTGGTTGCGCGTAAAGTACGGCCATCCGCCAGGCTGACATCGACGCCCTGATCGTCCACCGCCAGATCAACGGCCTGGTCCTGGACATGCTCAAGGCAGGAGCCCTGTCGCGCACCCACCGCCTGCGCTTCGGCCAAACGCTGGCGCGCATACACGCCAAACAGCCCGCGTGGCGGAAACAGCTCGGCAACGGGCACCTGCTGCCCGGCTGATTCTGGCCAACCACCCGCTGCAATATGCTGGCCCAGCCATGTGGTCAGGTCGTCGGCATTGTCCGGGTCGACACTCATCCGTGCCGCGTTGCCATTGAGGGTATGCCCCAGGTGCGTGGCGCTATAGGCTTCACCACGGCCTAGGTCGCTGCGCGGCTCGACGATCAGCAGGCGGCGTTGCCCCGGTTGACGCAACAGCTGGGCTGCCAGCAGGGCACCGCTCAAGCCACCGCCAATGATCAGCACATCAGCCGCCGGGTTCTCGGGTTGTTCAGGGGCACTCATGGCGTTCTCCGTCTTGTTTGCTACGGATAATAAGCAGCAAGACGCGCAAAGCGCAGCCCGACCGGTACCAAAGTAGGATCAGCCCGCCCGGGTCGCGAGGCGTCGCCGGTAGTCGCTGGGGGCAAGCCCGGTCACCTTGAAGAACACCTTGCGAAAGGCACCTGGGTCCTGGTAACCGACACCCCAGGCAATCTGATCGATGCTGCGATTGGTGAACTCAAGCATCCGGCAGGCCCGCCCCACTCTGACCTGCTGGCAGTATTCGGTGGGCTTGAGACCGGTGGCACTGCGAAAGCGACGCAGGAAAGTACGCTGCTCAAGGCCGGCGCAATCGGCCATGGCCGTCAGCGAAACGTCACGCGCACCGCTGCCCTGCAGCCAGTGCTGAACCTTCAGCACCGCCTCGTCGCCATGGTCCAGCCGTGGGCTGAAGACGCTGCCGGGCTGTTGCCCGCCGCTGACCCGTTCGACCGCGAGAAACCGCGCGGTCTCCGCCGCCAGCGTCTCGCCCAGGTAACGCTCGACCAGCTTGAGCCCCAGATCGGTCCAGGCCATCAACCCGGCCGAGGTAATGATGTCGCCGTCGTCGAGCAGCGGCAGGTTGGCTTCGACCTGAACCTGCGGAAAACGCTCGGCCAGTGATTGCGCGAAATTCCAGTGAGTGGTCGCCGGGCGCCCATCGAGCAGGCCGCTGGCGGCGATGAAGAACACCCCGACGCAGACCGACACCAGCAACGCACCGTCACCATGCCATTGGCGCAGGTTGGCGCGGTAGCGTTCCAGCAATTCGGGCGAAGGGGCCTGGGTCAGGCTCGGCGGGATAATCATGGCGCGCACTTGATGACCCGTGCCGGGGTGCGTGTCGAACGTTACCTGCAATTGCCGATCAGGCGTCTCGCTCCAATGGCAAACGCGCAACTGTGGCCGCTCCAACGCCCCCAGCTCATGGCGCAGGCGATTGGCCACGGCAAACAGGTCGGTCAGGCCATGGACTGCGGCCAGTTGCGCGCCGGGATAGACCAGCACGCCAATTTCCAGAGTGTCCTGCGCCGTTGCCATTGTCAGTTTTTCCCGCCAATTTGTCGTTCGCGCCAATCCGCAAGCGCATCGCTCAAGCCTATAACTATCACCACGCCACAACCACTCCCCAGCATGAGGCTTTTGAGATGAGCAAACAGGCACTGATCGTCATCGACATCCAGAACGATTACTTCCCCGGCGGCAAATGGACCCTGGACGGCGCCGATGCGGCGGCTGACAACGCCGCCAGCATCCTTGACGCCGCCCGCACCCGCGGCGACCTGGTGGTACATGTGCGCCACGAGTTCGAATCCAGTGATGCACCGTTCTTCACCCCTGGCTCCGAGGGTGCGCAGATTCACCCCAAGGCGACTAACCGCGCAGGTGAGCCAGTGGTGCTCAAGCACAAGGTCAATGCGTTTTTGGGAACCGAGCTCAAGCATCTGCTGGATGACGGGCAAATCAGCAACGTCACGGTGATCGGCAGCATGAGCCACATGTGTATCGATGCCGTCAGCCGCGCTGCCGCCGATTACGGTTATGGCGTCACCGTGGTTCACGACGCCTGCGCCACCCGCGCCCTGGAATTCAACGGCGTCACGGTACCGGCGGCGCAGGTGCATGCGGCCTATATGGCGTCGCTGGCCTTCGCTTACGCCCAGGTGATTTCCACCCAGGAATACTTGACCGACGCCAGCCGCTGAAGGCAGTGACCTGCCTCGTGCTCAGATCACCACATTGCGCACGAAGCGGGTCGCCACTTCGCCGTCATTGCGGTAGGCGTAGCGGCGGTTGCTGGCAAAGGAGAAGAACTCGCCGGCATTGAGCAGGTGTTTTTGCCCCTCGACTTCCAGGCTCAGGCAACCTTCGAATACGAACAACTGCTCGCTCCAGCCATCGGCATCAGCCTCGCAGGGGTAGACCTCGCCGGGTTCGAGGCGCCACTCCCACAGCTCCACCTCGCGGGTGGCAGCGGAACTGGCCAGCAGCACGGCCTTGCTGCCGGGATGCACACCGGTCCAGGCCAGCTCGTTGATCCGGCTCGGGTCGCGGTTGTCCGGCGCCTTGATCAGGTCACTGAAGGCAACCTCCAGAGCTTCGGCGATCCGGTCGAGGGTGGTCAGGCTGACATTCTTTTCGCCGGCCTCGATGGCCACCAGCATCCGCCGGCTGACCCCGGACCTTTCCGCCAGGGCACTCTGGCTCAGCTCGGCGGCATGACGCAGGTGGCGAATGTTCTGGCTGACGTGCTGAAGCACCGACGCGCGTTGACTGGAATCTTTGTGCACTATATTGCTCATCAATAGGGGTTGCGCAGTATACTGCCCACTTTCACCGCAATTGTGCGTCGACCCTCTTCCGTGTGCAAGGCCATGACCCCAACGAACGCTGCTGAACGCCCTTCCGTTTCCTTCCGGCTGAGCAAGGCCGAACTGGTGCTGGTGTTTATTACCGTGCTCTGGGGCGGCACCTTTTTGCTGGTGCACAACGTGATGACGGTCAGCGGGCCGATGTTTTTCGTCGGCCTGCGCTTTGCCGCCGCAGCGCTGTTTGTCGGCCTGGTCTCGGCCCGTTCGTTGCCCGGCCTGACCGCCACGGAGCTCAAGGCCGGGGTGTTGATCGGCGTGTCGATCATGCTCGGCTACGGCCTGCAGACCGTTGGCCTGCAAACCATCAGCAGCAGCCAGTCGGCGTTCATCACCGCTTTGTACGTGCCCTTCGTGCCCTTGCTGCAATGGCTGGTACTGGGCCGCCGCCCGGGCCTGATGCCAAGCCTGGGCATTGGCCTGGCATTCGCCGGCCTGATGCTGCTGGCCGGCCCTGGCGGTGGTTCGCTGCAGTTCAGCCCCGGCGAAATCGCCACCCTGATCAGTGCCGTGGCCATCGCTGCGGAAATCATCCTGATCAGTCGCTATGCCGGTCAGGTCGATGTGCGTCGGGTCACGGTGGTGCAACTGGCCACCGCTTCGGCGCTGTCGTTCATGATGGTGGTACCGACCCAGGAGCGCCTGCCGGACTTTTCCTGGCTGTTGCTGTTCAGTGCCGTGGGCCTGGGGGCGATGAGCGCGGTGATCCAGGTGGCGATGAACTGGGCACAGAAATCGGTCTCGCCGACCCGCGCCACCCTGATCTACGCCGGTGAGCCGGTATGGGCCGGCATCGTCGGGCGCATCGCTGGCGAACGCCTGCCGGGCGTGGCCTTGCTCGGCGGTTTGCTGATCGTCATCGCCGTGGTGGTCAGCGAACTGAAGTTTCGCCGCCGTAGTGAAGAGCAGACGTCGCTGGAGGTTGACGCCGAAGAACGTGAAGCGGGCCTCTGATCGGCAAATGCCGTCTATTCTTTGAAAAAAACTGTTATAAAAAAAAGGATTTATACAGCGCTCTTGTAGGATTCTGCGACAGCTTGCGGGTTGGTGATCGACCAGTCGCCACGTATGATCCCTTACAAACTCCTGCAGATTAGAAATCTATGTCCTTGATAGTGCTACTGCTTCTGCCGTTTGTCGGCAGCTGCCTGGCGGCTGTCTTGCCGCACAACGCACGCAACAGCGAATCGCTGCTGGCCGGACTGGTCGCCCTGGTGGGCACCGTTCAGGTCGCTTTGATGTACCCGCAGATCGCCCATGGCGGCGTGATCCGTGAAGAATTCCTGTGGCTGCCGAGCCTGGGCCTGAACCTGGTCCTGCGCATGGACGGCTTCGCCTGGCTGTTCTCTTTATTGGTGCTGGGCATCGGCACCCTGGTGTCGCTGTATGCGCGCTACTACATGTCCCCGCAAGACCCGGTGCCGCGCTTCTTTGCCTTCTTCCTGGCGTTCATGGGCGCCATGCTCGGCCTGGTGATCTCCGGCAACCTGATCCAGATAGTGTTCTTCTGGGAACTGACCAGCCTGTTCTCGTTCCTGCTGATCGGCTACTGGCACCACCGCGCCGATGCCCGACGCGGTGCCTACATGGCCCTGATGGTTACCGGAGCGGGTGGGCTATGCCTGCTGGCGGGGGTATTGCTGCTCGGCCATGTGGTCGGCAGCTACGACCTGGACAAGGTCCTCGCTGCCGGTGAGCAGATTCGCAACCATGCCCTGTATCCCGTCCTGTTACCCCTGATCCTGCTTGGCGCGTTGAGCAAAAGCGCGCAGTTCCCTTTCCACTTCTGGCTGCCCCATGCAATGGCGGCGCCTACTCCGGTTTCGGCTTACCTGCACTCGGCGACCATGGTCAAGGCCGGGGTGTTCCTGCTGGCGCGACTATGGCCATCGCTCTCCGGCACCGAAGAATGGTTCTGGATCGTCAGCGGCGCCGGCGCCGCCACCCTGGTGCTCGGTGCCTTCGCGGCGATGTTCCAGAACGACCTCAAGGGCCTGCTGGCCTACTCGACCATCAGCCACCTGGGCCTGATTACCCTGCTGCTGGGCCTGAACAGCCCGCTGGCAGCGGTCGCGGCGGTCTTTCACATCCTCAACCACGCCACCTTCAAGGCCTCGCTGTTCATGGCCGCGGGGATCATCGACCACGAAAGCGGCACCCGTGACATTCGCCGTCTCAGCGGTCTGTTCCGGCTCATACCCTTCACCGCAACCCTGGCCATGGTGGCCAGCGCCTCGATGGCCGGGGTACCGTTGATGAACGGCTTCCTGTCCAAAGAGATGTTCTTCGCCGAAACCGTGTTCATCAGCTCCACCGCCTGGGTCGAAGCGGCCTTGCCGGTCATTGCCACCCTTGCCGGTACCTTCAGCGTCGCCTATGCGTTGCGCTTTACCGTCGATGTGTTCTTCGGCCCGCCGGCCACCGACCTGCCGCATACGCCTCACGAACCGCCGCGCTGGATGCGCGCACCGGTCGAGTTGCTGGTAATGACCTGCCTGGTGGTCGGCATCTTCCCGGCGCAATCGGTCGGCCCGCTGCTGGCCGCCGCCGCATTGCCGGTGGTGGGCGGCACCCTGCCCGAGTACAGCCTGGCGATCTGGCACGGCTGGAACGCCCCGCTGATCATGAGCCTGATCGCCATGAGCGGTGGCATCGTGCTCTATCTGCTGTTGCGCAATCAGCTCAAGCTCGGGCGTTTCCCGTCGCCGCCGCTGATCGAGCGATTCAATGGCAAGCGCCTGTTCGAGCACGGCCAGGTGCTGATCATGCGCACCGCCCGGCGCGTCGAGCGGATATTCACCACCCGCCGCCTGCAGAAGCAGTTGTTCATGCTGGTGCTGATCGCCCTGCTGGCCGGCCTGCTGCCGATGCTGCACAGTGGCCTGACCTGGGGTGACCGGCCGAAGATTCCCGGTTCCGGGGTGTTCGTCATGCTCTGGCTGATCGCCATTGCCTGCGCCCTGGGCGCTGCCTGGCAGGCCAAGTATCACCGGCTGGCGGCCCTGACCATGGTCAGTGTTTGCGGCCTGATGACCTGCATCACCTTCGTCTGGTTCTCGGCGCCGGACCTGGCCCTGACCCAACTGGTGGTCGAGGTGGTCACTACGGTACTGATTTTGCTCGGTCTGCGTTGGCTGCCACGGCGGATCGAGGGCGTCTCGCCGCTGCCGGGCACCCAGGAACGCGCCCGCCTGCGCCGCCTGCGCGACCTGCTGCTGGCGGTCGGCGTGGGTGGCGGCATGGCGCTGCTGTCCTATGCCATGCTGACCCGCCCGACCCCCAACGACATCTCCTCGTTCTACCTGAGCCGGGCCTTGCCTGAAGGTGGCGGCAGCAACGTGGTCAACGTCATGCTGGTGGACTTCCGCGGCTTCGATACCCTGGGCGAGATCACCGTGCTGGTGGCCGTGGCCCTGGCGGTGTTTGCCCTGCTGCGGCGCTTCCGTCCGCCCAAGGAGAGCATGCAGCTGCCGGCCCAGCAGCGCCTGCTGGCACCTGACGTAGTCACCGACCTGGTCAACCCGCGCCACGCGGCTGATACCGCGCTGGGCTTCATGATGGTGCCGGCGGCACTGGTGCGCCTGCTGCTGCCGATCGCCCTGGTGGTGTCGATGTACCTGTTCATGCGCGGCCACAACCAGCCAGGCGGCGGCTTCGTTGCCGGGCTGGTGATGTCGGTGGCGTTCATCCTTCAGTACATGGTGGCCGGCACCCAGTGGGTCGAGGCACAGATGAGCCTGCGGCCTCTGCGCTGGATGGGCACCGGCCTGCTCTGCGCCACCCTGACCGGGGTCGGGGCGATGCTGCTGGGCTACCCGTTCCTGACCACCCATACCGCGCACCTGCACTTGCCGTTGCTGGGTGACACCCACCTGGCCAGTGCGCTGTTCTTCGATATCGGCGTGTTCACCGTGGTGGTCGGCTCGACCCTGCTGATCCTCACCGCGCTGGCCCACCAGTCGGTGCGCGGTCATCGCCCGGGCAGCCAACAGAAACCCACTCAAGCAGGAGCCGCCTGATGGAAGAAGTCATTGCAATCGCCATTGGTGTGCTCGCCGCCTCCGGGGTCTGGCTGATCCTGCGGCCACGGACCTTCCAGGTGGTGATGGGCCTGTGCCTGCTGTCGTACGGGGTCAACCTGTTCATCTTCAGCATGGGCAGCCTGTTCATCGGCAAGGAGCCGATCATCAAGGACGGTGTGCCCCAGGACCTGCTCAACTACACCGATCCGCTGCCTCAGGCCCTGGTTCTCACCGCGATCGTCATCAGCTTCGCCATGACCGCGCTGTTCCTGGTGGTGCTGCTGGCCTCCCGCGGCCTGACCGGAACCGACCATGTCGATGGCCGGGAGCCTAACGAATGAGTTCGATGAACCAACTGATCGTCGCACCCATCCTGCTGCCGCTGCTGACCGCAGCGCTGATGCTGCTGCTCGGGGAAAAACGCCGGCCGCTCAAGGCGCGTATCAACCTGATCTCCAGCCTGCTCGGGCTGGGCATCGCCATCACCCTGCTGCTATGGGTGCAGTGCCAAGGGCAAGCCAGCTCGATTGGCGTGTACCTGCCCGGCAACTGGCCGGCGCCATTCGGTATCGTGCTGGTGGTCGACCGCCTTTCAGCCTTGATGCTGGTGCTGACCGGCATCGTCGGGGTCAGCGCCCTGGTGTTCGCCATGGCCCGTTGGGACCGCGCCGGCGCCAGCTTCCACGCCCTGTTCCAGATCCAGTTGATGGGCCTGTATGGCGCGTTTCTCACCGCCGACCTGTTCAACCTGTTCGTGTTCTTTGAAGTGCTGCTGGCTGCCTCCTACGGCCTGATCCTGCATGGCTCGGGGCGCGCACGGGTCAAGGCCGGCTTGCACTACATCGCCATCAACCTGCTGGCCTCGTCATTGTTCCTGATTGGCGCGGCGATGCTCTACGGCGTGACCGGCACCCTGAACATGGCTGACCTGGCCCTGAAAATCCCGTTGGTACCGGAGGCCGATCGCGGCCTGCTGCACGCCGGCGCGGCGATCCTGGCCACGGCATTCCTGGCCAAGGCCGGGATCTGGCCATTGAACTTCTGGCTGGTGCCGGCCTACTCCTCGGCCAGCGCACCGGTGGCCGCGCTGTTCGCGATCATGACCAAGGTCGGCTTCTACACCGTGCTGCGCCTGTGGACGTTGCTGTTCTCCGGCCAGGCCGGTGCTTCGGCGTTCTTTGGAGGCGATTGGTTGATCTATGGCGGCCTGGCCACCCTGGGTTGCGCAGCGGTGTCGATACTGGCGGCGCAGCGCCTGGAGCGCATGGCCAGCCTGAGCATCCTGGTCTCGGCCGGCACCCTGCTGGCGGCGATCGGCTTCGGCCAGGCAGCCCTGACCGCCGCGGCGCTGTTCTACCTGGTCAGCTCGACCCTGGCACTGTGTGCGCTGTTCCTGCTGGCCGAACTGATCGAACGTTCGCGCTCGGCCAACGAGATCCCCCTGGACGATGACGGCGACGGCCTGCCTTCGCCGGTAGAAACGCTGCACCCCCCCAAAGGCATCAACCTCGATGACGAGCAAAAGGCAGTGATCGGCCAGGTGATCCCCTGGACCATGGCCTTCCTGGGCTTGAGCTTCATCGCCTGCGCCCTGCTGATCATCGGCATGCCGCCGCTGTCGGGCTTTATCGGTAAACTCAGCCTGATCAGTGCGCTGTTCAACCCACAAGGCCTGGGCGTAACGCCGGAGCAGCCGCTGAGCGTCGAGGGCTGGATATTGGTGGCGTTGCTGGTGTTGTCCGGCATGGCCTCGCTGATTGCCCTGACCCGCGTTGGCATCCAGCGCTTCTGGACACCACAGGAACGCCCATCGCCGCTGCTGCGCCGTTATGAATGCATACCCATCGTGGCACTGTTGGGCTTGTGCGTCGTGCTCAGCCTGCGTGCCGAGCCATTGCTGCGTTACACCCAGGACACCGCTGCCAGCCTGCAGGACCCTGAGCAATACGTCAGCGCCGTGCTCGGCACCCGCCCCATCCCTGGACCAACCACCCTGGCTGCGAGTACCGAGGTGCAGCCATGAAGCGCTTGTTCCCCGCCCCACTACTGTCTCTGTCGCTGTGGTTGCTGTGGCTGGTGCTGAACCTGTCGGTCAGCCCCGGCAATCTGCTGCTGGGCGCCCTGCTGGGCTTCGTTGCGCCGCTGCTGATGGCGCCGCTGCGCCCCCTTCCGATCCGCATCCGCCGCCCGGGCACCATCGCGCGCCTGATCCTGCGGGTCGGCGCCGACGTGCTGGTGTCCAACCTGCAAGTTGCCCGCGGCGTATGGTCGGCCAAGCGCCGTCCGCCGCGCTCGCAGTTCGTGCATATCCCCCTGGAACTGCGCGATGCCCACGGCCTGGCCGCACTGTCGATGATCACCACGGTGATCCCTGGCACCATCTGGTCGGAATTGGCCCTGGACCGCAGCATCCTCTTGCTGCACGTGTTCGATCTGGACGATGAGACCCGGTTCATCGAGCACTTCAAGCACACCTATGAACGCCCGCTGATGGAGATCTTCGAATGACTGGCCTGCTTGCCAATGCCATTCTCGCCAGCCTGTTCATCTTCGCCCTGGCCATGGCCCTGACCCTGGTACGTCTGTTCCGTGGCCCTTCGGCCCAGGACCGGGTATTGGCGCTGGACTACCTGTATATCCTGGCCATGCTGATGATGCTGGTACTGGGCATCCGCTATGCCAGTGACACCTACTTCGAGGGGGCGCTACTGATCGCGCTGTTCGGCTTTGTCGGCTCCTTCGCCCTGGCCAAATTCCTCCTGCGTGGCGAGGTAATCGAATGATCAATGCCAATGAACTGCCGTTCTGGGTAGAGGTGCTGGTCGCCGTGTTGCTGCTGCTGAGCAGCCTGTTCGCCCTGAGCGGCGCCGTCGGCCTGATTCGCCTGAAGGACTTTTTTCAGCGCATGCATCCGCCAGCACTGGCCTCGACCCTGGGCGCCTGGTGCGTGGCACTGGCCTCGATCCTGTACTTCTCGATACTCAAGGAGTCACCGGTACTGCACGCCTGGCTGATTCCGATCCTGCTGTCGATCACCGTACCGGTCACCACCCTGCTGCTGGCCCGCGCGGCGCTGTTTCGCAAGCGCATGGCCGGTGATGAAGTACCTGAAGAAGTCAGCAGCGGGCGCGATCGCGGCAACTGAGATCAACCCGTGAGTTGTTGCAGCTCACGGCGGACCATGGCCGCATACTCGGGCGGGCTCAATTGATAAAGCTGGGTTGCGACCCAGTCGAACCAGGCGGCCTGCATCTGTGGGCGTTGCAATAGCCACTGCTCGGCCAGGGCCCGTGCTTGCGCCTGGTGCCGAACATGAAAGTCGGCACGACTGGAGCGTTCGACGGGCTCACTCACTCGCTGGCCTTGAAGGTGGTCAGCTCACCCTTCTGCCACTTGGCAACCTTGCGAGTCACGGCTTTGAGAGTCTTGCTCAGGCCTTCCTGCAGCTGCTCTTTCGCGGCAAACACCAGCACCACGCTCTGCCCTTCTTTAAAGACGATACCTTCGCCTTCAGGAACAGAAACAAAGGCATAGTCACCCAGGCCATACACGGTCAGCTTGATCTCACGAAAGCGGATTTCCAGCTTGCCACCTTCACGGCTGGGCAATACGGCGGCACGAAAATGATCGCCGACCTTGAGCTCCAGTCGCTGTTTGTCATCCACCACCAATGCGGTTTCAGTATCGATCTCGGCCATGTACAGGCCTTCCGCGCTCTGTTCAGTGACATAAACAAAACGCGTTTGAAACTGTTTGACCAGTTTCGCCCTGAGGTCGCCCAGCACAAACAGGGCATGTGTATCCAGATTGCTGACTGCCAATGAAGAATTCCTCAAATACCGATTACACGCCGCTCCCCCGGCAGGCAACAAGGCGCCCGCAAGGCAACGGTACTTCAATTCGAAGTCTGAAAGACTAGTGGATTGGTGCTTGAAAAGTCTGTGCAGACTGGCAAAGCAACGCGCAGGAATGGTTACCCATTACTGCAGGCTTAAGCCAGTTTGCCAATTTTCAGCTAATTTCCTTAAACGGAGACGCTTTTTCTGACAGCACTATCGCAACAAAAGTGCGATAGATGAGATCAAGCCCTTCAGCAGGACGGGCTCCTGGAAATCATCCACAACACACAGGGAAGCGAATATGCACGAAAACACCGAATTCCGTCGAGAGCCTAAGGGCGTTTCCTACATAGAATATGCTGCTCAATCGTTCAACAGGCCACCGCGCTTTGTCGTAATACCGGCCGGTATCGGGTTCTTTCATATCACCGAACAGGCCACCGGGCGGGTCAGGGGCTTTCGCCGTGAGCATACCGAAGCCTGTGCCCTGGCCCGTCACCTGGAAAACTGACTCAGGCCCAGGTTCAACCGGCCTGACGCGCAGCGCCGGGCCGGTCGGTGTCCCGCAACTGCTCCAGCCAGGCTGCACGACACTCCTGGGCCTCAGTGCGGCTGGCAAAAGCAGTGCCACGTCGCTCGCCATTAACCAGCACTACCCAGCACACGCGCTTGCCCAATGCCTGAAGCGACGCAGGCACGCCGCTGCCGATCATCACCGCAACATCGACTTGGCTATTCATCATTCCCTCCGGAATTTATTAGCAACCTAACGATGTGAGCATGATAGAACCTGCGTGCCTGCAGAAAAAGCTATCCCCGGCATAGCTGTTTTACATCGGCGGTAACAAAGCCCCGTTAATCCGCTTGCGGCCGATAGCCCAGGCGCAAACCACCCCAATGCCGTCCCTGCACCTGGATCGGCACCGACAAGTCGTGCATCAGCTCGCCGGTGTCGCGGGTATAGGTTTGCAACAAGACCGCCTGTTGATGACTACCGCAACGAATGCCGGTGCGATCATCAAACTTGCGCTTGCTGCGGTTGTGCGCGGTGTCCACCACCGGGTCCCCGGTCAACGGCTGATTGAAGGCATTGTTGTGAGTAGGCACATAGCCTTGCTGGGTGCAGGCAATGGCGAACACCAGGCCTTCATGAGGCTTGAGCAGCGGCTCCTGGATCGCTGGCAGGACCTGGTCGGTGTACTGGTCGAAGCGCGTGCGGAAACGTACCGGTGAAGTGCCTGGCAGTTGCTGGTAATGGCGGTCGAACAAGTCTTCAAGGCTGATACGGCCTTGGGCGATATCGTGCTCGAACTGTTCGGCGATCTGCTGTGCGCCTTGGCGGGCCAGGTCATAAACGCGCTGGTGATAGTCATCCAGGCCGACCTCGGCCAGGCGCTCGCTGATGCTTTCGGCCTGCCCTTCCAGCTGCACGGCTGCCTGGGCCAGGCGCTGGGTTTGCTGGTCGCTGACCTGCAGGTCGCTGCGCATCCGGGCCACCGCCTCGAACAGGCTGTCCAGTTGCACCCGATTGGTTTCGGTGCCCTCGGCAATCTCGCCAATCTGCTGCTCGACCCCGGCGGCCAGCCCGGCAATGCTGTCCAGTTGTTCCCCGGTATGCTCGACCTGATCCACGCCGCTGTGCAGGTCATCCGACAGCTCGCGGATCTGCTCGACCACCTGCGCCGTACGGTGCTGGATGTCGGCAACCATCTGGCCGACCTCCTCAGTGGCGCTGGCGGTGCGCCCGGCAAGGCCACGCACCTCATCGGCAACCACGGCAAAACCTCGACCGTGATCACCGGCCCTGGCTGCCTCGATCGCAGCGTTGAGGGCCAGCAGGTTGGTCTGGCTGGCGATGGTCTGGATTACCAGAGTGACCCGGGCAATATCCTCGCTGCGCTGGTGCAGAGCCTCGATCAATTCGCGACTGGCCGTAGCCCGCGAACTCAGGTGGTGCATGCGCTGGATCGACTCCGCCAGCACCGTACGGCCGGCGGCGCTGCTTTCATGGGCGCTGCGGGCAGCCACCAGGGCTTGCTGGCTCAACTGCGAGGTAGCCTTCTCGGTGCCGATCATTACTTCGGCGCTGCTGACGATCTGTGCTGCCGCGCTCAGTTGCGATTGCAGCTTGTCTGCCAGTTGCTGCACCGAAAACGCCACGCCGGCTGCCGACAAGGCGTTGTGGCTGGTGGTTCGTGACAGGTCGCGAGTCAGCTCGGCCAGCGGATCACTGGTCACCTGCGGGGCAACCGTGGCCTTGCGCAGGCGTGGTAACCACAGCGCCAGCAAGGCCAGAGGCAGGCCGATGTAAAACGAAAGCCCGGCAAAAGCCATGGCCGCCAGCAACCCCGCCAGTACCAGGCTCTGCAACACCGTGTCTGACCAGGGCGCGACGCTGGACGACGCAGTTTGCCCTTCAATCACGGCGCCAGGCAGAGATCCTTCTCGCATCATGTTTTGGCTCCATCGCAGCACGTCTTGTTGTGCAGCCATTAAACGCCACTATCTTGCCATTAGCCATGCTTCCTTGGATGTAAGACCGCCGCCCTTGATACAGGGCAAGAAAAACAAAACCCCCGGAGATCGCTCCCCGGGGGTTTTGTCTGAGACCTGCGCAGGTCAGGCCTGGCGCTGGTGCTTGTCGATCTGCTCTTGACGCTCTTGCGCCTCGATGCAGTACTTGGTGGTCGGGCTGATCAGCAGGCGCTTGAGGCCGATCGGCTCGCCGCTGTCGTCACACCAGCCGAAGCTCTCGTCGGCGATCCGGCCCAGGGCCATTTCCAGTTGCGGCAGCAGGCGCTGGTCACGGTCGATGGTGTTGACCAGCCACTGGCGCTCTTCTTCGACCGAGGCGGCGTCGGCAGGATCGGCAGGCGTGTCCAGGCTTTCGATGGTTACACGACTTTGTTCGATGCGCTCATGGATCTCGACCTTCATCGTCTGCAACAGCTCGGTGAAGAAAGCCAATTGCTCAGCGTTCATGTAGTCATCGGCCGGCATGGCCAGCAACTTTTCCTTTGTCATTGATTTCTCTATAAAAAATACGTGCATTAAGGCGAATCGGGTGCTCCTGGCGAATAGCTCGCCAGGAGCGGAATTCTTCAAGCACCATCCGGCACTCAATTTACAGGGGGCGGCAGTCTAAGGCCGAGATTCACACTGGGCAACAGAAATGACAGTGGTTTTGACCGAAAAGGTGCTAAAGGCTCTCCCCCGGCGCTGGTTTATAACAAAAAAACCGCAGCGCAGGCGCTTTCCCAGGGACAAACGGTCATTCTCCGACAAAAACCTTGTAACAAAGATCCCCTTAACCGAGCAATTGACTCAGCACCGCACGCAACTTGCCCGGTTTCACTGGCTTGTTCAGCAATGGTGTACCCAGGCGTTGCATGGCCCGGCGGCTTTGCTCACTGCGATCGGCGGTAATCATCACGGCATGGATGGGCTGGCCGAAATGTTTGCGCAAGTCACGCACCACCTCGCACCCGGTCACCCCGTGATCCAGGTGGAAGTCGGCCAGGATCAGTTCCGGTGCCCGCCCCTTGAGCACCGCCAGGGCCTCGGCGTAATCACTGGCCGTGCGCACTTCGCACCCCCACTGCTCAAGCAAGGCTGCCATGCTGTGCTGAATGCTGAGTTCATTGTCCAACACCAGCAACCGCCGCCCAGGCAGCGGATCCCCCACACTGGGCTGCGAAAGCGTCGACGCTGGCAGCTCATTCGGCAGTTCTCCCGACAGCGGCACATCGATGCTGAACACCGAGCCGCGCCCCGGCCATGAGCGCACCTTGACCGGGTAATCGAGTATGCGCGCGATCCGCTCGACAATTGCCAGCCCCAGCCCTACCCCTTTGCGCTCGGCAGCACGGCCGACATCCAGTTGGTTGAACTCGAGAAAGATCGAGTCCAGACGGTCGGCGGCGATGCCACGCCCACTGTCCCAGACTTCCAGGCGCAGGTAATCGCCACGCCGCCGCGCGCCGAGCAGGATGCGCCCATGCTCGGTGTAGCGGCAGGCATTGCTGAGAAAGTTGCGCAGGATTCGCGTGACCAGGCGCAAGTCGGTACGCACGGCGAGCCGACCACCGCGCACACGCAAACTGAGCCCGGCCGCTTCAGCCACCGGTTGAAACTCGGAAGCCAGTGGCGCCAGCACCTCGTCCAGGCGGTACAGGTCCAGGTCCGGCTTGATCGCCGCCTGGTCGAGCCGGGAGATATCCAGCAGGTCGGTGAGCAGGTCCTCGGCGCCCTCCAGGGCCTGGTGTGCACGCTCCACCAGTTGCTGTTCACCCGCGGGCATCTGGCGCTCGCGCAGGGTGGAGATCAATAGCCGCGCCGCGTTGAGCGGCTGCAGCAGGTCGTGGCTGGCCGCTGCCAGGTACTTGTCCTTGCTACGATTGGCGGCCTGGGCGGCGTCACGGGCTTCGATCAGTTCGTTGGTGCGCTCGGCGACCCGCTGCTCAAGCTGGTCATTGAGTTGCTGCAGGCGCTCCTGGGCCAGCTTGCGCTCGGTGATATCGGCGACAAAACCTTCGACCACGCCGTCTTCGTCCGGACGCAGCAACAGGTTCATCAGCACGTCGATATGGCTGCCGTCACGCCGGCGCAGCCGGGTTTCATAGCCGATCAGTGCCTGCTCGCGCTGCAGCACCTGGGCGATGGCCAGCAATTCATCCTGGCCGCCAGCGAACAAGTGGCTGGCCAGGTCGTTGCGCGACAACACCAGTGCCTGTGCATCGGCATAACCCAGCATGCGCGCCAGCGCCGGATTGGCCGCACGCATGCCATCTTCAAGACTGGCCTGGAAGATGCCGTGCACCGCATGCTCGAACAGCCACTTGTAGCGATTGCGCTCGGCCTCCAGCTCTTCAAGGCGCACCGCCAGTTCCGGGTAGTGGCTCTTGCGTACGGTGTGGTTGCTCAGCCCCAGCAGCCCGGCCAGAGCATCGCCCGCCGGTTCAGAGGGCCTCGCCATACACCACCTCGACATCACGCTGGCTGGAGCTGCGCGGGTTGGTCAGGATGCACGGATCATCCATGGCGTGCTGGGACAAAAACGGGATGTCGGTCATACCGACGCCATGCAGGCCAAGGGTTTCGTGAAAGCCCACGGCATGCTTGAGCGCAATCAGGTGCTCGACCAGGCGCTGGCTGACCTGCTTGTGACTCAGGCCTCGGCAATCGATACCGAGGGTTTGCGCGATGACCTTGAAGCGCTCCGGTGCGGCGCTGTAGTTGAACGCCACCACATGCTCGACCAGCACCGCATTACACAGCCCGTGAGGCAAATCGAGAAAGCCGCCCAGGCTATGGGACATGGCATGCACCGCACCAAGAATCGCGTTGGAGAACGCCAGCCCGGCCTGCATGCTGCCGAGCATGATCTTCTCGCGCAGGGCGATGTCGGCGGGGTTGGCGATCATCTGCACCAGGTTGCCGTTGATCAGGCGCATGGCTTCCAGCGCGTGGGGGTCGGTCAGCGGCCCGTGGCCGGTCGAGACGAACGCCTCGATGGCATGCACCAGCGCGTCGATGCCGGTACAGGCGGAGAGGAACGGGTCCATGCTCAGGGTAGTTTCCGGGTCGATCAGCGACACATCCGGCACCACCGCCTTGCTGACGATGGAAAACTTCATGCGTTCCTGTTGGTTGGAGATGATCACGAACTGGGAAACGTCGGCGGAGGTACCAGCAGTGGTCGGGATCAGGATCAACGGCGGGCTCGGCACGCGGATGGTGTCGACCCCTTCGAACTCGAGAATGTGCCGACCATGGGCAACCACGATGCCGATACCCTTGGCGCAATCCATGGGGCTGCCGCCACCGACCGCGACGATCACATCGCACTGTTCGCTACGGTATCGCTCGGCGCCGGCCATGACCTCTTCAACCCGAGGGTTGGGCGAAACCTCGGTGTACAGGCAGTAATCAATGGCCTGTTCTTGCAGGCTGGCTTCGATATCAGCCACCCAGCCGGCGGCGATCACCCCTGGGTCGCTGACCAGCAGGACCTTGCGCGCGCCAAAGGTCTTGGCGTAATTGGCGACATGGTGACGACAACCGGCGCCGAAGATGATTTCCGGGGAGACGAACTTGCGCAACTGGCTCAGTTTCGGGCTCATGGGACGCTTCTATTCTTGTTGTAGTAATAGCGCCAGCCTAAAGCATCCCCCTTCGATTGCAATCAGACCATCGGCGGGCAGAAACAGAAGCGCCGACCGCTGCAAGCAGCGACCGGCGCAAGAGGGATCAGCGATTGGCGAAGTACATGGTCACTTCAAAACCGATACGCAGATCAGTGAACGCAGGCTTTTTCCACATAGGTCCATCCTCTTCTGGCACCACAGGATTGCGGTGCTTCTATTAATACACCGTTGCCGGTGCCGGTCGAATGCTACTTTGGAACCGTTTCTTTCAGGTTATCCGGGCCTTCAGAAGAACCCCAGCGGATTGACGTCGTAACTCACCAGCAGGTTCTTGGTCTGCTGGTAGTGGTCGAGCATCATCTTGTGGGTCTCGCGGCCGACCCCGGATTTTTTGTAGCCACCGAACGCGGCGTGGGCCGGGTATAGGTGGTAGCAGTTGGTCCACACCCGCCCGGCCTGAATGCCGCGGCCCATGCGGTAGGCGCGGTTGATGTCGCGGGTCCAGACCCCGGCGCCAAGCCCGAACTCGGTATCGTTGGCAATCGCCAGGGCTTCGGCTTCGTCCTTGAACGTGGTCACGCCGACCACCGGGCCGAAGATTTCTTCCTGGAACACGCGCATCTGGTTGTGGCCCTTGAGCAGGGTCGGCTGGATGTAATAGCCACCGGCAAGATCACCGCTCAAGCGTTCGCAATCGCCGCCAGTGAGTACCTGGGCGCCCTCTTCGCGGGCGATCTGCAGGTAGGAAAGGATCTTGTCGTATTGCTGCTCGGAGGCCTGGGCACCGACCATGGTTTCGGTGTCCAGCGGGTTACCGCGTTTAATCTGCTGGATCTTCTTCATGACCTGGGCCATGAACGGCTCGTAGATCGACTCCTGGATCAATGCCCGCGATGGGCAGGTGCACACTTCGCCCTGATTGAAGAACGCCAGCACCAGGCCTTCGGCGGCTTTTTCGATGAATGCGGGCTCGGCCTGCATGATGTCTTCGAAGAAGATGTTCGGCGACTTGCCGCCCAGTTCCACCGTCGAGGGGATGATGTTCTCGGCAGCGCATTTCATGATGTGCGAGCCCACCGGGGTAGAGCCGGTAAAGGCAATCTTGGCGATACGCTTGCTGGTGGCCAGGGCTTCACCGGCTTCGCGGCCAAAGCCGTGGACGATGTTGAGCACGCCAGCGGGCAACAGATCACCGATCAGTTCAGCAAACACGGTAATCGACAGCGGCGTCTGCTCGGCCGGCTTGAGCACCACGCAGTTGCCCGCGGCCAGGGCCGGGGCGAGTTTCCAGGCGGCCATCAGCAACGGGAAGTTCCAGGGGATGATCTGCCCGACCACGCCGAGCGGCTCATGGAAGTGATAAGCGGCGGTGTGCTCGTTGATCTCGGCGGCACTGCCTTCCTGGGCGCGGATGCAGCCGGCGAAGTAACGAAAGTGATCGGCAGCCAGTGGCACGTCGGCATTCAGGGTTTCGCGGATGGCCTTGCCGTTGTCCCAGGTTTCACTCAGGGCCAGCACTTCAAGGTGCTGTTCGATGCGATCGGCGATCTTCAACAGGATTCGCGAGCGCTCCTGCACGGACGTGCGCCCCCAGGCATCGGCTACGCCATGGGCGGCATCCAGCGCCAGGTCGATGTCGGCCGCGCCGGAGCGCGGGAACTCGGCAATCGCCTGGCCATTGACCGGCGAGCTGTTGCTGAAGTACTGGCCTGTCAGCGGGGCCACGAATTCGCCGCCGATGTAGTTGCCGTAAACGGCCTTGAAGCTGATCAGGGCATCAGCTGTGCCAGGGGGTGCGTAGATCATGGGGGCCTCATGTGCGCTGCGGGCCTGTCGGCATGACAGGCAGCTGGCTCGATGGTAAGCAGCCGCACGGCAGGCGCGAATCGGCCCTTGGCAGGTGCCGTCTCGTCAATTGGTAGTACGCCTGGGTGGTAACCGGCTACCGCCTGCTCAGGCGCGTGCGGGCGTCATATGGCGCTTCCCCCTGTTTTGGAAGCCTCGCCAGATGACCGCCCCTTCGCCCCATCAGTCCATTGCCGAACAGGCGACCTTGAGCTGCGCGGTCGCCAAGCGCTTCGTCAAGCGTCCCGCCCTGCTCGAAATCGCCGGCCAGATCCTGCTTGAGCACTGGGGCCAACGACGACTGCCACTGCAACACAATCCGCTGACGCTCTATCTGATCAGCCACACCGAAGCTCAAGTTCATATCCGCCAGTTGCCTCAAGTCCTGATCGAGCGATACTGCCTGGGCAGCACCTTGAACCTGAATGACGGCGAGGACTATCTCAGCCGCTACCCGCAACAGGGCCAGGATGTACAACTCAATGTCGACCTGCATACCCTTGAACTGCTGATCAACGATTGTGGCCCCTTGATCGTTGAAGCCTTCCTGCAGGCGCTGGTTGATTTCTGGAGCTTGAGTGACGAGCGCGGTGAAACGCCCTGGAGCTGGTACGCCAGCTACCTGCAAAGGCTGATGAAGAATGCGATCGATGTCAGTGTCAACGCCGGCAAGCTAACCCTGGCTCAAGCGGCCACCGCCGGCATCGTTGCGGCCTTTCCGACACCGTGGCAACGCAGCCGGTTCGCCAATCTGCAAGGCTTGAGCGTCCGGCAGGTGACGGTTGACCTGACGCCAGCACAGGTTATCGATGCCGACCTGTCCAGTGCCTTGCTGATCGAAGATTTTCCCGATCCACCAAAAGCCCAAGTGGCCATCCTGTTTACCCTGGTGGGTGCGCTGGCACCCTTCGAGTCAACCCAGGGTTTTCTCGACATGCTAGCTATGAACTGGCCCAGGTCGTTGCTATCCACGGCTCCACAAGCTCAGTTCAGCCAACCGGCAACATCGGCCTTCGAAGCCCAGGCCGCCGGCTTTCTCAAACAACATTTGCGCTTGATCGAAGTCATCGCCTTGGCATCGAGAACGCCTGAGCAGGCGGCAGCGCTCAACGCCATCATTGATCGCTCGACCTCGATGCTGGACCTGTGTACCGCCCAGGAGCTTGAGCGACAGAACCAGATCGCCTTCCTGCTGCCGGCATGGCTACTCGACAGCGAGCTGGCCATCCGCTACAGCACCTTGTTGATCAATCAGGCGCAATCACATCGAGAGGCCGCCGGCAAAACCTGGCGTGATGACATCGACACCGCCGAGGTCTTCGCCTGCAAGGCCCTGGACGCGAGGATCGAGCACGATCACCCCGGTGCGGGATTCAATGCCAGCGACGTAATGATCAGCAATCATCAAGTCATCGCCAGCGCCATCCCCGGGCAAGGCAGCCTGATCACCGATGGCGTCGTCAAGGTCGTCAATTTTTCCCTCGCACAGCTGGCCATCGACAACCTCGGTGTGCTGGCCGCAGGCACTGTGAGCCTGCAGTTACTCAGCGGTGCCCACCTGCCCGACTGGATGAATGAAGCCTATGTGCGCACCCTGGTGAGTGAACTGGACATCGGCGGACAGTATCCACAGACCTTGCAACGGCAATTGCTCGACGACCCCGACCAGGTGCAGGCGCGGCGGACACTGTTCGGTACGCAGCTGAAGACGCAGTTGCCGCTGCTGGCGCTGGAGCTGCATCTGCGCGACAAGCGCATCAGCCTGCCGGCCTGCCAGGCGGTGGACGCGCTGTTCGCCCACGCCTTGCCCGGGGCCTTCGTACTCAGGCCCCTGACCCTGCTGCGCGCAAGCGGCGCTGCTGCCGATACGCTACTCAATGCCTGGCTGATCGAACCTGGCGATGTCAGGCAAGGCCCTTGCGTGCTGTATCGCCCATTGCATACTGACCCGCTGTTGGAGTTTCACGACCGGATCGCCCTGTTCGACGCGTTCGCCAGCACCGGTCCGTTGCAGGATGACTTGCTCGACCGTCTGCCTGAACATACGCGTCCGATTTATGCCAAGGGCGGCCTGCGTGAGCCGCACATTCACCGCTTCGTCCCTGGCGCCGAGTTCGAACCGCTGCAGACGCCTGCGCCTGCCCGCCTGGGTGTGGCCCTGGCCAAAGGTGCCGTGCACGACCTGATCTACCAGGCCAGCGCCCAGGAGCTGGTCGACCGGGCCAAGCGCCACTCGACCAGCACCACACAATCGCGCTGGGACGCCTGGAAGCAACTGGGTTGGCTGATGTTCAACACCTTGCTGCCCTTGTTCGAGGGCAGTGTGGCCAAGGTCGCCTGGATGATTCAGGTCCTCGACAGCGCCAAGCGCCTGCTGGTGAGCGATGTACAAAACAGTCCCGGTGAACATCGCCAGGCGTTCGCCGACCTGCTGATCAACATCGCCATGGTCCTGTTCGTGCACGCCACCCGCCGGCTGGGCATCAGGCCAGCGGTGCGCAGGCGGCCCAGCCACGCACTTGTGCCGGCAAAACCGCCAGTCACCCCGGCGCTAGCCGAACCGCAGGCCGAGCTGACCTTCAGTTGGGCGCGCCCGGACCACCGCCTCACAGCCCAGCAAAGCACCCACCTGGAAAGCCTGGCCAGCCCGCTGTCACCCTCCATGCTCGGCTCCCCCATCCAGGACGGGGCGCTGCAGGGCTTGTACCTGCACAACGAACAACTCTATTTCGCCCAGGGCGCCCGCGCCTACCCAGTGCAATTCGATGCCGCCATCGACCAACCGCGCATTATCGCCGGGCCCTGGCTGAGAAGAGATGAGGCCCTGCGCTGGACACTCGATCTGCGCTTGCGCCTGCGCGGCGGGCAGCCTCTGCGCAATCGCCTCAAGCCTGCTGACCTGGAGCAGTCGATCGACAACCTGGATCAGACATTACGCACGCAGCAAGCCGAGGCACTGGCCAGCCAACAACGTCTGCAGGCATTTGCCCGGCAGCTCACCGACGACACCGACCCGCGCATTCTGCAAGGCTATCTGGCCAAGATGGAAACGTTGTCCCAGGACTTCGAGCGACACCGAGAGACGCTGCGTGAACGCAATGAAAAACGCCCCCTCAACCAGTACAAGACACTGCAGGCAAAAGCCCTGTTTGAACGAGCACGTTGCCAGCTGTCCATGCTTTCGACCCTGGGCAAACTGTACAAACCGTTGCGCCAGCGCTTTGTCCAGTCGGTCAGGGAAACCGACGGAGTCTTGCCTGAGCCAGGCTCAAGCGAACATTCAATGCAGGTCGATCTGCTCGACCAGATCGAGCTTTTGCTCGGCAAACTGATCAGCCATAGCGAAACCCTGAGCGCTACCCGCGAGCAACTGCACAAGCTGTCCAGCATCCGTCAACCCACTATCCAGATGATGGAACTGAGCCTCAACGAACCTGCCACCCGCCCCGCATCGCGGTTGTACTGGTACACCCTGCGCAGCGAGGTGATGAGCAACCGCTTGAGGCTGGTGGAGGCAAGCGAGGATGCCAGCGAAAGCGATTACTGGCTGGAACACAGCTGGCGCAACCTCGAGCAGGGCATGCTGCAGCGCATGAACCTGCAGGCCTTGAGCCGTGAGCAGGCAGAGGTTCATGCCCGCGTACTGGACAACATCCAGCGCCATTTCAGCACGGCGCTGCGCCAACTGGGCAATCTGAAAAACCTGCTGCCCGGTCAGCAGGCCGCCGACAGCCTGGTGTCCAGGCTCGAAACCGACCTGGCGTTGATGCTCAAGGAGACCCGCGCCGACCTTGACGAGTACCCGCAACCGCTGCTTGAGCGCAGCAGCCTGCGTCAGTTGCACCGGCAAGTGCCAGGGCTGATCGAAACCCGCGATGAGGGCGTGCTGCTAGGACAGCAGCGACGCGACAGTGAAGGTATCGTCGACATCCACAACCCACAGGACGACAGTATCCGTGCGTCCTACCGTGAAGATCCGCTTACCGGTACCTGGGAGCCCCTATCCCTCGAGCAAGCGCTACCTCCACAGGTCGCAGACGCCGAGCTGGGTGCCCTGCTGCGTGAAGGCATGCGTCTTACCGCTCTGGCCAGGCAAGATATCCAGCGCCTGAAAAACCAGGGCAGAAGCACCTACCTGCCAATCGAAATCGAGGAAATAGCCGATCGCCGACGGCTTGCACTGACCGCGCAGCGCCAGGCCATCGAACGGGCGCTGACGCGGAACAACCAGACCGATCAGGCGGCGGGCAATACGGACGCAGCCCTGCAGATCAAGCGGCTGGATGAAGTCGCTGACGAACTGTTGCATACCGGCGAGCAACTGAGGATAGAGGCTGCCCTGGCGCAAGCACCGAGCATGCGCGAGCTGGAGTACTTGCTGGGCAAGGGCCAGGTGAAACTCAAACGCCTGGTCAAGCGCAAGCCGCTGGCCAGTACCCGGGATTGGGCGCAGGAGGACCTGGATGAGTACGTGGTGCTGCACGCCAACAAACCCTTGTGGTATGCGCACTTTCACTACGCGGCCGAGAACACCCCGGTCGACGACTTCAAGGCCGCACACCTGAAGCTTGCCAGTCAGCGCTATGACCGCGGGCAGTTCGTCGAAGGCAACAAGGTGGTGCACCGCGGGCCGATAAGCCTGGCGGCGGCTCGGCAATGGTTTTTCAAGGAGTGACGGGAGAAAATCGGGCGCTGGCAGCAGCGCCCGATCCATTTCAACGATCCTTGAACTGCGCCTCACGCTTGGCGATAAAGGCGGCCATTCCTTCCTTCTGGTCTTCGGTGGCGAAGGCCGCATGGAACACCCGGCGCTCGAAGCGTACGCCCTCGGCCAGGTTGACCTCAAACGCGCGGTTGACGCTTTCCTTGACCATCATGGTCATCGGGATCGACTTGCTGGCGATGGTCGCCGCCACCTTCAGCGCCTCTTCCAGCAGCTCGGCTTGCGGTACCACGCGCGCCACCAGGCCAGCGCGCTCGGCTTCCTCGGCGCCCATCAGGCGGCCGCTCAGGCACAGTTCCATGGCCTTGGCCTTGCCCACCGCACGGGTCAGGCGCTGGGTGCCGCCCATGCCCGGCAGCACACCGAGGTTGATTTCCGGCTGGCCAAACTTGGCGTTATCGGCAGCAAGGATGAAGTCGCACATCATCGCCAGCTCACAACCGCCGCCCAGGGCAAAGCCGGACACCGCAGCGATGATCGGCTTGCGCCGGTTGGCGATGCGATCAGCGTCGCTGAACAGGTCATCGACGTAGATCTGCGGGTAGCGCAGGTCGGCCATTTCCTTGATGTCGGCGCCAGCCGCGAACGCCTTGGCGGAGCCGGTCAGCACCACGCAACCGATGTTCGGGTCGGCTTCGAGCTGGTCCAGGGCCTGGTTGATCTCGCCGACAATCTGCGCGTTCAGGGCATTGAGCGCCTGGGGGCGGTTGAGGGTGACCAGGCCGACCTTGCCGTGGATGT
This sequence comes from Pseudomonas sp. ZL2, assembly GCF_054788455.1. Classification (NCBI taxonomy): domain Bacteria; kingdom Pseudomonadati; phylum Pseudomonadota; class Gammaproteobacteria; order Pseudomonadales; family Pseudomonadaceae; genus Pseudomonas; species Pseudomonas sp. ZL2. The sequence continues at coordinate 93,218 of NZ_JBGOGX010000017.1, read as the reverse complement.
CCAACAGAATGGTTTCAAATGACATGCAAGCTGCTCCCTTCAAAGATTGCGCGCAATGACCATGCGCTGAATATCGCTGGTGCCTTCATAGATCTGGCAGACCCGCACATCGCGGTAGATGCGCTCCAGCGGAAAGTCGCTCAGATAGCCATAACCGCCGAGGGTCTGCAAGGCGTCCGAACAGACCTTTTCGGCCATTTCCGAGGCGAACAGCTTGGCCATTGACGCTTCGACCAGGGCCGGACGCCCGGCATCGCGCAGCGCCGCAGCATGCAGGACCATCTGCCGGGCCACGGCAACACGGGTAGCCATGTCGGCCAGGCGGAAGGCCACGGCCTGATGTTCGATCAACGGCTTGCCGAAGCTTTCGCGCTCGCGGGCATAGTCACGGGCCACCTCGAAGGCGGCGCGGGCCATGCCCACCGATTGCGAGGCAATACCGATCCGGCCGCCTTCGAGGTTGGCCAGGGCAATCTTGTAGCCTTCGCCCTCCTCGCCCAGGCGGTTGGCTACCGGCACGCGCACGTCGTCAAAGACGATCTGGCAGGTATCGGAGGCGTGCTGGCCGAGTTTGTCTTCAACCCGCGCCACCTGGTAACCCGCTGAATCGGTGGGCACGATGAAGGCGCTGATGCCGCGCTTGCCGGCCTCGGGGTCGGTGACTGCAAACACGATGACCACGCCAGCGTTCTGCCCGGAGGTGATGAACTGCTTGCAGCCGTTCAGCACGTAATGATCGCCGTCACGCCGGGCGCGGGTCTTCAGGCTGCTGGCATCGGAACCGGCTTGCGGCTCGGTCAGGGCAAAAGCGCCGAGCATGGCGCCGCTGGCCAGCGGTGTGAGGAACTGCTGCTTCTGCTGGTCGTTGCCAAACTTGAGGATGGGCACGCAGCCCACCGAGTTGTGCACGCTCATGATGGTCGAGCAGGCACCATCGCCGGCGGCGATTTCTTCCAGAGCCATGGCGTAGGCCACGTAACCGGTGTCGCTACCGCCCCACTGCTCCGGCACCAGCATGCCGAACAGGCCCAGCCCGGCCATCTCCTCGATTGCCTCTTTAGGGAAGCGATGTTCGCGGTCCCATTGTTCGGCAAAGGGCCGTAGGCGCTCCTGGGCGAACTGGCGGACGGCGTCGCTGATTTGCTGTTGTTCGTCATTGATTAGCATGGTGCACCTCAGTACAGACACTCGACGGCCATGGCCGTGGCTTCACCGCCGCCGATGCAGATCGCTGCAATGCCACGATGCAGGCCTTTCTGGCGCAGGGCCGCCAGCAGGGTGACGAGGATGCGCGCGCCCGACGCGCCGATCGGATGGCCCAGGGCGCAAGCGCCACCATGGACGTTGACCTTGTCGTGCGGCAGGTCCAGGTGCTTCATCGCCGCCAGGGTGACCACGGCAAAGGCTTCGTTGATTTCGAACAGATCGACCTCGGCCAGGCTCCAGCCAGTGCGCTTGATCAGCTTGTCGATGGCGCCGATCGGTGCGGTGGGGAACAGCGCCGGGGCATCGGCGAACGCCGCGTGCCCATGGATCACCGCCAACGGCTTCAAACCTTGCTGCTCGGCCTGGGAACGGCGCATCAGCACCAGCGCTGCAGCACCATCGGAGATCGAGCTGGAGTTGGCCGCGGTCACCGTGCCGCCGTCGCGGAAGGCCGGCTTGAGCTGAGGGATCTTGTCCAGGCGAGCCTTGGGCGGCTGCTCGTCGTCGCTGACCAGGCGCTGGGTCTTGCCCTCGGTCACTTCGACCGGGACGATCTCGCTGGCAAAACTGCCATCCTTGATCGCCTGCTGCGCGCGGGTCAGCGAGGCAATGGCGAAGTCATCCTGCTGCTCACGGGTAAAACCATTGTTCTCGGCGCAGTCCTCGGCAAAGGTGCCCATCAGGCGGCCCTTGTCGTAGGCGTCTTCGAGGCCGTCGAAGAACATGTGGTCGATGATCCTGCCGTGGCCCATGCGGTAGCCGCTACGGGCCTTGTCCAGCAGGTACGGGGCGTTGGACATGCTTTCCATGCCGCCAGCCACAACCACATCAGCGCTGCCGGCCAGCAGCAGGTCGTGGGCCATGATCGCCGCCTGCATGCCCGAGCCGCACATCTTGTTCAGGGTGGTGCAGGTGGTGCCCTTGTTCAAACCGGCGCCCAGGGCCGCCTGGCGCGCTGGCGCCTGGCCCAGGCCTGCCGGCAGTACGCAGCCGAACAGCACCTGTTCGACGCTGTCAGGCGCTACCCCGGCACGCTCGACAGCGGCGCGGATGGCCGCAGCACCCAGTTGCGGCGCGGTCAGGCTTTTCAGGTCGCCCTGCAGGCCGCCCATGGGCGTGCGCACGGCGCTGACGATTACGATCGGATCATTGGCGAGTGTCATGATTGTCTACTCCGAAAATTACTTGGCAGCCATGCGCAAGGCGCCGTCAAGACGGATCACCTCACCGTTGAGCATGCTGTTTTCAATGATGTGGCGGGCCAGCGCAGCGTATTCCTGCGGGCGGCCCAGGCGTGGCGGGAACGGTACTCCGGCCGCCAGCGAATCGCGCACTTCCTGGGTCATGCCGGCCATCATCGGGGTTTCGAAAATGCCCGGTGCGATGGTCATCACACGGATGCCGAAGCGCGCCAGTTCACGGGCCGCAGGCAAGGTCAGGCTGGCGATCGCGCCCTTGGAGGCGGCGTAGGCGGCCTGACCGATCTGGCCGTCGTAGGCGGCAATCGAGGCGGTGTTGATGATCACCCCACGCTCACCCTCAGTGCCCGCTTCGCCTTCGGCCATGGCTGCAGCGGCCAGGCGCAGCAGGTTGAAGCTGCCGATCAGGTTGACGTTGATCACCCGGCTGAAGCTGTCCAGGCCATGGGGGCCATTCTTGCCCAGGACCTTTTCGGCGCCGACTATACCGGCGCAGTTGATCAGGCCATGGAGACTGCCGAAGGCGGCAACGGCGGCATCGACCGCGGCCTTGGCGGCGCTCTCCTGACTGATATCGGCAACCGCAAAGTGCGCCTTGCTACCCAGCGCCTGGGCCTTGGCAGCGACCGCCTCGGCATTGAGGTCGACCAGCATCACCTGGGCTCCAGCCTCGATGAGCATCTGTGCGGTAGCGGCGCCCAGCCCGGAAGCTGCGCCGCTGACGATGAAGTTCTTGTTGGCAATCTGCATGATGGTCGTTCCTCAGGCGCTGGCAGTCGAAGCCAGCGCGGCTTGTTGTTTGGCTATTTCCTGGTTGCGCAGGATGAAACGCTGCAGCTTGCCGCTCGGGGTCTTGGGCAGCTCGCTGACGAATTCGATTTCCCGTGGATAGGCGTGGGCATACAGGCGCTGGCGGACGTGCTGCTTTAGTGCCTCGGCCAGTTCTTCGCTGGGTTGCTGAGCGCTTGCCAGCACCACGAACGCCTTGATCAGTTCGGTACGCTCCGGGTCCGGTTTGCCAACCACGGCGGCCTCGATCACCGCCGGGTGTTCGATCAGCGCGCTCTCGACATCGAACGGCCCGACCCGGTAGCCGGAGGTGGTGATCACATCATCACTGCGGCCAACGAAGCTGATACTGCCATCGGGGTTGAGCTCCACGGTGTCACCGCTCAGGTAGTACCTGCCGACGAAGGCTTTGGTCGGCAAACCGTGGTAGCCAGCAAACCAGCACAGCGGCGACTGCTCGCGGTCCACGGCGAGAATGCCCGGCTGCCCGGCTGGCAGTTCATTGTGCTGCTCATCCAGCACCACGATACGGTGGCCGGGAATGGCAAAGCCGGCCGCCCCCAGGTGCACCGGGTGCTCCAGGCCGTGGTGGTTGCACAGCACCATGCCCAGTTCGGTCTGCCCGTAATGGTCGTGGATGGTCACTCCCAGCTCGTCGGCAAACCAGCGGATCACTTCCGGGTTGAGCGGCTCGCCGGCACTGCTGACCACCCGCAGGCGGCCCTTGATCGGCGCGCTGAATTCGCTGCCGGCAGCGATCAACAGGCGATAGGCGGTGGGCGAGCCCGCCAGGTTGCTGATCGCGTACTTGTTGATGACCCGACAGGTACTTTCGACGCTGAACGGTCCATCGAAAAAGGTAGTGGCATGGCCCAGGGCCAGCGGCCCGGTCACGGCGTAGTAAAGCCCGTAGGCCCAGCCAGGATCAGCAAGGTTCCAGAAGTTGTCTTCAGGGCGCAGGTCGATGGCATCGCGCATGTAGCCCTGAAAGGCGACGATGGCCCGCAGCGGCACTTCCAGCGGCTTGGCCGGGCCGGTAGTGCCGGAAGTGAACATCAGCAGGAACGGTGCATCGCCCCCCAGCAGCACCGGCTCGCAATGATCATCGGCTGCTGCCAGCGCCATGTGAAAGTCGATATCGCTGGCGTCGTTGGCGGCACCAACACAGATGATTGTCGGGCAGTCATGGACCTCGTCGAGCTTGCTGCGATTGAGCGGCTCGGTGACCACCACCTTGGCCCCGGACTGTTCCAGCCGGTGTTCGATAGCCTTGGGGCCAAAAGCGGTGAACAGCGGCTGGTAGACTGCGCCCAGGCGCCAGGTGGCCAACACGGTGATCAGCAACTCGACCGTACGCGGCATCAAGCCGGCAACCCGGTCGCCGGCGCCTACACCCTGAGCCCTGAGCACATTGGCCAGGCGCGCGGCAGATTGCTGCAGTTGCTCGAAGCTGTACTGGGCGCTGCTACCCTCACGGCCTTCGCAGTTCAGTGCAATACGATTGCCGCCGACATGCCGGTCGCAGCACTCGACGCAGGCGTTGAGCGCTTCAAGGCTGCCTTGCAGGGCAGCCGCAGCGGTATGCGGGTAGTTGAATCCTTGCGCCGCGGCACGGTAATCACGCATCGCCAGACTCCTCGTTTTTTATTGTTGGAATAAAACGATTGATCTGAAGATAGTCGCGCCAGAGCCGTTACGGGACAATGGTCAAAGCTGTCAATCTGGATGACTGGTTTGGCCAGTCAGACGTCGTGGGGCAGGATCAGGCTGCGGTAATGACCAGGGTTGGAGCCGGTCCACTTTCGAAAGGCTTTGTAGAACGAGCTGGTGTCGGCGAAACCCAAGCGCGCGGCAATCTCGGCGAAACCGACCTCGGCTTCTGCCAGCCAGGTGATCGCCAGCTCTTTGCGCACGCTGTCCTTGAGGGCTTGGTAGGTCGTGCCCTCTTCGGCCAGGCGCCGGCGCAGGGTCGAGGCCGATATGCATAGTTGCTGGGCCAGCGCTTCGGTTTCCGGCCACTCCCCGGCTGGCAACCGACGCAGCGTTGCCTTGATACGTCGGGCCAGGCTGTCCGGGTCGCGGTACTTGACCAGAATGTTGGCCGGCGCCTCGGCCAGAAAGCGTTGCAGCTCTTCCGGCGTGCGCTTGAGTGGCAGGTCCAGGCAATCGGCGGCGAAGATCATCCGCGTGCGTGGACGGCCGAACTGCAGGTTTTCCGAGAACATCACCCGGTAGTCGTCGCAGAACGGCGGCTCGGCACAGCGCAGCTCGATGGCCAGGATCGGAATGCGCCGCCCGGCCAGCCAGCAGGCCACGCCATGCACGATCATCCAGAAGGTGAAGTAGGTAAAGGGCCTGCGCGGCGCATCCTGCGGCTCGCCGATGACAATTTCCGCGAGGCTCTGCTGGCGCACCAGCACCGGCTGCAGATGCTCGAGCATCAGCCCGAGAAAAGTCAGGGCGGTCTCGAGCCCTGCACCCAGGGTCGGCTGAGCCATAGATGAGCGACAGAGAAAGGCCAGGCTGCCCGTGCGCAGGCCGCGTGGGTCCATGCAAAAAAATTCATCGTGGCAACGCCGGGCCAGCAAACGCCAAAGCTGCGCATAGGCGCTGGCCGGTACCCGCGCCTGGGCCTGGTCCAACTGCGCCGGGTCGATACCGACGCGATTGAGCAAGGCCTGGCTCGGCGCACCCGGCGCGCAACTTTCCAGCAGCGCTTCACGCACCAGTTGCATGGAGATGGTGTCTTTCTCCGCCATCAGCAGTCTTTCGCCTTGCCCGTCTTGTTTGACCGCCATCTTAGAGGCCCGCCCGGAAAATGCCAGCACCTCCTCATACCACCGGCGCCAGGCTGAGAAACGCCTGGATCAGACGCAGTTCGCGACGCCGTTCCAGGCAGCCGATCATGTGCTGGTTGACCAGCCCCGCTCCGGCAATGGGCCGCGCCACCACCCGCGGGTCATGGCTGATTTCCATCGAAGATACGATGCCAATGCCAAGCTCGGCCGCCACTGCTTCGGTCACTGCTTCACGGCTGTCGAGCTCCAGCAGGACCCGCGGCTGAACACCGGCCTCACTGCAGGCCTGATCGAACGTGCGGCGGGTGATCGAGCTGGGTTCGCGCAGCACCATGATCTGTGCGTCCAGCGCCCTCAACTGCAGCTCACCTGTACTGCCCGCCCAAACGTGCCCGGCCGGTAGCAAAGCGCAGATCCGTGAATCACCGAGGCTTTGCAGGTACAGGCCCTTGCGCGGTTCGACTTCGGTCAGGACCGCCACATCGGCATGCTCGCAGAGCAGCGCCGCCAGGGTTTCCTGGGCGTTGCCCAGGCGCAGGTTGACGGTGATGCCCGGGTAAGCCGCACGCAGTTGCGCCAGCATCGGCATGACCCGGTGCGGGCCGTCAGCGGCCACTTCCAGACGCCCGGTGAGCAACTGCCGGTTGGCCTCAAGCATCACCTGCGCTTCTTCGACCAGACCGAACATGGCGCGGGTGATGGCCGCCAGGCGTATGCCCTCCTCGGTCAGTTCTACCCGCCGGGCGGTGCGGCGCAGCAGGGTGATCTGGTAATGCTCCTCCAACGCCTTGATATGCCCGGTCACCGCCGGCTGGCTGATGAACAGGCGGTTGGCGGCGCGGGTAAAGCTGCCCTCACGGGCCACCGCATCGAAGGCGCGGAGCTGGAACAGGTTCATATCTATCGGCCTGACTTATGGCTGGCATAACAACAAACAATTTGATTGATAGCGCACGGAATTGCAACTTAAGCCCCGTAGATTCAGCCCACCGCTTGTGAGGATTACCGGAATGAGTAACGCCCCTATCCTGCTGACCCCCGGCCCCCTGACCACCTCGGCCCGTACCCGCCAAGCGATGATGGTCGACTGGGGCTCCTGGGACCGCGATTTCAACCAGCTGACCGCAAGCCTCTGCGAGCAACTGCTGGCCATCGTCAACGGTGCCGACAGCCACCACTGCGTGCCCCTGCAAGGCAGCGGCACCTTTGCCGTTGAAGCCGCCATCGGCACCCTGGTGCCTCGCGACGGCAAGGTCCTGGTGCTGATCAATGGCGCCTATGGCCAGCGCCTGGCGAAGATCTGCAAGGTGCTGGGGCGCGCCTACAGCACTTTCGAAACCGCCGAAGACGAGCCCACTACCGCTGCTGACGTCGATCGCCTGCTGGCCGCCGATAGCAGCATCACCCACGTGGCGTTGATTCATTGCGAAACCAGTACCGGCATTCTCAACCCGCTGCCTGAGATCGCCCGGGTTATCGCCGGCCACGGCAAGCGCCTGATCATCGATGCCATGAGTTCGTTCGGCGCCTTGCCGATCGATGCCCGCCAAGTGCCGTTCGATGCCCTGATCGCCGCCTCCGGCAAATGCCTGGAAGGCGTACCCGGCATGGGCTTCGTGTTTGCCAACAAACAGTCGCTGGCCACCGCCGCAGGCAACTCACCGTCGCTGGCCATGGACCTGCAGGACCAACATGCCTACATGGCCAAAACCGGCCAATGGCGCTTCACCCCGCCGACCCACGTGGTGGCGGCGCTGCACGAAGCCTTGCTGCAATACAACGAAGAAGGCGGCCTGCCCGCGCGTCATCGGCGTTACGCCAGCAACTGCAAGACCCTGCTCGACGGCATGGCCGCCATCGGTTTGCGCAGCTTCCTGCCAGCCGAGATCCAGGCGCCGATCATCGTCACCTTTCATGCCCCGAACGATCCGCGCTACCAGTTCAAGGACTTTTACGAGCGGGTCAAGGCCAAGGGCTTCATCCTCTACCCGGGCAAGTTGACCCAGGTCGAAACCTTCCGCGTCGGCTGCATCGGTTGCGTTGGCCCGGACGGCATGCAGGCTGCGGTCAACGCCATCGCCGAGGTCCTGCGGGAAATGGAAGTGCTGGACATCTGACACCTCGAATTCTTTCTACCTGATCAGCGAAACCACCCGCTCAAGGAACCCTGAACATGAACTACAGCAACCCGACGCACCTGCAAGCCGCGATCCTCGACTGGGCCGGCACCGTGGTCGACTTTGGCTCCTTCGCCCCGACCCAGATCTTCGTCGAGGCCTTCGCCGAATTCGATGTCGAGGTGTCCATCGAAGAAGCCCGCGGCCCGATGGGCATGGGCAAGTGGGACCACATCCGCACCCTGTGCGACCAGCCACAGATCGCCGAGCGCTACCGCAAGGTGTTCGGCCGCACGCCGACCGATGCTGACGTCACCGCCCTCTACGAACGCTTCATGCCCCTGCAGATCGAGAAGATTGCCGTGCACTCGGCGCTGATCCCAGGCGCCCTCGAGACCCTGACCGGGCTGCGCAAAGATGGCCTGAAGATCGGCTCGTGCTCGGGCTACCCGAAAGTGGTGATGGACAAGGTAGTGGAGCTGGCCGCGCAGAACGGCTACGTGGCCGATCATGTGGTGGCTACCGACGAAACTCCGAACGGCCGCCCATGGCCGGCCCAGGCCCTGGCCAATGTGATTGCCCTGGGGATCGATGATGTCGCCGCCTGCGTCAAGGTCGATGACACTGTGCCGGGCATCCTCGAAGGCCGTCGTGCCGGCATGTGGACGGTGGCGCTGGTGTGTTCGGGCAACGCCCTGGGCCTGACCTACGAAGGTTACCGCGCCCTGGCCTTGGAGACGCTCGACAGCGAGCGCAAGCGCATTCATGCGCTGTTCGAAGGCTCGCGCCCGCACTACCTGATCGACACCATCAACGAGTTGCCGCAAGTGATTGCCGACATCAACAAGCGCCTGGCGCGAGGCGAGATGCCGCAGGCGGTGTAACCCCACCATCGCGGGGCAAGCCCGCTCCTACAGGTAGGAGCGGGCTTGCCCCGCGATTAGCTGCCTCACTTCTGGTGACGCTCGACCCACACGGCAAACTTGTCGATAAAGGTCTGCAGGAATGGCCGGGTCTTCTCCGACAGCTTGCCGTGCTCATCGAACAGCGTCCCTGCCCCGCTGATGTACGCTTCCGGCTGCTGCATGCACGGCACATCGAGGAACACCAGCGACTGGCGCAGGTGATGGTTGGCGCCAAAGCCGCCCACCGCCCCCGGCGACACGCTGATCACCGCCCCCGGCTTGCCACTCCAGGCGCTCTGGCCATAAGGCCGCGAGCCCACATCAATCGCATTTTTCAATACCCCCGGCACCGAGCGGTTGTACTCCGGGGTCACGAACAGCACCGCATCACTGCTGCGAATCTGCTCGCGGAAGGTCTTGTAGGCCTGTGGCGGATTGGCGTCGATATCTTCGTTGTACAAGGCCAGCTCGCCGATTTCGACGTTGTGCAGCTTGAGGTTGGACGGCGCGAGCTCCGCCAGCGCACGGGCGACCTTGCGGTTGAGGGATTCCTTGCGCAAGCTGCCGACGACGACGGCGACTGAGTACACCTGGCTCATGGCAATTTCCTGACGTGGAGAACAAAGGGAGTTGTAGGTATAGATGATCCCGTGCGGCCCTGAAGTTTTTTTCCAGGCGGGCAAAACTTACCAGGCAAAACAGTGGTCTATGCCTGACAGATCCTTATTTCTTCAGAGGTTGCACGGTAAATGACAGCAGTACTGGTCGGACAGTTTCATGCACGGGACGCAGAGGGCCGCATCTATCCCGTTCATGAGTTCCAGGAAGCCACCCTGCAGGCCGACGGTAGTGGCGCACCCCTGCCGATTACTACCTATAGGCTGGCAATCGGCGACCGGGTCAACCACCTGGGTGAAGATCGCTTCGAGCTGGTACAGAGTGGCGTGGAAATCATCCGTATTCCCTGACCCTGCTCACACCTTGATGCAATCGACGGTATAGACCCGCCCCTGCGCTGTGGTTTCATGCTGCAGCCCATGCACATCCGCGACAAACCCGGGAAAACCGCTGTCAAAGGCGGCGGCAAAAGCCAGGTAGTCGATGATAGAACGCGTCGCCTCGGTAAAGCGCTCCCCCGGCATGATCAACGGAATTCCCGGCGGATAGGGCACCAGCATCACGGCAGCGATTCGCCCGAGCAACTGCTCGATCGGTACCGCTTCGACCTCCCCGCGCACCATCCGGTCATAGGCATCGGCGGGTTTCATCACCACTTCAGGCAAGCGCGTGAACAGCCGTTTGAGCTGCTTGGCAGTGGCATTACTGCGGTAACAGGCATGCAGTTGGTCACACAAATCCCGCAGCCCCAACCCTTGGTAGCGCACAGGATCGAGACCGGCGACACAGGACAGGCTTTCGAGTAAATCGGTATTGGCATCGTAGTTACGCTTGAACTCGAGCAGCTCGGTCAGCAGCGTGCTCCATTTGCCCTTGGTGATGCCCATCGAGAACAGCACCAGGAAGGTGTAAAGCCCGGTCTTCTCCACCACCAGGCCGTGCTCCCAGAGAAACTTGCTGACCACCGCGGCCGGAATCCCGTGCTCGCTCAAGGCACCGCCGGCGCTGAGGCCCGGCATCACCAGGGTGACCTTGATCGGGTCGAGCAGCACGTAGTCGTCACTGACATCGCCAAAACCATGCCAGTCGGCCTGGGGCTGCAGCAGCCAGTCTTCGGTCTTGACCTGCCTTGCACCCTCACCCAGCGGTGGCTGCCAGATGCTGAACCACCAGTCATCCGCAGCCATGTGCTCACGCAGGTTGGCCATGGCCCGGCGAAAGCTCAGCGCCTCATCGAACATTTCCTGCAGCAAGGAGCGCCCGGCCGGGCCTTCCATCATCGCCGACGACACATCCAGCGAGGCGAGGATGCTGTACTGCGGCGACGTGGAAATGTGCATCATGAAGGCTTCGTTGAAGCGATCGCGGTCCAGCTGCCGGGCACCGCCGTCCTGCACATGGATCATCGAAGCCTGGCTGAAGGCCGCCAGCAGCTTGTGGGTCGAATGCGTGCTGAACACCAGCGGGCTGTCGGCGCTGCGCGAAGTGCCCATGGCGTAGCGCCCGCGGAAGAACTCGTGAAACGCCGCATAGGCATACCAGGCCTCATCGAAGTGCAACACCTCGACACTGTTGCCCAGTTCCTGCTTGATCAGCTCGGCGTTGTAGCACAGCCCGTCGTAGGTGGAATTGGTTACCACCGCCAGCTTGACCTTGGGCGGGCGACCCCGGGCCAAAGGATTGGCCTGGATCTTGGCCTGGATCGATACCGGGCTGAACTCACTCAGCGGGATCGGCCCGATGATGCCCAGCTCGTTGCGTTCGGGGCACAGGTACAAGGGGATGGCCCCGGTCATGATGATCGCGTGGACCACCGACTTGTGGCAGTTGCGGTCCACCAGCACCAGGTCATCACGGCCGACCATCGAGTGCCAGACGATCTTGTTGGCGGTCGAAGTGCCGTTGATCACGAAGAAAGTATGGTCGGCGCCGAAGTTCTTTGCCGCCCGCGCCTCGGCAGCTGCCAGGGGCCCGGTGTGGTCGAGCAGCGAGCCCAACTCAGGGACCGACACCGACAGGTCCGAGCGCAGGGTGTTCTCCCCGAAGAACTGGTGAAAGGCCTGGCCGACCGGGCTTTTGCGATAGGCCACGCCACCGCCATGGCCGGGAGTGTGCCATGAGTAGTTCGATTGCGCGGTGTGCTGCACCAGCGCTTTGAAAAACGGCGGCAGCAGGCCATCCAGATAACTGTGCGCAGCCCGCGCCACCTGGCGGGCGAGAAACGGCACGGTGTCTTCAAACAGGTAGAGGATGCCGCGCAGCTGGTTAAGCTCACTGATGACATCGGCGGGAGCATTCTCCAGGGTCACCTGCTCGCCCAGGGCGAAGATCGGCAGGTGCGGTGCGCGCACCCTGGCCAGGCGAATCAGCTCGACCATGTTCTGTAAAAGGTGGGTATTTTCGCCAGCACCTTCGGCAGCAATCAGCATGCACGCCAGGCCATGATGGGTCGCGGCGACCAGGCGGCCTTCGGCGTAATCGACGGCCGGCAGGATGGTGAAGCCGTCCTGGGCCAGCTCCTGGGCAATACCGCGAACACGCTCGCCTGCGACCGTATCGGCCTTGATATCGCGATGCACGATCAGGACGGGGAACTTGAGGTCCTTGTACATGGGCGGGCGCTTCCTCCGGGTAACAGCTTTGTCACCTCAGGGTAGAAGGTCGCCAGCGCCCCTGCGCGGCAAATTGCCTCAGTTTGCTTCGGACAGCTGCTGCCACAGCGCCGGGCCACCGGCTGACTTGGCAATGGCCTCCAGACGCGCCATGTGCAGTTCAAGCTCCTGCTCGGTGGCGCGAATGATCCGCCCTGGCTGGCGGCTGGCGGGCAGGCGGCGGATCTCGCTGCCGCGGTTGTCGTCACCCTCTTCCTCACCATCGGCACCATGCCCGGCAAGCGACAGGCTGGTCTGGCCACCGGTCATGCTCAGGTAGACGTCGGCCAACAGTTCGGAGTCGAGCAGTGCGCCGTGCAGCTCACGGCCGGAGTTGTCGACGCCATAACGTTTGCACAGCGCGTCGAGGCTGTTGCGCTGTCCCGGATGGCGCGAGCGGGCCATCATCAGGGTGTCGAGGATGGTGCAGTGCTGGGAGATGTCGGCGCGGTCGTGCTGGCCGAGCAAGGCGAATTCGTTGTTGATGAAGCCAACGTCGAACGCCGCGTTGTGGATGATCAGCTGGGCGCCCTGGATGAACTCGAAGAACTCATCGGCGACTTCGGCGAATCGCGGCTTGTCGAGCAGGAAGGAGTCGGTGATACCGTGGACGCCGATGGCCCCCTCGTCACTTTCGCGGTCCGGCTGCAAATAGACGTGGAAGTGCCGTCCGGTCAGGCGCCGCCCCATCAGCTCGACACACCCGATCTCGATGACCCGGTGTCCGTCAGTCACCGGCATACCGGTGGTTTCGGTGTCGAGGACGACCGACCTGTTGTTCTGAATCTCCACGCCGATGGTCTCCTGCCGCGTACAGTCTGGTGAAAAGCCGGCCATTCTACCTCAGCTCAAGGAGGAGTGGCGGCCGGTGTGCTCAGCGCAGGCCACGGACCTCGTCAACACCACGGTTGGCCAACTGGTCGGCGCGCTCGTTGCCATGGTGGCCAATGTGCCCGCGTACCCATTTCCAGGTCACCTTGTGACGGCCAACCTGCTCATCGAGCAACTGCCAGAGGTCGGCATTCTTTACCGGTTCCTTGGCGGCTGTTTTCCAGCCGCGCTTCTTCCAGTTGACCATCCATTCGTTGATGCCTTTCATCACGTACTGGGAGTCGGTGACCAGCAGCACTTCGCACTCGCGCTTGAGTGCTTCCAGGCCCTTGATCGCCGCCATCAGTTCCATGCGGTTGTTGGTGGTCTCGCGTTCGCCGCCCCACAGTTCCTTTTCGACGCCCTTGCATACCATCAGCACGCCCCAGCCGCCCGGGCCAGGGTTACCCTTGCAGGCACCATCGGTGAAGATCTCGACGCTATCGCTCATTTACAGCCTTTTCATCAATGATTTGACCCCGTGCCCTTGGGGCCCGGAGCTCAGGGTTCGGAATGGCGCCGGTTGACCTTGGCCATCGGCAGCGGCAGCAGCTTGCCCATCGGCTCACGGCGCTCCAGGCGCAGGGGCCGCAAGCCGACCACCATCTTGCGCGCCACCAGCAGGTAGACACCGCCACCGGCACTCTGCCAGCCACCGGCGATCCGCTCCCAACCGGCCAGGCGCTGTTGCCAGGCGGGGGATGCGAGCGGCGGACGATAGCACCCGAAGCGGCGTTTCTCCAGCGCGAAGCCCAGCAGGTTGAGCCAGTCGCCAACCCGCGACGGGGAAATGCAGCGCGCCTTGCGCAGGGCATCATGGGCAAACACCCGGCGCACGCCCCAACTGCTCCAGGGGTTGATACCGACGATCAGCAGATGGCCGCCCGGGCGCACGCTGCTCGCGGCTTCACGCAGCAGGCCATGGGGCGACAGGCTGAAGTCCAGGCCATGCTGCAGTACCACGACATCGGCGGCATGCTCGCTCAGTGGCCAGGCCTGTTCTTCGCAGACAATCTCGACCCCGGGCAGCGGCGCGCCCAAGCGCACGTTGCGCTGCACCTGCGGGGCCTTGGGCGGCGCTTCGGCGCAGGGGCCGTAGTGCACCAGGTAACCACCGAAGTAACGCCCCAGTTCTTCCTCGAGCAGGCGTTGTTCCTCCTTGAGCATAAGTTGCCCGAGGGGGCCGGCGAACCAGTCGCGGGCCAGGCTGATCAGCTCCAGCCACTGCGGATCGGCCTGGGCGAAGGCTTGATCGGTCATTGCAGTCTCCCTTGAAGGTTCTCGACAGCGCGCATAGCTACTAAGATGCACCCATGTCCACCGTTTGGCGAATCGCACCATGATACAGATCGATGCCCTGCCCGCTTTCAACGATAACTACATCTGGTTGTTACAAGATTCTGCCAACCAGCGTTGCGCGGTGGTCGATCCGGGCGATGCAGCACCGGTACTGGCCTGGCTTGAACGCCATCCCGGCTGGCAACTGAGCGACATCCTCGTTACCCATCACCATCACGACCATGTCGGTGGCGTCGAGCAGCTCAAGGCGCAAACCGGCGCCACCGTGTACGGCCCTGCCCACGAGCGCATCCCCGGCCGCGACCAGGCCCTCGACGACAACGCCAGCGTGCGCGTTCTGGGTCTGGATTTCCAGATCATCGCCGTGCCTGGACACACCCTGGGACACATTGCCTATTATTGCCAGCAGACGGCCACGCCCGTGCTGTTCTGTGGCGATACCCTGTTCGCCGCCGGTTGCGGGCGCCTCTTCGAAGGCACGCCGGAGCAGATGCACCACTCCCTGCAACGCCTGGCCGCCCTGCCTGGCGAGACCCTGGTGTATTGCACTCACGAGTACACCCTCAGCAACCTGCGCTTTGCCCAGGCCGTGGAGCCTGGCAACCCGCACATTGCCCAACGCTTTGCCGACGTTACCCAGTTAAGGGCGCAGGATCGCATCACGTTGCCGTCAACCCTGGACCTGGAAAAGCTGACAAACCCTTTCCTGCGGACCACCGAAACATCCGTTAAAGAAAAACTAGACGAACGGAATGGCCCGATAAACCCCACGCCAAGTGCTGTTTTTGCTGGGTTACGTGCTTGGAAAGATAGGTTCTAAACAGCCCCTGCTGGTGACGGAAAGTTCTGAAAGGTTGACCGTTGGGGGGCCGCTTTCTAGAATCGCCCGACATTTTTGCCCGGAACTTCGTCCCAGCCAATGTCGTCCAATAGCCGCAGAACCTTCAATTCCGTCGCCCTGACGCGCCTGGCCCAAGCCAGTGCGCTAGCCCTGGCCGCCACTCTCGTGGGCTGCCAGAGCACCCGTCAAGTCGACGAATCCGACAGCGTTCGCGCGCACAACTACCAGGCACGGGCCAAGCAGAAACCGCTGATCGTACCGGTCAAGCCGGTCGAGCAGGCGCCTCAGGACGTCTGGGAACGCATGCGCCAGGGCTTTGTGCTGCAGGACGGCGTTGCGGTCAACCCGCGTATCGAACAGCAGCGCCTGTGGTTCGCCAGCAACCCCTCGTTCCTCGAGAACGCCGGCGACCGTGGCAGCCTGTACATCCACTACATCGTCGAACGCCTCGAAGAGCGCAACATGCCGCTGGAGCTGGCCCTGCTGCCGGCGATCGAGAGCGCCTACAACCCCATGGCCTATTCGCGGGCCCATGCGGTAGGCCTGTGGCAGTTCATCCCCTCCACCGGGCGTTACTTCAACCTGCGCCAGACCCGCTTCTACGATGGCCGTCGCGACATCACCGCCTCGACCAACGCCGCGCTGGACTACCTGAACCGTCTGCACGACATGTTCAACGGTGACTGGCTGCTGGCCCTGGCGGCCTACAACGCCGGTGAAGGCACGGTCAGCCGCGCCATCGAGCGCAATGAGAAGCTCGGCCTGCCAACCGACTACTGGAACCTGCCGCTGCCGAAGGAAACCCGCGACTACGTACCCAAGCTGCTGGCCCTGTCGCAGGTGGTGATGACACCGCAGGCCTATGGCGTCAACCTCAACCCGATTGCCAACGAACCCTACTTCGAGGCCGTGGCGATCAAGGATCGCCTCGACCTGTCGCGAGTCGCCGCCCTGGCCGAGATCGACGAAGACGAACTGTTCCAGCTCAACCCGGCGTTCAAGAAGCGCATGACCGTCGACGGCCCGCAGCAGCTGCTGGTGCCGACCGCCAAGGCGCAACTGCTGACCGCCTCGCTGTCGAACATGAAGCCTGAAGAGCTGCTCAGCCTGCAGCCGAAAAAAGCCGTATTCGAAGCCGCCCTGGCCGAGGCTGCGCCGCGCACCACCACGATCCGCAACAGCCGTTACCGGGTCAAGCGTGGCGACAACCTGGCCAGCATCGCCAAGGCCAACAAGGTCAGCGTCAAGGACCTGCAACGCTGGAACAAGCTCTCCGGCAAAAACCTCAAGGCCGGCCAGACCCTGGTGATGCAGAGCACCCAGCCGGTTGGCGCGAAGAACCAGAAGAAATCCACCCAGTACAAGGTGCGCAAAGGCGACTCGCTGTACCTGGTGGCCAAGCGCTTCAACGTCGAGATGCAGCACCTCAAGCGCTGGAATCCACGCAGCGGCCACGCCCTCAAGCCGGGCCAGACCCTGACCGTCTACCTCAACCATTGAGGTCCGCGCTCCGGTCAGTGACCGGAGCCGCCTGGCCCGCCCCACGCGGCACTCTTTTTCCAGTCGATACAAGCTGTTACTGTATCTGGAATAAAGCCCAAGCCGCCTGGATCGGATCTCGACTTGATACGTCCCCTCCTGTTGCTGTCACTCAGCCTGGCCTTGAGCTTTCCCGCGGGCGCGACAATCAGCGAAAGCCACGGTTACGCCCAGTTCGGCACGCTCAAGTATCCAGCCAAATTCACCCACTTCGACTGGGTCAATCCGCAAGCGCCCAAGGGCGGCACCTTGCGGGCCATGGCATTTGGCACCTTCGACACCCTCAACCCCTATACCTTCAAGGGCTCAAGCCCGGTCACCACGCCGAACTTCCTGCAGTACGGGGTGAGCGAGCTGAACGAAACCCTGATGGTCGGCACCGGCCAGTACGACCCGTCCGGCGATGAGGCCACGTCCAGCTATGGCCTGATCGCAGGCTCCGTCGAATACAGCGACGACCGTAGCTGGGTGGTGTTCAACCTGCGCCCCGAGGCGCATTTTCACGATGGCAAGCCGATCACCGCCGCCGACGTGGCGTTCTCCTATCGCACCCTGCTCAAGGAAGGTCACCCGATCTACCGGACCAACCTGCAGGAAGTACAGCGCGTCGACATCCTCAACCCGAGACGCATCCGCTTCGTCTTCAAGCGCGCCGGCAATCCGCTGCTGATCCTGCGCCTGGGCGAGATGCCGGTGCTGCCGGCGCATTACTGGAAAGGCCGCGACTTCAAGGCCACCACCTTCGAGCCGCCGCTGGGCAGCGGCCCGTACCGCATCACCCAGGTGCAGCCGGGGCGGCGCCTGGTGTTCGAGCGGGTAAAGAACTACTGGGGCAAGGACCTGGCGGTCAACCGCGGCAAGTACAACGTCGACCGCGTCGAGTACGAGTTCTATCGCGACAGCGCGGTGGCCTTCGAAGCCTTCAAGGCCGGCGAGTTCGACATTTACATCGAGCACCAGGCGAAGAACTGGGCCAACGGCTACAACTTCCCGGCGGTACGTCGCGGCGATGTGATCAAGGCGCAGATCCCGCACAAGATCCCGACCCAGACCCAGGGCCTGTTCATGAACAGCCGCCGGGCGACCTTCAGCGATGCGCGGGTGCGTCAGGCACTGGGGTTGATGCTCGACTTCGAATGGACCAACCGCGCCCTGTTCAGCAGCGCCTACCAACGCGCCAGCAGCTACTACCCCAACAGCGAGTTCGCTGCCAGCGGCCTGCCGGTGGGCAAGGAGTGGCTGCTGCTGGCCCCTTACCGCAAGCAACTGCCCACGGCGCTGTTCACCGAGCCGTACAAGGTCAGCCACACCGACGGGCGTGGCATCAACCGCCAGACCCTGCGCCAGGCCCTCGACTTGCTCGGCCAGGCCGGCTGGAAGCTCACAGGGCCGCGCCTGCTCAACAGTGCCGGGCAACCCTTGAAGCTGGAGCTGTTGCTGGTCAATCCGAACCTTGAACGGATCCTGCAACCTTATGTCGAAAATCTCGCCAGTATCGGCATCGAAGCGCGCTTGCGCACCGTAGACCGGGCCCAGTACAAACAACGCCTGGACCAGTTCGATTTCGACATGATTCTGATGACCCTGAACCAGACCCTGAGCCCAGGCCTTGAACAATGGCTGTACTTTCACTCAAGCCAGGCCTCGACCAAGGGCAGCAAGAACTATGCTGGCGTGAAAGACCCGGTGGTCGATCACCTGCTCGACACCCTGCTGGCCGCCCAGAGCCGCGAAGACCAAGTGGCTGCGGCGCGCGCCCTGGACCGGGTGCTGCTGTGGCAGTACTACATGATTCCCAACTGGTATCTCGACAACCACCGCCTGGCCTACCGCAATCGCTTTGCCTTTGTGGCCACGCCGCCCTACACCCTGGGGCTCAACAGCTGGTGGATCAAGCCTTCGGAGAAAGCCCAATGATGCCAATGTCCCGCCTGCGCCTGAAGGCCTGCGCACTGCTGCTGGCCTGCCTTGGCGGCCAGGCACTGGCTGCACCGCAACACGCCTTGACCCTCTACGACGAAGCGCCGAAATACCCGGCCAGCTTCAAGCACTTCGACTACGTCAACCCCGACGCGCCCAAGGGCGGCACCTTTCGCCAGGCCGGCTTCGGCGGTTTCGACAGCCTCAACCCGTTCATCAACAAGGGCGTAGCCGCCGACGACATCGGCCTGATCTACGACACCCTGATGACCCAGAGCCTGGATGAACCTTTCACCGAGTACGGCCTGGTCGCCGGCAAGATCGAAAAAGCCCCGGACAACAGCTGGGTGCGCTTCTACCTGCGCCCCGAAGCGCGTTTTCATGACGGCCACCCGATGCACGCCGAAGACGTGGTGTTCACCTTCAACACCCTGATCAAGCACGGCGCACCGCTGTACCGCGGCTACTACGCCGATGTCGCCGAAGTGATCGCCGAAGACCCGCAGCGGGTGTTGTTCAAGTTCAAGCACAGCAACAACCGCGAACTGCCGCTGATCCTCGGCCAGTTGCCGGTATTGCCCAAGCACTTCTGGGAAAGCCGCGAGTTCACCAAGGGCAACCTGGAAATCCCCCTGGGCAGCGGCCCGTACAAGGTCGCCGAGGTCAAGCCGGGGCGCTCGATCCGCTACGAGCGGGTCAAGGACTACTGGGGCAAGGACCTGGCGGTCAACCGTGGTTTCTACAACTTCGACGAGATGACCACCGACTACTACCGCGACAGCGCAGTCACCCTCGAAGCGCTCAAGGCCGGCCAGTTCGACTACCGCCTGGAAACCGCAGCGAAGAGCTGGGCCACCGCCTATGACGTGCCGGCAGTGCGGCAGAAGCGCCTGATCCTCGAAGAGTTGCCCAACGGCAACCCGACCGGCATGCAGGGCTTTATCTACAACATTCGCCGCCCGCTGTTCCAGGATGTGCGGGTACGTGAAGCACTGAGCCTGCTGCTGGACTTCGAATGGACCAACAAGCAGCTGTTCAACGGTGCCTACACCCGCACCCGCAGCTACTTCGAGAACTCCGACATGGCCGCCCGCGACCTGCCCGACGCCGCCGAGCTGAAGATTCTCGAACCGCTGCGCGGCAAGATCCCCGACCTGGTGTTCACCCAGGCCTTTGCCAACCCGGTTACCGATGGCAGCGGCATGATCCGCGAACAGCAGCGCAAGGCCTACAAGCTGCTGCAGGAGGCTGGCTGGCGCATTGTCGACGACAAGATGGTCGACGCCCAGGGCAAGCCGGTGTCCATTGAATTTCTCCTGGCGCAGACCGAATTCGAGCGCATCCTGCTGCCGTTCAAGCGCAACCTGGCGGACCTGGGTATCGACCTGGTGATTCGCCGGGTCGATGTCTCGCAATACATCAACCGCCTGCGCTCGCGGGATTTCGACATGATCGTCGGCGGCTACCCGCAGTCCAACTCCCCGGGTAACGAGCAACGCGAGTTCTGGCAGAGCGCCGCCGCCGACAATCCCGGCAGCCGCAACTTCATCGGCCTGAAAGACCCGGCCATCGACACCCTGGTGGAGCAACTGATCAACGCCGATTCGCGACAGAGCCTGATCGAGCACTCGCGCGCCCTGGACCGGGTGCTGCAATGGGGCTACTACGTGATCCCCAACTGGCACATCAAGACCTGGCGCGTGGCCTACTGGAACCACATCGGCCACCCCAAGGTTTCGCCCAAGTACGACATCGGTATCAACACCTGGTGGATCAAGCCCGATGTCGAGCCGGTAGTGCCGCTGAACCCGGCGCCCGAAGCGCAAGCGGCCGAAGGGGCGAAATAGCATGCTGGCCTATATCTTTCGCCGTTTGCTGCTGATCATCCCGACCCTGCTGGGCATCCTGATCATCAACTTCATCATCATCCAGGCCGCCCCCGGCGGCCCGGTGGAACAGATGATCGCCAAGCTCGAAGGCTTCGAGGGCGCCACCAGTCGTATCGCCGGTGGCGGCGCCGAAGTCTCCGTGGCCGGCTCCAACTACCGCGGCGCCCAGGGCCTGGACCCGGCACTGATCAAGGAAATCGAGCAGATGTACGGCTTCGACAAGTCGGCGCCGGAACGCTTGTGGATCATGATCAAGAACTACGCCCGGCTGGATTTTGGCGACAGCTTCTTTCGCGATGCCAAGGTCATCGACCTGATCATCGAAAAGATGCCGGTGTCGATCTCCCTGGGGCTATGGAGCACGCTGATCATGTACCTGGTGTCGATCCCCCTGGGAATCGCCAAGGCCACCCGTCACGGCAGCCACTTCGATGTCTGGACCAGCTCGGCGATCATCATCGGCTACGCCATCCCCGCTTTCCTGTTCGCCATCCTGCTGATCGTGCTGTTCGCCGGCGGCAGCTACCTGGACTGGTTCCCGTTGCGCGGCCTGACCTCGAACAACTTCGACGAGCTGAGCACCACCGGCAAGTTGCTCGACTACTTCTGGCACCTGGTGCTGCCGGTAACCGCGCTGGTGATCGGCAACTTCGCAACCATGACCCTGCTGACCAAGAACAGCTTCCTCGACGAAATCAACAAGCAGTACGTAGTCACCGCCAAGGCCAAGGGCCTGAGCCCCAACCGCGTGCTCTACGGTCATGTCTTCCGCAATGCCATGCTGCTGGTGATCGCCGGCTTTCCCTCGGCGTTCATCGGCATCTTCTTCACCGGCTCCTTGCTGATCGAGGTGATCTTCTCCCTCGACGGCCTGGGCCTGATGAGTTTCGAGGCGGCGATCAACCGCGACTACCCGGTGGTCTTCGGCACCCTGTTCATCTTCACCCTGCTCGGGCTGGTGGTGAAGCTGATCGGCGACCTGACCTACACCCTGGTCGACCCACGCATCGACTTCGACAGCCGGGAGCACTGAGATGAACCTGTCACCTCTGAATCGCCGGCGCTTCGAGCGCTTCAAGGCCAACCGCCGCGGTTGGTGGTCGCTGTGGCTGTTCCTGATCCTGTTCGGCCTGAGCCTGGGCGCCGAACTGATCGCCAACGACAAGCCCCTGGCCGTGCGCTACGACGGCGAATGGTATTTCCCGGCGCTCAAGCGCTACCCGGAAACCACGTTCGGCGGCGAGTTCCCGCTGGAAGCCAACTACAAGAGCCCGTACATCCGCGAGCTGCTCGCCGCCAAGGACAGCTTCGTGCTGTGGGCGCCGATCCCGTTCGGCTACCAGAGCATCAACTACGACCTCAAGGTCCCGGCCCCTGCCCCGCCGTCGGCGCAGAACTGGCTGGGCACCGACGACCAGGGCCGCGACGTGCTGGCACGGGTCATCTATGGTTTCCGTATCTCGGTGCTGTTTGCCCTGACCCTGACCATCCTCAGCTCGATCATCGGCGTGATCGCCGGCGCCCTGCAGGGCTTTTACGGCGGCTGGGTGGACCTGGTCGGGCAGCGCTTCCTGGAAATCTGGTCGGGACTGCCGGTGCTGTACCTGTTGATCATCCTCGCCAGTTTCGTGCAACCGAACTTCTGGTGGCTGCTGGGGATCATGTTGCTGTTCTCGTGGATGAGCCTGGTGGATGTGGTACGCGCCGAGTTCCTGCGCGGACGCAACCTTGAATACGTGCGTGCGGCGCGGGCACTGGGCATGCAGAACGGCGCGATCATGTACCGGCATATCCTGCCCAACGCGATGATCTCGACCATGACCTTCATGCCGTTCATTCTCACTGGCGCCATCGGCACCCTGACCGCCCTGGACTTCCTCGGCTTCGGCCTGCCGCCCGGTGCGCCATCGCTGGGTGAGCTGGTAGCCCAGGGCAAGTCCAACCTGCAAGCGCCCTGGCTAGGCATGAGCGCATTTGCCGTGCTGGCGCTGATGCTCAGCCTGCTGGTGTTCATCGGCGAGTCCGCCCGCGATGCCTTCGACCCGAGGAAATGAGATGAGCAAGGAAACCTTGATCGAAGTCCGCGACCTGGCCGTCGAGTTCGTCACCGGCGATCAATGCCAGCGGGTGGTCGAAGGCGTCAGCTTCGACATCCGCCGCGGCGAAACCCTGGCCCTGGTCGGCGAAAGCGGTTCGGGCAAGTCGGTGACAGCGCACTCGATCCTGCGCCTGCTGCCCTACCCCCTGGCCCGGCACCCGAGCGGCAGCATCCTGTTCGAGGGTAACGACCTGCTGACCCTCGACGAGAAAAAGATGCGGCGCATTCGCGGCAACCGCGTGGCGATGATCTTCCAGGAGCCGATGACTTCGCTCAACCCGCTGCACAACATCGAAAAGCAGATCAACGAGATCCTCCTGCTGCACAAGGGCCTGCGCGGCAAGGCGGCCACTGAGCGCACCCTGGAGCTGCTGGCGATGGTCGGCATACCCGAGCCCCACAAACGTCTCAAAGCGCTGCCACACGAGCTCTCAGGCGGTCAGAGACAGCGTGTGATGATCGCCATGGCCCTGGCCAACGAGCCCGACCTGCTGATCGCCGACGAACCGACCACGGCGCTGGACGTCACCGTGCAGTTGAAGATCCTCGAACTGCTCAAATCGCTGCAGGCCCGCCTGGGCATGGCCCTGCTACTGATCAGCCACGACCTCAACCTGGTCAAGCGCATCGCCCACCGGGTCTGCGTGATGCAAAAGGGCCAGATCGTCGAACAGGCCGATTGCGAAGAACTGTTCCGCAACCCCAAACACCCCTACACGCAGATGCTTCTCGGAGCCGAGCCCAGCGGCGGCCCGGCCGGCAACCCGCCTGGCGCACCGATGCTGCAGGTCGAGGACCTGCGCGTCTGGTTCCCGATCAAGAAGGGCCTGCTGCGGCGCACCGTCGATTACGTCAAGGCGGTCGACGGCATCAACTTCGATCTGCCCCAGGGCCAGACCCTGGGCATCGTTGGCGAGAGCGGCTCGGGCAAGTCGACCCTGGGCCTGGCGATCCTGCGCCTGCTCGGCAGCCAGGGCAGCATCCGCTTCCAGGGTACGGCCCTGGAAAACCTGACCCAGCAACAGATACGCCCCCTGCGCCGGCAGATGCAGGTGGTTTTCCAGGACCCGTTCGGCAGCCTCAGCCCGCGCATGTGCGTCAGCGATATTGTCGGCGAAGGCCTGCGCATCCACCGCATGGGCAGCGCCGCCGAGCAGGAACAGGCGATCATTGCCGCCTTGCAGGAAGTAGGGCTCGACCCGCAGGCGCGGCATCGTTATCCGCACGAGTTCTCCGGCGGTCAACGTCAGCGGATTGCCATCGCCCGGGCATTGGTGCTCAAGCCTGCGCTGATCCTGCTTGATGAGCCCACCTCGGCATTGGACCGTACCGTGCAGCGCCAGGTGGTGGAACTGCTGCGCTCATTGCAGAGCAAATACAACCTCACCTACCTGTTCATCAGCCACGACCTCGCGGTGGTCAAGGCGCTCAGTCATCAGCTGATGGTGGTCAAGCAAGGTCAGGTGGTGGAGCAAGGGGTGGCGGCGGATATCTTTGCCGATCCGCAGCATGCGTATACACGGCAGTTGCTGGAGGCAGCGTTTCTGGCGCCAACACCGGCCTAGTCGCGTCGCCTGGATTGCGCCCGCTTCGCGCTCGATCGCTGGCAAGCCAGCTCCCACAGGGGCCAGTACATTCCTAGACCCTGAAAACAAAAAAGGCCGCATCAGCGGCCTTTTCTGTTTCAAGCATCAAGCACTCAGTAGCGAGTGATATCCGCCTTGGCTTCCAACTGCTTGCGGTACGCCGCGAAGTCCTGCTGGCCAGCACGCGAAGCGAGGAAGCGGCGGTAGGTCGCCTTCTCTTCTTCAGTGGCCGCAGCGCCTTCGTTGACGCCGTTCAGGCGCAGTACCACCAGGCTACCGTCCGCCAGGGTGACGCTGGTGTACACCGGCTTGTCCTTGGCTTCTGGCTTGCTCATGCGGAACACCGCCTGCAGCTCGACCGGGTCGATACCTTCCTGGCTGCGCGACACCGCTTCCTGGACCTTCCAGGCTTGACCCTCCTGGCTGGCCGCCAGGGCAATCTTGCCATCGCGCAGACCGGCGATCAGGGCATCGGCCTTGGTCTTCAGAGCGGCAGTCGCCTGCTCTTTGGCCAGGTGCTTGCGGATGCTCTCGGAGACGACTTCAAGGCCCAGTTGCTCAGGCTTGCGGTGTTCCTTGACGCGCAGCACCACGATGGTTTCCGGATCCAGCTCGATCGCCGTGCTGTTGGAACCCTCTTCCAGCACTTCGGTGCTGAACGCGGCCTGGATCACGGCACGGTTGGCAGTGATGCCTTCGCCGCCTTCGCGACCGAACGCTGGCGAGGTGTGCACGTTGAGGCCCAGTTCCTGAGCCGGCTGGGCCAGGTCGGAGGCTTCGAATGCCGAGTCTTCCAGTTGCTTGGTCACTTCGACGAAGCGCTGTTCGACCTGCTGGGTCTTGAGCTCACGGGTCAGCTTGTCTTTCAGGCTGTCGAAGCTTGGCACTTCAGGCGCCTGCACATCGAGCAGCTTGATCAGGTGGAAACCGTATTCGGTACGCACCGGCCCCGAGACCTGGTCCTTGTTCAGCGCATACAGCGCATCTTCGAAGGCCGGATCATAGACGCCCTGCCCGGCATAGCCGAGGTCACCGCCGTTGCTGGCCGAGCCCGGGTCCTGGGAGAATTCCTTGGCCAGGGTGGCAAAGCTTTCGCCCTTGGCCAGACGCGCCTGGATCTCTTCGATCTTGGCCTTGGCCTGGCCCTCGTTCACCTTGTCGTTGATTTCGACAAGGATATGCGCGGCATGACGCTGCTCGGCGAGGTTGGCGATTTCTTTCTCATACAGTGCCTTGAGCTCGTCCTGGTTGACTTCAACCTGGTCGAAGAACGCGGATTTCTTCAGCTCGATGTAGTCGATGACGACCTGATCGGGGCTCATGAATTCCTTGGCGTGCTCGTCGTAGTGAGCCTTGATCTGCTCGTCGGTGACCTTGACCGCGGCCGGGTCGGCCTTGAACGTCAGCGAGGCGAAATCACGGGTCTGCTTTTCCAGGCGGGCAAAGGCGTCGACCTGGTCATCGGTGACAAAACCGCTGCCGGCAAGGCCGGTGCGCAGTTGGCCGATGAGCATTTCCTGGGCCAGCATTTCGCGGAATTGCAGACGGCCGTAGCCCATCTGGCGAATGACCTGGTCGAAACGCTCGGCGCTGAACTTGCCATCTTCCTGGAACTCAGGCGTTTGCAGGATCAGTTGGTCGAGGGCCGCCTCGGAGAAAGCGAACTTGGCGTCTTCGGCGCCCTGGAGCAGCAACTTGCGATCGATCAGCCCCTTGAGCGCGGCTTCACGCAGCATTTGCTCGTTGAGCATGGCCGGATCGAAATCCTTGCCCAGCTGTTGCATCAGCTGCCGACGTTGCATGTCGACGGCCTGGCTCAGCTCGTTCTGGCTGATCGTGTCGCCATTGACCTTGGCAGCGTCCTGGCTGTTGGTGGTGGCCTGGAAGATGGCATCGAAGCCGGTCAGTGCCATCAAGGCTACGATGACACCGATGATGGTCTTGGCAATCCAACCTTGTGAATTGTCCCTGATATTCTGCAGCATGCGTCCCCCAGAAACGGTTGTACTGAATGAACCAACCGTGGAGCGTGGGTAGAGTCCTGATAGAAGAAAGGCGCATCCGAGGATGCGCCTTCTCGTAACTGGCCGAGCGCCGGGAACCTGATATCAGGCCTCCCGGCGCTCGGCAGCCGGCCCAGGCGTGAGCCTGGCTCGGTTAGGCGTGAGCCTGAAGGAAGCGACTTAGTTGACGGCTTCTTTCAGTGCCTTGCCAGCCTTGAAGCCAGGCTTCTTGGCGGCAGGGATTTCCAGGGTCTTGCCGGTTTGCGGGTTGCGGCCGGTGCGAGCTGGACGGTCGGTGACGGAGAAGGTACCGAAACCTACCAGTACCACGGAGTCACCTGCCTTCAGGGCGCCGGTGACGGAATCAATTACTGCGTCCAGCGCTTTGCCAGCGGCAGCTTTCGAAATATCAGCAGATGCGGCGATAGCGTCAATCAGTTCCGACTTGTTCACTCTAAGTCCCCTTATATCTCTATTGAGTTTGTTTCTAAGTATGTAATGAAAAGCTAAACGAGCGCTGGGTGGCCTGTTGACACTTAAGTGCCGCTTTATAACAAGGGCCTGAAAATACTGTCAAGAAAGCCCCCCAGCCAAATACGTACTAATGTGTGCTGATTCTTTCCTTGGAATCGCTGTCGCGCTTTTCATCCTTGGCGACAATCTCCGGAGCCACATCGGGCAAGGGCTCCGGGGCGTATTGCAGCGCAATTTGGAGGACTTCGTCAATCCATTTGACCGGTTTAATCTGCAGATCCTGCTTAATATTCTCAGGAATTTCCTTCAGATCACGCACATTCTCTTCCGGAATGATCACCGTCTTGATTCCACCACGGTGCGCGGCCAGCAGTTTTTCCTTCAAACCGCCAATCGCCAGCACTTGACCACGCAGGGTAATCTCGCCAGTCATCGCCACATCGGCACGCACCGGGATCTGGGTCAGGGCCGAGACCAGAGCGGTGCACATGCCGATACCGGCACTTGGACCATCCTTGGGCGTGGCACCTTCGGGCATGTGGATGTGGGTGTCGCGCTTCTCGTGGAAGTCAGCAGGAATCCCCAGGCTCCTGGCCCGGCTGCGCACCACGGTTTGCGCGGCAGTGATGGACTCGACCATCACATCACCGAGCGAACCGGTCTTGATCAGCTGGCCCTTGCCCGGAATGACCGCGGCCTCGATGGTCAACAGCTCACCGCCCACCTGGGTCCAGGCAAGGCCAGTGACCTGACCGACCTGATCCTGCTGCTCGGCCAGACCGTAGCGGTATTTGCGCACGCCAAGGTAGTGCTCGAGCTGCTCGCCCGTGACCTTCACCGCCACTTGCTTGAGCCCGGAGTGCTCCTTGACCACCTTGCGGCAGATCTTCGCAATCTGGCGCTCCAGGCCCCGCACACCGGCTTCGCGGGTGTAATAGCGGATGATGTCGCGGATTGCCGAGACGTCTACCTCCAGCTCGCCCTTCTTCAGGCCGTTGGCCTTGATCTGCTTGGGCGACAGGTACTTGACCGCGATGTTGATCTTCTCGTCCTCGGTGTAACCCGGCAGACGGATGACCTCCATCCGGTCCAGCAACGCTGGCGGGATGTTCATCGAGTTGGAGGTGCAGAGGAACATCACGTCCGAGAGGTCGTAGTCGACTTCCAGGTAGTGATCGTTGAAGTTGTGGTTCTGCTCGGGGTCGAGTACCTCCAGCAGCGCCGAGGCAGGATCGCCACGCATGTCGCTGCCCATCTTGTCGATTTCGTCGAGCAGGAACAGCGGGTTGCGCACGCCAACCTTGGTCATTTTCTGAATCAGACGACCGGGCATCGAACCGATGTAGGTACGGCGGTGGCCGCGAATCTCGGCTTCATCACGCACGCCACCGAGGGCCATGCGCACGAACTTGCGGTTGGTGGCACTGGCGATCGACTCGGCCAGCGAGGTTTTACCCACGCCAGGCGGCCCTACCAGGCACAGTACCGGGCCACGGATCTTTTTCACCCGCTTCTGCACGGCGAGGTACTCAAGGATGCGCTCCTTGACCTCTTCCAGCCCGTAGTGGTCGGCGTCGAGGATTTCCTCGGCCTTGGCCAGGTCCAGGCGCACCTTGCTCTGAGCCTTCCACGGCACCTGCACCAGCCAGTCGAGGTAGGAACGCACCACGGTGGCTTCGGCCGACATCGGCGACATCTGCTTGAGCTTGTTCAGCTCGGCCTGGGCCTTGGCATAGGCATCCTTTGGCAGGCCAGCGGCGTCGAGGCGCTTTTTCAGCTCTTCGACTTCGTTGTGACCTTCTTCGCTGTCGCCGAGCTCTTTCTGAATGGCCTTCATCTGCTCATTCAGGTAGTACTCGCGCTGGCTGCGCTCCATCTGTTTCTTGACCCGGCCACGGATACGCTTCTCGACCTGCAGCAGGTCGATTTCGGCATCCAGCAGCGCCAGCACGTGTTCGACACGGGCAGACAGGTCGAGGATTTCGAGGATTTCCTGCTTCTGTTCGATCTTCAGCGCCATGTGCGCTGCCATGGTGTCGACCAGACGACCGGGTTCGTCGATGCTGTTGAGCGACGAAAGGACTTCAGCCGGGACTTTCTTGCCCAGCTGAACATATTGTTCAAATTGTGACAGCAAGCTACGGACGAAGACTTCAGACTCGCGCTCGGCAGCCTGGGACTCGTCGATCAGCGAGACTTCGGCACGAATGTGCCCGTCAACTTCGTTGAAACGCTCGACCGCACCGCGCTGTTCGCCTTCGACCAGCACCTTGACGGTGCCA
Source organism: Pseudomonas sp. ZL2 (assembly GCF_054788455.1). Lineage (NCBI taxonomy): Bacteria > Pseudomonadati > Pseudomonadota > Gammaproteobacteria > Pseudomonadales > Pseudomonadaceae > Pseudomonas > Pseudomonas sp. ZL2. Next base: position 64,134 of record NZ_JBGOGX010000017.1, on the reverse strand, counting down.
TCGGGCAGTTTCAGCAGTTGCAGGACGGTGGCGATGGTACCGACGCGGTACAGGGCATCTTCGCCTGGATCGTCGTCAGCGGGGTTCTTCTGGGCCAGCAGAAGGATCTGCTTCTCGCCCGTCATCGCGGCCTCAAGGGCCTCGATGGACTTCTCGCGCCCCACGAACAGTGGGATGACCATGTGCGGATAGACGACGACATCGCGCAATGGCAGGAGAGGCAAGTCGAGGGTGGTCTTCATGATTTCGCCTCTACAGCGGCCTTATGGCCGGAAACCGATGGAATTTGAGCGTGGAGTTAATGTGGGGGCAGGCCCGCAAAAAAACAAGCTCTGCGACAGGAAAAGCAAAGGGGCCCGAAGGCCCCTTGCTTGAATCGAGCCGCATGGCGACTCAGACGTCGGGTGCAGCCTTGGCTTGCGGCTCGCTGTTCTCGTAGATCAACAGCGGCTGCGAAGAGCCATCAATGACGCTCTCGTCGATCACCACCTTGCTGACATCCTTCTGCGAAGGAATCTCGTACATGGTGTCGAGCAGAATGCCTTCGAGGATCGAACGCAGGCCACGGGCCCCGGTCTTGCGCTCCAGGGCCTTGCGGGCCACTGATTTGAGCGCATCGCTGCGGAACTCCAGGTCCACGCCTTCCATTTCGAACAGCTTGGCGTACTGCTTGGTCAGGGCGTTCTTCGGCTCGGTCAGAATCTGCATCAATGCCGCTTCGTCCAGCTCGTCGAGTGTAGCCAGAACCGGCAGACGACCGACAAACTCCGGAATCAGACCGAACTTGACCAGATCGTCAGGCTCGACTTCACGCAGCGACTCGCCAACCTTCTTGCCTTCCTGCTTGCTGCGCACTTCGGCACCAAAGCCGATGCCGCCGCGGGTGGAGCGTGCCTGGATGACCTTTTCGAGGCCTGAGAACGCACCGCCACAGATAAACAGGATGTTACGCGTATCGACCTGCAGGAATTCCTGCTGCGGGTGCTTGCGGCCACCTTGCGGCGGAACCGAAGCGACCGTGCCTTCGATCAGCTTGAGCAGCGCCTGCTGCACGCCCTCGCCCGAAACGTCACGGGTGATCGAGGGGTTGTCCGACTTGCGCGAGATCTTGTCGATCTCGTCGATGTAGACAATGCCCATCTGGGCCTTTTCCACGTCGTAGTCGCACTTCTGCAGCAGTTTCTGAATGATGTTCTCGACGTCTTCACCCACGTAACCGGCTTCGGTCAGGGTGGTGGCGTCGGCGATGGTGAACGGTACATTCAACAGACGCGCGAGGGTTTCGGCGAGCAGGGTCTTACCCGAGCCCGTCGGACCGATCAGCAGGATGTTACTCTTGCCGAGCTCGACATCGTCGTTCTTCTTGTCGCGTTGATTCAGGCGCTTGTAGTGGTTGTATACCGCTACCGCCAGTACCTTTTTCGCACGCTCCTGACCAATGACGTACTGGTCCAGGATGGTGCTGATTTCTTTCGGCGAAGGCAGTTTATGCGCGCTGCTTTCGGCCTGGGCTTCCTGCACCTCCTCACGGATGATGTCATTGCACAGGTCGACGCACTCGTCGCAGATAAATACCGAGGGGCCGGCAATCAACTTGCGCACTTCGTGCTGGCTTTTGCCGCAGAAGGAGCAATAGAGCAATTTGCCGTTGTCCTCGCCGTTACGGGTGTCAGTCATTCGATCGATCCAATCCGGTAGGCTTGCAACACAAGATGAAGGCAATTGCGGGCTTTTTCAAGTCCGCAGGTAGGCGCAATGCGCGCCCGCCTGCTCTGGCACCCGGATTCAGGAGGCCAGTTGCCGCTTGTCGTAGACCGAGTCGATCAAGCCGTATTCGGCTGCGCGCTCGGCGCTCATGAAATTGTCGCGCTCGGTGTCACGCTTGATGGTCTCCAGGTCTTGACCTGTGTGGTAGGCCAGCAATTCGTTCAGACGCGACTTGATGGAAAGGATTTCCTTGGCGTGGATCTCGATATCCGTCGCCTGACCCTGGAAACCGCCCAGTGGCTGGTGAATCATCACCCGCGAGTTCGGCAGGCAATGACGCTTGCCTTTGGCACCCGCAGCCAGCAGGAAGGCGCCCATGCTGCAGGCCTGGCCGATGCAGATGGTCGAGACGTCCGGCTTGATGAACTGCATGGTGTCGTAGATCGACATACCGGCAGTCACCGAACCGCCCGGCGAGTTGATGTAGAGATGGATATCCTTGTCCGGGTTTTCCGCTTCAAGGAACAGCATCTGCGCCGCAACCAGGTTGGCCATGTAGTCCTCTACCGGGCCGACCAGGAAGATCACCCGCTCCTTAAGAAGGCGCGAGTAGATGTCATAGGCGCGTTCGCCACGAGCGGATTGCTCGATAACCATCGGGACCAGGCCGCCTGCGGCCTGGATGTCAGAGCTCTGCTGATAATAAGAATTGCGGGACATGTCCTGCACTCACTCCCAAATAGTCATGTCTTGAATACGCACAAGCCAGCTCGAAGGCTGGCTTGTGGTGTTTTCCTACGAAGCTGGCGTATTACTCAGCGGCGGCAGGGGCCTGGGCTGGTTTTACGGCGTCTTCGTACGAGACCGATTTGTCGGTCACAGTCGCTTTCTGCAGAACAGTATCCACAACTTGTTCTTCCAGCACAACCGAACGGACTTCGTTCAGTTGCTGGTCGTTCTTGTAGTACCAAGCCACGACCTGCTCAGGCTCCTGGTAGGCCGAGGCCATTTCCTGGATCATCTCGCGAACGCGGGCGTCGTCTGGCTTGAGGTCGAATTGCTTGACCACTTCGGCGACGATCAGGCCCAGCACGACGCGGCGCTTGGCTTGCTCTTCGAACAGTTCAGCCGGCAGTTGCTCAGGCTTGATGTTGCCACCGAACTGCTGAACGGCTTGAACGCGCAGGCGGTTCACTTCGTTTTCCAGCAGGGCTTTTGGCACTTCGATCGGGTTGGCAGCCAGCAGGCCGTCCATTACCTGGTTCTTGACCTTGGTCTTGATCGCCTGACGCAGTTCACGCTCCATGTTCTTGCGAACTTCGGTGCGGAAACCTTCCAGGGTTGCTTCCTTGATGCCGAACTGGGCGAAGAACTCTTCGGTCAGCTCAGGCAGCTTTGGCTCGGCAACGCTATTGACGGTCACGGTGAACTCGGCGGTCTTGCCAGCCAGGTCGAGGTTCTGATAATCCTCTGGGAAGGTCAGGTTCAGAACGCGCTCTTCACCGGCCTTGGCGCCAACCAGGCCTTCTTCGAAGCCCGGGATCATGCGGCCGGAACCCAGCACCAGCTGGGTGCCCTTGGCCGAACCACCGGCGAACACTTCACCGTCGACCTTGCCGACGAAATCGATGTTCAGCTGGTCTTCGTTCTGGGCAGCGCGGTCGGCGGCTTCGAAACGAACGTTCTGCTTGCGCAGCACTTCCAGCATGTTGTCCAGATCGGCGTCAGCCACTTCGGCGCTCAGGCGCTCGACGGCGATCGACTCGAAACCGGCAACGGTGAACTCAGGGAACACTTCGAAAATGGCGACGTATTCCAGGTCCTTGCCTTTTTCGAACGATTTTGGCTCGACGGCAGGGGCGCCAGCCGGGTTCAGCTTCTGCTCGACCACGGCTTCGTAGAAGGAAGCCTGTACCAGGTCGCCGAAGGCTTCCTGACGGGCGGCGTCTTCGTAGCGCTGACGGATCACGCTCATCGGCACTTTGCCAGGACGGAAGCCTGGGACCTTGGCACGACGGGCAGTCTGTTGCAGACGCTTGTTGACTTCGGTCTCGACGCGCTCGGCCGGAACGGCGATGGTCATGCGGCGCTCGAGAGCAGAAGTATTTTCAACAGAAACTTGCATGGATATTCCTCGTTGCACAGACGTTAGCCGGCGATACCCGACTCCAGAATCAAGGGCAAGCATTCTAGTGGCTCAAAGGCCAGAAGTCACCCCGTTCAGGACGACGGAAAAGCACGCCGGTCCATTTCATTTACAGGCCTCGGCAAAAACCCTGCCTGAAGCCCCTCAACACAAGCAGGCCAAGGCCTGGACAGCACACTTGCAGTCGTGACCGCCCCGCCTGCGGGCCCGCTGATAATTCTTGTCAAAACACTACAAAACCGAGCGACGGCGTTATGGCTTCAGCTCGATTTCGTTGATCACGCAATACCCTTCCCAGTCCATCCCCAAGGCTTCGGCAGCTTCGCGGTGCACCTCAAGGCGCATGACCTCAAGCTCCTCAGGGGATTCGGCGATCAGTTGCAGGGTCAACTCCCAAGGTTCAACCCCCTGCTCCTGCGCGGCATCCTCGAAGGCCCAAAGGACCTGCTGAGCCTGCTCGTGCTCGCTAAGCCCGGCGATTTCCTCACGCATCTGCGGATTGGCATCGAGATAGCGCTGCAGGGCGATGGCCTGGCGTTCAAGTGAAATCATCTTGCTCTTCCTTCCTGCGACCGGACGCCCGATCACTGTTTCAACCGGCTGAAATCTATCAGCTTTTGGTCGATTGTCACCAGAGCGTAAAAAGATGTCAGAATAATCCATTCCGGCTGTCGGAAATACCCGAGGCCGACGCCTCGACCAATTGTCCAGGCCCCGACAGCCCGATAAGCTAGCAATACGCCATATCGGTAATACTTTTCATTCCTACCTACCAACTCAATGGAATGACCAGCACCACTGCAAGGATGACCCCCGTGCCGAACAAACTGCTCGCCGCCAGCTGCCTGGCACTCACCTGCCTAACTGCCAACGCCACTTTGCTGGAGGCGTCATTCGACCCTGATGCACGCTATTCGATCGTGAGCATGACCGGGGATGCGGCCGAGCGCACAGTCATCACCCAGCGCGTCGGCTTGAGCGGCACCAGCTACAGCGCTCGCCAGATCGATTGCACAAACCGCACCGTACGCTTCCTGGGCTCGGGTACTTCGCTGGAGGACCTGAAAAGCGCAGTCGCCGACAAGGAATCCACCCCTATCTTCAAGGGATCGCTGGCCAGGGCCATCAGCGAGGAAGCCTGCGGTGAAACGAGCGGGCCAGACACTGTCGTGAGCAGCACCGTGACCTCTGGCACTGAACCTGCTGTCGAAGCCCAATAACGCAGCACCCACCCCAGGTTGCGATCAACACCCGCCCGAACCGTATGGCGCCCGTCGCCCCTGGCAGCACTCAATGACCTTCGTTAATTGCACCGAGGCATGAACCCCAGAAACGAAAAAAGCCGCACAAGGCGGCTTTTTCGAGGCGTTCACGCACTTCAACGAAGAGCGGTGAAAGCTTGGATGGTGCGGACGAAGAGACTCGAACTCTTACAGCTTGCGCCGCTGGAACCTAAATCCAGTGTGTCTACCAATTTCACCACGTCCGCATGAAACGCTTAAAACAAAGGCGCCGGATTTTCATCGGGCGCCTTTGGGAATATGGGGTGGACGATGGGAATCGAACCCACGACCACAGGAATCACAATCCTGCGCTCTACCAACTGAGCTACGTCCACCATATTGCATTGGCCGCTTTGCTTGTGTCAAAGCCGCCTGTTGGTACATTCACGCACTTCAGCGAAGGGCGGTGAAGTTTGGATGGTGCGGACGAAGAGACTCGAACTCTTACAGCTTGCGCCGCTGGAACCTAAATCCAGTGTGTCTACCAATTTCACCACGTCCGCATGAAACGCTTAAAACAAAGGCGCCGGATTTTCATCGGGCGCCTTTGGGAATATGGGGTGGACGATGGGAATCGAACCCACGACCACAGGAATCACAATCCTGCGCTCTACCAACTGAGCTACGTCCACCATATTGCAGTTACCGCTTTACTTGTGCCAAAGCTGCCGATTGGCGCACCCGGCAGGACTCGAACCTGCGACCATCCGCTTAGAAGGCGGATGCTCTATCCAGCTGAGCTACGGGCGCATATTTAATCTGCTTTCTGTTACGATTACAAATTAACTTTTAGCCGTACCGAACAAGCTAAAAATCCGCTCATTCTGCCTGACCTTGCTAACCAGTGCTAGGCTCTGCCCGACAAGTGCGACGAATGTTATAGACGAGTGGCAAAGTCGTCAACTATTTTTTGAAAAAAATTCATTTTATTGAAGGGCTTAGGGCAATTGCCGGACCAAGCGCCTTTGCCCTCGGGCCCCTTCATGCGAGAATGCGCGCTCTTTTTATTCCCTCTCGATGGTTAATCACGCGTCATGACTGCACACCTTATCGACGGCAAGGCGATCGCCGCCAGCCTGCGCCAGCAGATCGCCCAACGTGTCGTGGAGCGTCGCCAGCAAGGCCTGCGTACGCCTGGCCTGGCGGTGATCCTGGTCGGCACCGACCCCGCTTCTCAAGTCTATGTCTCGCACAAGCGCAAGGATTGCGAAGAGGTCGGCTTTATCTCCCAGGCCTTCGACCTGCCCAGCGATACCACGCAGCAAGCCCTGACCGAGCTGATCGATCGCCTTAACGATGACCCGAACATCGACGGCATCCTCCTGCAGCTGCCGCTGCCGGCGCACCTGGACGCCTCGCTGCTGCTCGAGCGCATTCGCCCGGACAAGGACGTCGACGGTTTCCATCCTTATAACGTCGGCCGCCTGGCCCAGCGAATCCCGCTGCTGCGCCCGTGCACGCCAAAAGGCATCATGACCCTGCTGGAAAGCACCGGTCAGGACCTGTACGGCATGAACGCGGTTGTCGTCGGCGCCTCCAACATCGTTGGCCGGCCGATGGCCATGGAACTGCTGCTGGCCGGTTGCACCGTGACCGTCACCCACCGCTTCACCAAGGACCTGGCCGGCCACGTTGGCCGTGCCGACCTGGTGGTAGTCGCCGCCGGCAAGCCGGGCCTGGTCAAGGGCGAGTGGATCAAGGAAGGCGCGATCGTCATCGACGTCGGCATCAACCGTCAGGAAGATGGCAAGCTGGTTGGCGATGTGGTCTACGAGACTGCCCTGCCCCGCGCTGGCTGGATCACTCCGGTGCCGGGTGGCGTCGGGCCGATGACCCGCGCGTGCCTGCTGGAGAACACTTTGTATGCGGCCGAAGCACTGCATAAGTAAGTGCTGATGGCGGGATAAGAAACGGCACCGGTGAAGGTGCCGTTTTTTTTGTGCCTGGCGTCAGGGGCTCATCGCGGCTCAAGCCCGCTCCTACACCCAACCTGCGTGGTTACTTGCGTGCAGCCTCCCAGGATTTGAGCAGTTCGCTGTAGCTCACGGTTTCGCCCTTGGGCTTCTCGTTGGCCAGTTTCGGCTTCGGTGCCCCCGGCTGGTCGAACCAGTACTGGGCATCACGCTCCTTGTTCAGCTTGGGTGCGCAAGTCGCCTGAGCCTTGGAGCGCTCCAGACGCTCGAGGATGCGGTCCTGATCCTTGGCCAGGCCATCCAGCGCCTCCTGCGGGGTCTTCTCGCCACTCGCCGCCTCGGCGATATGGCTCCACCACAGCTGCGCCAGCCGCGGGTAGTCCGGCACGTTGGTGCCGGTCGGAGTCCATTGCACCCGCGCCGGGCTGCGGTAGAACTCCACCAGCCCACCGAGCTTGGGCGCAAGATCGGTCATGGCCTGGGAGTTGATGTCCGACTCGCGGATCGGCGTCAGCCCGACAATGGTCTTTTTCAGCGAGACGGTCTTGGAGGTGACGAACTGGGCGTATAGCCAGGCGGCCAGGCGCTGCTTCTCTGGCGTCGACTTGAGGAAGGTCCAGGAGCCAGCATCCTGATAGCCAAGCTTCATGCCCTCCTCCCAGTACGGCCCCTTGGGCGACGGTGCCATGCGCCACTTCGGTGTGCCGTCGGCATTCATCACCGGCAGGCCTGGCTTGGTCATGTCGGCGGTAAAGGCGGTGTACCAGAAAATCTGCTGGGCGATGTTGCCCTGGGACGGCACCGGCCCGGATTCGGAGAAAGTCATGCCCTGGGCCTCTGGCGGCGCATAGGCGCGCATCCAGTCGACATATTTTTGCGTGGCGTAGACCGCAGCCGGGCCATTGGTGTCGCCGCCACGGGTAACGCTGGAGCCGACCGGATGGCAGTCTTCGACGCGAATGCCCCATTCATCCACCGGCAAGCCGTTGGGCAGGCCCTTGTCGCCACCACCGGCCATGGAGAACCAGGCATCGGTGAAGCGCCAGCCCAGCGAAGGGTCTTTCTTGCCGTAGTCCATGTGCCCGTAAACGCGTTTGCCGTCGATTTCCTTGACGTCCTCGCTGAAGAACTTGGCGATGTCTTCATAGGCCGACCAGTTCACCGGCACGCCCAGCTCGTAGCCGTACTTTTCCTTGAACTTGGCCTTGAGGTCGGGGCGGTCGAACCAGTCGGCGCGGAACCAGTAGAGGTTGGCGAACTGCTGGTCAGGCAGTTGATAGATCTTGCCGTCCGGCGCGGTGGTGAAGGAGATGCCGATAAAGTCCTTAAGGTCCAGGGTCGGCGAAGTGTAGTCCTTGCCTTCGTTGGCCATCAGGTCGGTGATGGATTCGGTCTTACCATAGCGAAGGTGCGTACCGATCAGGTCGGAATCATTGACCCAACCGTCGTAGATATTCTTGTCCGACTGCATCTGCGTCTGCAGTTTTTCCACCACGTCGCCTTCCTGCAGCAAGTCGTGGGTCAGCTTGATCCCGGTAATCTCGCTGAAAGCCTTGGCCAGCACCTTGGCCTCGTACTCATGGGTGGCGATGGTTTCCGACACCACGTTGATCTTCATCCCGCGAAACGGCTCGGACGCCTTGATGAACCACTTCAACTCTTCAAGCTGCTGCTCGGGAGTCAGGGTCGAAGGCTTGAACTCGCTGCCGATCCACTTCTTGGCGGCATCTTCATAGGCATCGGCCCAGGCACTGGCGTGAAAGCTGCCAAGCACCAGCAGGGCTGCCAGGGTCAAATGTCGCCGGTTCTTGTTGTTGTCGAACATTGTGATCTCCCGATTGAGTATTTTCCCGGAGCCCTGCCGATTGCCCTCGGCTAACCCCAGCGCATCACCACCAACAGCCAGGCCAGGGACAGCAGCGAGGCTACCCACAGGTTCCAGTCGCTGAGCCCGATTACCAGCAGGTGCAGGTAAGCGCTGACCAGCAAACCAATGAACAACCGGTCGCCACGGCTGGTGGCGATCGGCAGAAAACCACGACGCTCGACGCACGGCCGGCGCAGCTCATACAGCGTCATGCCCAGCAGCAACAGGCCGATCGAGGCGAAGAAGATCGTTGTTGGCAAAGTCCAGGCCATCCAGTCCATAGCGCGCTCCTCAGACCCGGCCCAGGGCAAAGCCCTTGGCGACATGGTTACGGACAAACCAGATCACCAGCATGCCCGGCAGAATGGTCAGTACCCCGGCAGCGGCCAGCACGCCCCAGTCGATTCCCGAGGCCGACACCGTTCGGGTCATCACCGCGGCAATCGGCTTGGCGTTCACCGAGGTCAGGGTGCGTGCCAGCAGCAGTTCGACCCAGGAAAACATGAAGCAGAAAAACGCCGTGACGCCGATGCCGGAGCCAATCAGCGGCACGAAGATCTTCACGAAGAACCGCGGGAAGCTGTAGCCGTCGATGTAGGCGGTTTCGTCAATTTCCTTCGGTACTCCGGACATGAAGCCTTCGAGAATCCACACCGCCAGCGGAACGTTGAACAGGCAGTGGGCCAGGGCCACGGCAATGTGCGTATCGAACAGGCCGATGGACGAATACAGCTGGAAGAACGGCAGGAGAAACACTGCCGGTGGCGCCATGCGGTTGGTCAGCAGCCAGAAGAACAGGTGCTTGTCGCCAAGAAAGCGGTAGCGCGAGAAGGCATAGGCTGCCGGCAAGGCCACGCTCAGGGAGATCACCGTGTTCAGGCACACGTAGTACAGCGAGTTGATGTAGCCGCTGTACCAACTGGGGTCGGTGAAGATCACCCGGTAGTTGTCGAAGGTGAAGTTCTGCGGCCACAGGGTCAGGCCGCCGAGGATCTCGGTGTTGCTCTTGAATGACATGTTCAGCAGCCAGTAGATCGGCACCAGCAGGAACAGGATATACAGCAGCAGCGGCAGCGTCTTGCGCAGGTTCATGGGCGGCCCCTACTGTTTGTCGGCATGGGTCATGGCGGTATAGAACAGCCATGACACCAGCAGAATGATCAGGAAGTACACCAGCGAGAACGCCGCCGCAGGTCCCAGGTCGAACTGCCCGACCGCCATCTGCGTCAGGGTCTGGCTGAGGAAAGTAGTGGCATTGCCCGGCCCGCCACCGGTGAGCACGAACGGCTCGGTGTAGATCATGAAGCTGTCCATGAAGCGCAGCATCACCGCGATCAACAGCACGTTCTTCATCTTCGGCAACTGGATATGCCGGAACACCGCCCAGGCCGAAGCGCGGTCGATGCGCGCCGCCTGGTAATACACGTCGGGAATTGCGCGCAGGCCGGAGTAACACAGCAGCGCCACCAGCGAGGTCCAGTGCCAGACGTCCATCACCAGCACTGTGACCCAGGCGTCCATGGTGTTGGCGGCATAGTTGTAGTTGATGCCCAGCTGGTTGAGTGAAGCACCCAGCAGGCCGATATCGGCACGGCCGAAAATCTGCCAGATGGTGCCGACCACGTTCCACGGGATCAGCAGCGGAATGGCCATGACGATCAGGCACAGGGACGACCAGCGGCCCTTGGTCGGCATGGTCAGGGCGACGGCGATCCCCAGGGGGATTTCGATCAGCAGCACGCAGGCCGAGTAGATGAACTGGCGCAGCAGGGAGTCGTGCAGGCGCGGGTCCTGCAGCACCTGGCGGTACCAGTCGGCGCCAACGAAGTAGCGGCTGGACTGGTCGAAAATGTCCTGCACCGAGTAGTTGACCACGGTCATCATCGGTACCACGGCGCTGAAGGCCACCAGCAAAAACACCGGCAGCACCAGCCACCAGGCCTTGTTGTTGGGCACCTTGTTCATGGCCGGGCCTCCAGCAGCACGTCATCGGCATAGAGCATCAGCCACTGCGCCGGAAAACTGATCCAGGCCTGGCCCACCGGCAAGGTGCGGTCCTCGCCCAGGCGCACTTTGAGCGGCACGCCTTGCAGGTCGAGGCTGAGAATCTTGTAGGTCCCCAGGTCTTCGACATCCACCACCCGGGCGCTGAAGCCTTCGTCGAACGGCGCGTCCCAGACCTGGACGAATTCCGGGCGGATGCCCACCTGCAGGTGCGTGGTGTTGCTCGCCGCCAGGCGCTCCTGCAGATCCCCAGGCCATGGCAGGTGGATGCCGGCAAAGCCGACCCCGCCGGGCTGCACCTGCACCGGGATCAGGTTCATCCCCGGGCTGCCGATGAAGTAACCGACAAAGGTGTGGCGCGGCCGTTCGAACAACTCGCGCGGGGTGCCGAACTGGACGATCTGCCCGCCATACATCACCGCGATCTTGTCAGCGAAGGTCGAGGCTTCGAGCTGATCGTGGGTGACGTAGATCATGGTGATGTTGAACTGCTCATGGATCTGCTTGAGCTTGCGCCGCAGCTTCCATTTAAGGTGCGGGTCGATCACCGTCAGCGGCTCGTCGAAGAGGATCGCCGAGACGTCGTCGCGCACCAGGCCGCGGCCCATGGAGACCTTCTGCTTCTCATCGGCGCTGAGGTTGCGGGCTTTCTTCTTCAACAGGTTACCCAGGTCGAGCACCTCGGCGATCTCTGCCACCTTCTTGCCGATGCGCACTTCATCCAGGCCCTGGTTGCGCAGCGGAAAGGCCAGGTTGTCGAACACTGTCATGGTGTCGTAGACCACCGGGAACTGGAACACCTGGGCGATGTTGCGGGCCTGCGGCGACAGCGCGTTGACCACCTTGCCATCAAACAATACCTGGCCCTGGGACGGGCTGAGCAGCCCGGAAATGATATTGAGCAACGTGGATTTGCCGCACCCCGAAGGCCCGAGCAAGGCATAGGCACCGCCCTGCTCCCAGACATGTTCGAGCTCGCGCAAGGCATAGTCGTCAGCGCCCTGCGGGTCACGGCTGTAGCTGTGCGCCAGCTGTTGCAGGCGAATCTCGGCCATCAGGCGACCCTCGCTTCACGCAGGCCCGGCGCCTGCACCAGTTGCCCGGCGGTGTCGAAGACAAACAGCTTGTGGGTGGGGATGAACACCCGGATCGGCGCATCGACGTGGTACTCGTGCACGCCGGGCAGGTGCAGGACCAGGCGAAAGTGCTCGTTGCGCACATGCAGGAAGGTTTCCGAGCCGCTGATTTCCGCCAGTTCCACCAGCACTGCCAGCTCCAGGTCATCGTCGTTGGACGGCACCAGGCTGATATGGCTCGGGCGCACGCCGAAGCGGTAATCGCCATCGCCAATGCGGCGCAGATCGGCGTTCATGGCGAAATGCACGGCACCGGCAAAACTCACCTCATTGCCGCTGATACGCCCGGGCATCAGATTGATCGGCGGCTCGGAAAACAGCTCGGCGGCCAGCACCGTGCGCGGCTGGTGATAGACCTGGGCAGTGGGCCCGCTCTGCACGATGCGCCCTTCATGGAGGATGGTGGTGGTGCCACCCAGGGCCAGGGCTTCGTTGGGTTCGGTGGTGGCGTACACGGCAATGCAATGGCGGGCGGCGAACAGCTCGCGCATCTCCTGGCGCAACTCTTCACGCAGCTTGTAGTCGAGGTTCACCAGCGGCTCATCGAACAGGATCAGTTCGGCGTCCTTGACCAGTGCCCGAGCCATGGCCGTGCGTTGCTGCTGACCGCCCGACAGCTCCAGCGGCAAGCGTTGCAGAAACGGCTCGATACGCAGCATCTGCGCGGTCTGCTGGACTTTCTCGCGGATCAGCGCTTCGGCCATGCGCGCCTGGCGCAAGGGTGAGGCAATGTTCTCGAACACGCTCAGGGTCGGGTAGTTGATGAACTGCTGATAGACCATCGACACATTGCGCTGGCGCACCGGGCGGCCGGTGACATCTTCGCCATTCATCAGCACCCGGCCATGGTCCGGCCGATCAAGCCCGGCCATCAGGCGCATGAGGCTGGTCTTGCCGGCCAGGGTGCGGCCGAGCAGCACATTGAACGAGCCGGGCTCGAAGCTCAGGCAGGCATCGTCGATGCACACCTGGTTATCCACGGTACGGCTGACATGTTCGAGCGTGAGCGACATGGCGCGGCCTTCTTGTTGTTATCGAGCAGGCGCACAAGGCAGAGCCAGATTCGTGCCAGCAGTTGCCAAGCCTTTGCCGGCAAAAGCATTTCAACGAATTTACCAATGGCCGGGGTTCACACCTGAACAGAAATGAACAGCCTTCGCTGCACAGTTGAACAGCCGCGGCATTGACAATGAACAGGACTGAACAACACTGGATCAGACAAAAACAACAACACTGCCGCCGGCAGAGGACGGGCCCATGGCCGCATCCACCAGCGCCCATGCGCAACTGATCCAGGCCTCCTGGCAGCGCTGCCGCGCCTACGGCCTGGATCACCAGTCACAACCGCAGTTCGGCGAAGCATCCGCCGCCCAGGTCAGCGAACTGCTCGAACGCGAGCATTCACTGCTGGGCACCACCCGCGACGAGGTGCTGCCGCAATACGCGCACCTGCTCGGCAACTCCAGTTACCTGATCATGCTCAGCGACCATCAGGGCCAGTTGCTCGATGCCTGGGGCACCCGCCGCTTTATCGACCCGCGCCAGCGCCACGGCTTTGTCGCCGGCGCCTGCTGGCGGGAACAAGGGGTGGGCACCAATGCCATCGGCACCGCCCTGGCTACCGGCGAGGCGGTGCATGTCAGCCAGGATGAGCACTTCCTCAAGCTCAACCGCTTCATGGCCAGCGCCGCCGCCCCCTTGTTCGACGCCGAGCGCCAGTTGATCGGCGTACTCGATGTGTCCAGCGACAGCTACCTGCCGACGGCGCAAACCCAGGGCCTGGTGCGGATGATGAGCCAGAGCCTGGAGAACCGCCTGATCCTGGCGCGCTTTGCCGGGGATTACCGGCAACTGAGCTTCAATACCGGCGCCAACAACCTCGACAGCCAATGGGCCGGGCTGCTGGTGTTCGATGACCAGGGCCGGGTGCTGGCGGCCAATCGCCGGGCCGACAGTTTGCTCGGCCAGAATCCGTTGCAACTGAACCTGGAGCAGTTGTTCAGGACGCCCCTGGTGCAACTGCTCGGCCACAGCGCAGAGCAACCGTTCGCCGTGCAGGTGACCGGGCGCAACCGTTTTCATTGCCTGTTGCATGCCCCCACCCAAGCCCCGCGGGCCACACCGGTCAGCCATGCGCAAACCACCTGCGACCCGCGTATCGACAAGGCCCTGCACCAGGCCGGGTTGTTGCTGGAAAAGGACATTCCGCTATTGATCGAGGGCGAAACCGGAGCTGGCAAGGAAGTCTTCGTCAATGCCCTGCACCGCGCCAGCAGCCGCGCCGGCCAGCCGTTGATTGCGGTGAACTGCGCAGCGATTCCGGCCGAGCTGGTCGAGTCGGAGCTGTTCGGCTACGAGAAAGGCGCATTCACCGGCGCCCATCACAAGGGCAACATCGGCCTGATCCGCAAGGCCGACCGGGGCATCCTGTTTCTCGATGAAATCGGTGACATGCCGCTGCCGACCCAGGCACGCCTGCTGCGTTTTCTGCAGACCCGCAACATCCAGCCATTGGGCAGTGGTGAACCGATCCCGGTGGATATCCGCGTGGTCTCGGCGACCAACCAGAACCTCGCCGACCAAGTACGACTGGGCCACTTTCGCCAGGACCTGTACTACCGCATCGCCGGTCTCAGCCTGATGCTGCCGCCCTTGCGCGAACGCAGCGACCGCCTGGCCCTGATCGAACAGCTCCACCAGCAGCACCGCGAGCCCGGGGCGCCGACGCAACTGCCCGGCAAGGTGCTGGAACTGCTGCTCCAGCACCCCTGGCCGGGCAACCTGCGCCAGCTGGCCAGCGTGCTCCAGGTCGCACTGGCGCTGGCGGGCGGGCGGCCGATTGCTGTGGAGCACCTGCCGGACAGTTTCTTTGCCGATCTGCCCGCCTCCAGGCCGCAGCCCCCCGTGTTGCCGCCACCAGCTAGCGCCGACGACCTCGGCCAGCGCCTGCAAGGCCTCAACGGCAATATCTCGGCCCTGGCCCGGGCCCTGGGCATCAGCCGCACCACCCTGTACAAGCGCCTGCACGCCCAGGGCCAGGCCGGTACAGTTGACGAACGCCTGGGCTGATGGTCAGATGCCTGCCAGTTTCAGGTGCCTGCCGCCGCCGTGCGTCAGGTGAAACGGGAAGCCGGTGCGTCGTTATCGACCAGTCCGGCGCTGCCCCCGCAACGGTAAGCGAGTGAAGCATTCAACCCGCCACTGTGCCCACAGGCATGGGAAGGCGAATGGCTTCAAGCCTCGCAAGCCCGGAGACCGGCCTGAAGCCCCACGACTGCACGCAGTCATTTAGGCAAACCTGCGGAGGGCGGGCACGAGCCGGCTGCCTGGCGCGTGTTGGCTGGGGCCCTCCTGTGCGCTTCGCGAATGTTTTTCGAGAAGTCCATGACAGCAACAACCCCCAAGCGTCGCCGCGGCCGCGTCGCCGAAGATGAAATCCAGAGCAAGCCCGAGTGGTCGCAGATCCCCGAGCATACCCGCCACGTGATGCTCTGCACCGGCCCTCGCTGCGTGCAACGCGGTGCCCTGCCGCTGTGGAAAGTCCTGCGCCGCGAGCTGCTGGTGGCCAACCGTATCGAAACCACTGACGGCGTGCTGCTGACCCGCAGCCATTGCCAGTTCCCCTGCAACCTCGGCCCAGTGCTGACGGTGTATCCGGACCGTTGCTGGTACCGGGTAGCCAACGCCGAAGACGCGCAACGGCTGGTGCGCGAACACCTGATCGAGGGCCAGCCGGTGCCCGATCTGCTGCTCAATGGCCAGGTGTCATGAGGTGGTTCGGCGCCAGCTTGCTGGCCGTGTTGAGCAGCAGCGCCCTGGCCCTGGACTATCAAAACTGCGGGCAGACCTGGCAACTGCCACATGACCGTCCACAACGCATCCTGGCCCTCAACCAGCACGCCGCCGACCTGCTGCTGGCCCTTGAAGCCGGCCCAACCCTGGCCGCGGTCAGCTATATCGATGACGACCCGCAAGCCCTGGCCAGCGGACGCTATCGCGGCGTCCCCCTGCTGTCACGCCGCTACCCGGCAACCGAGGTCGTCTATGCCCAGGGTTACGACCTGCTGGTCGGCGGTTTTGCCAGTGCCTTTCGCGACAGCGACGGCGTAGCCCTGCGCACGACCTTGAAAGCCAACGGCATCGGCACTTACCTGCTGGAGAACGCCTGCGCGCCAGCGACCGAAAACGGCTTTGCCGCCGTTGAACAAGACCTGCGTGTCCTCGGCCGCCTGTTGCAGCGCGACGCCCAGGCCAGCCACCTGATCGCCCGCCAGCGCCAGGATCTGGCCGCTGCTAAAGCCATCGCCGGGCACGGGCAGCCGCTGTCGGTGTTCTACCTCGACAGCGAGGTCAACGGCCTGCACAGCGAAGGCAAGCGCGGCTTCATCACCCAACTGATCGACGCGGCGGGCGGCCGCAACCTTTACGCCGAGGTCGAGCTGAACCGGGTCACGGTCGATGCCGAAAGCCTGCTGCGCGCCGACCCCGACGTAATCATCCTTGCCGATGCAGTGTGGTCGCCCGCCGCCGGCAAGCGCGCTTACCTGCGCAAGCACCCGGCGCTCTCGCACTTGCAAGCCGTGCGCAACAATCGCCTGATCGACCTGCCCTTCACCCACATCCTTGCCGGCGAACACAGCGCCAGCACCGCGCTGAGCCTGGCGCGGCAGCTGCGCGCCTTCAAGCAAGACCCACCTTGAGTCATCACAGCAGATTCCGCTGTCAAACCCACTATTTCAGCTTTACCGGCTGAGCGCCCAACGCGCTTCAGCCGGGATTTATCATTGATCACGTCGACAATAAGCACACAGCCAACCCCGGATGCGTGCCTCGATGCAAACAACAAATACAGTCTTGATGATCCGCCCGGCGCGGTTCGCCTTCAACCCGGATACCGCCCTCAACAACCGTTTCCAGCAAGCCCTGCTCGAGCCGGAGCAGGCACAGCAGAAAGCGCTGGAAGAGTTCGATGGTTACGTCGACACCCTGCGCCAGCACGGCGTCGAAGTGCTGGTGGTGCAGGACACCCCGGCGCCGCACACCCCTGACTCGATTTTCCCCAACAACTGGTGGAGCAGCCACGCCGACGGCAGCCTGGTGCTCTATCCGATGGAAGGCCAGAACCGCCGCCTGGAGCGCAGCAAGGGCGTGCTCAAGGTGCTCGAAGAGCGTTTTGCCGTCCGTCAGACCATCGATCTGAGCCCCCTGGAACAGCAGAGTATGTATCTGGAAGGGACCGGCAGCATGGTCCTGGATCGCGAGCACCGGATCAGCTATGCCTGCCATTCCGGGCGCACCCACACCCAGGCCCTGCGCCTGTTCGCCGAACAGCTCGACTATCGCCTGTGCCTGTTCCACGCCGTCGACCGCCACCAGGCGCCGATCTATCACTGCAACGTGATGATGAGCGTTGGCCGCGGGCTCTCGGTGGTCTGCCTGCAGGCCCTGCCCGAGGCCGCCGAGCGCCGCGCCCTGGAGCACTCGCTGCGCGACACCGGCAAGGACATCCTGGCCCTGGATTTCGACCAGCTCGAAGGCTTCGCCGGCAACATGCTTGAAGTCCACGACAAGCAAGGCCAGCCGCTGCTGGTGATGTCGCGCAGCGCCTGGCGCTCGCTCAGCCCCGAACAGCGCCGGCAGGTCGAACAGCACAGCCACCCGGTGGTGGTGAACATCGACCATATCGAGCGCATTGGCGGCGGCAGCGCGCGCTGCATGCTCGCCGAAGTGCACCTGCCCGTCCGTCACTGATTACAACAAAGGAGTTCATCATGACCCGCTATATCGACGTTACCGACCTCAGCCGCCTGGTGGTACGCAAAGGCCTGAGCACCTGCATCAGCGAAATGGCCGAGTACATCCGTGAGGACTACCTGCGCTGGCAGGACTTCGAAAAATGCGCACGCCTGGCCAACCACTCGCCCGATGGCGTGATCGAGCTGATGCCGGTGTCCGACGCCAACCTGTACGCCTTCAAGTACGTCAACGGCCACCCGAAAAATACCCATCGCGGCATGCTCACGGTAATGGCCTTCGGCGCCCTGGGCGACGTCGATACCGGCGCGCCGGTGCTGCTCAGCGAAATGACCCTGACCACCGCTATCCGTACCGCCGCGACCTCGGCCCTGGCCGCCCGCTACCTGGCGCGCAAGGACAGCCGCAGCATGGCGCTGATCGGCAACGGCTCGCAAAGCGAGTTCCAGGCCCTGGCCTTCCACGCCCTGCTGGGCATCGAAGACATTCGCCTGTATGACCTGGACCCGGCCGCCAGCGCCAAACTGGTCGCCAACCTCAGCGCCTTCCCTGCAATCAAGGTAACCGTCGCCGGTTCCGTCGCCGAAGCGGTGCGCGGCGCCGACATCGTCACCACGGTGACCGCCGACAAGGCCTACGCCACCATCCTCACGCCGGAGATGATCGAGCCGGGCATGCACCTCAATGCCGTCGGCGGTGACTGCCCGGGCAAGACCGAACTGCACCGCGAGATCGTCGAGCGCGCGCGGGTGATCGTCGAGTACGAACCGCAAAGCCGCATCGAAGGCGAAATCCAGCAAATGCCCGCCGACTCGCCGACCACCGAATTCTGGCAAGTGATCAACGGCCAGGTGGCCGGTCGCGAAAACGCCGCGCAAGTGACGCTGTTCGACTCGGTCGGCTTCGCCCTCGAAGATTACTCGGCGCTGCGTTATGTGCTGGACGTGGCCAAGGCCCTGGACATCGGCAGCGAGATCGCCCTGGTGCCGGAACTCAAGGACCCGAAAGACCTGTTCGCGCTGCTGCGTGCACCGGTTGAAAACCTGCAGAAAAAACGCGCCTGAACCCGACCGATTCTGCCGTGCCAGCGCGCGGCAGATCGGAAACTGCTGCAAGGGAAGCTTAAACAGGAGGTGTCTCAGCCGATTCGGCTGCCATACACGCGTTAACAGCAAAATCCGGCAGCCGACGCCGGCGCAAACGACACAAAAAAAACGTCGTCATCGCGCATTCTGAGCCCGACCAGAGAGTCACTAAAAGACCAGAAGCGCACCACTGCCCTACATCAACTATAAAACTCAGGGATACTCATATGACTTCGCTGCGAAAGCTCCTCAGCGTGCTGCTCCTGCCACTGTGCGCAAGTGCGGTGCAGGCCAAGGAATGGACCGAGATCCGTTTCGGCGTCTACCCCGAATACCCCCCTTTTGAATCCGTTGCCGCCGATGGCAGCCTGCAAGGCTTCGACATCGAACTGGGCAACGCCATCTGCGCCAAGCTGCAAGTCAAATGCACCTGGGTGCACAACGAATTCGACGGCATGATCCCGGCCCTGCGGGCACGCAAGTTCGACGCAATCATGTCGTCGATGGCGGTGACCCCGGCGCGGCAGAAACAGATCGACTTCAGCGCCCGGCTGTTCCTCAGCCCGACTTCGGTGATCGTGCGCAAGAACGCCGACTTCGGCGACACCCCCGAATCGCTCAAGGGCAAGCAGGTCGGCGTATTGCAGGGCTCGCTGCAGGAAGCGTATGCCCGTGCCAAGCTGGCGCCGCTGGGGGCCCAGGTCAAGGCCTACCAGGCCCAGGACCAGAACTACGCCGACCTGATCAACGGCCGCCTCGACGCCACCCTGACCGACAAGCTCGAAGCCCAGCTGAACTTCCTCACCAAGCCCGAAGGCGCCGACTTCAAGAGCGGCCCGGCGATCAAGGACCCCACCCTGCCCCTGGACATCGCCATGGGCCTGCGCAAGAACGACAGCGAGCTCAAGGCCCTGCTCGACAAAGGCATTGCTGCGGTGCATGCCGATGGCACCTTCGCCGCCATCCAGAAGAAGTACGTCGGCGACCTGGATATCTACAACGAGTAAGCCGTGTCGTCGTGATCGGTTCGCCCTGAGCTGATCACGGCCGCATTTGCCCTGCGTCCTACCGAGATTTTTCCCGTGAACGACTTCCTTCACTCCCATGGCTGGCAGGCCCTGAGCTTGCAGGGCTTCGGCCCGCTGTTGCTGCAAGGGACCTGGATGACCCTGAAACTGGCGCTGCTGTCGCTTGGCCTGAGCCTGGCCCTGGGCCTGTTCGGCGCCAGCGCCAAGCTCTCGCGGCTGAAACTGCTGCGCGTGCCGGCAACCCTGTACACCACGCTGATTCGCAGCGTGCCGGACCTGGTGCTGATCCTGCTGATCTTCTACACCCTGCAACTGTGGCTCAACGACCTGACCGAAATGCTCGGCTGGGACTACTTCGAAATCGACCCGTTTACTGCCGGGGTCATCACCCTGGGCTTCATCTACGGCGCCTACTTCACCGAGAACTTTCGCGGCGCGATCCTCAGCGTCCCGGCCGGGCAGCTGGAGGCAGCCACAGCCTATGGGCTGAGCAAGGCGCAACGCTTTCGCCTGGTGCTGTTCCCGCAACTGATGCGCTTCGCCCTGCCGGGCCTGGGCAACAACTGGCTGGTGCTGCTCAAGTCCACCGCGCTGGTGTCGATCATCGGCCTCGCCGACCTGGTCAAGGCCGCGCAGAACGCCGGCAAGTCCACCAACAACACCCTGTACTTCCTGATCATCGCCGGGCTTGTGTACCTGCTGATCACCACCCTCTCCAACCGCCTGTTCAAGCACCTGGAGCGGCGTTACAACACCGGCATCAAGGGGCTGGCACGATGATCGAACTCTTTGAACAGTACGGCCAGGCCTACCTCTACAGCGATGGCGCCGGGCTTTCCGGGCTGGCCATGACCCTGTGGCTGTTCGTCATCACCATGGTCCTGGGCTTTTTCCTGTCGCTGCCGCTGGCCCTGGCGCGGGTGTCGCGCAACCTGTGGCTGCGCTGGCCGGTGGAGTTCTACACCTTCGTGTTTCGCGGCACGCCGCTCTACATCCAGTTGCTGATCTGCTACACCGGCCTGTACGGGCTGGAGGTGGTACGCGATCACGCCCTGCTCGACCAGTTCTTTCGCAATGCGCTGAACTGCACCCTGCTGGCCTTCGTGCTCAATACCTGTGCCTACACCGTGGAGATCTTCGCCGGGGCGATTCGCAACATTCCCCATGGCGAGATCGAAGCGGCCCAGGCCTATGGCCTGCACGGCTGGAAGCTGAACCTGTTCGTGGTCTTGCCCGCAGCCCTGCGCCGTTCGCTGCCGGCCTACAGCAACGAACTGATCCTGATGCTGCACGCCACGTCGCTGGCCTTCACCGCCACCATCGCCGACATCCTCAAGGTCGCCCGCGATGCCAACGCCGCCACCTTCCTGACCTTTCAGGCCTTCGGAACGGCGGCGCTTCTGTACATGTTGCTGTCCTTCGCGCTGGTCGGGCTGTTTCGCCTGGCCGAGCGGCGCTGGATGGGTTTTCTTGTTCCTGCCCGAGGCTAATTCATGACCACTACCGCACACGCCCTGGCGACCGCCGAGCCCACTCCCCGCAGCCGCCCAAGCCCGCGCATCGCCAGCGTTGCCGCCGATGCCACGGTCAAGCTGAGCGTCGCCGACCTGCACAAGCGCTATGGCGAGCATGAAGTGCTCAAGGGCGTCTCGCTGCAGGCGCGCAAAGGCGACGTGATCAGCCTGATCGGCGCCAGCGGCTCGGGCAAGAGCACCATGCTGCGCTGCATCAACTTTCTCGAGCAGCCCGATGCCGGGGTCATTACCCTCGACAACCAAACGATCGAAATGCGCCAGGGCCGGGCCGGTGCCCGGGCGCCGCACCCGGCGCAGCTGCAGAACCTGCGCACGCGCCTGGCCATGGTCTTCCAGCATTTCAACCTGTGGAGCCACATGACCGTGCTGGAGAACATCTGCATGGCGCCGCGGCGGGTGCTCGGGGTCAGCAGCCAGGAAGCCGAAGCCCGGGCGCGCAAGTACCTGGACAAGGTCGGTCTGCCGGCCCGCGCCGCCGACCAGTACCCGGCGTTTCTTTCCGGCGGCCAGCAACAGCGGGTGGCGATTGCCCGGGCGCTGGCCATGGAGCCGGAAATCATCCTCTTCGATGAACCGACCTCGGCCCTGGACCCGGAGCTGGTCGGCGAAGTGCTGAAAGTCATACAGACGCTGGCCGAGGAAGGTCGTACCATGCTCATGGTCACCCACGAGATGGGCTTTGCCCGTCAGGTG
Source organism: Pseudomonas sp. ZL2 (assembly GCF_054788455.1). Lineage (NCBI taxonomy): Bacteria > Pseudomonadati > Pseudomonadota > Gammaproteobacteria > Pseudomonadales > Pseudomonadaceae > Pseudomonas > Pseudomonas sp. ZL2. Next base: position 41,983 of record NZ_JBGOGX010000017.1, on the reverse strand, counting down.
TCGAGCCAGGTGCTGTTCCTGCATCAGGGCCGGGTCGAGGAACAGGGAAGCGCCGAGATACTTGACCAGCCGCAGAGCGAGCGCCTGCAGCAATTTCTTTCCAACCGTTTGAAGTGAAGCCGAACCTGCATGGATACCAAGGTCAACAGCCCACAGACCACGCCGCCCCTGGACCGGATCGACGAAGCGATCATCGACGTGCTGCGCCATAACGGGCGCATCACCTATGAAAAGCTCTCATCGCTGGTGCACCTCACCCCACGCCCGTGCCTGGAGCGGGTGCGCAAGCTGGAACGGCGCGGGGTGATTCGCGGCTATGGCGCGATCATCGATGTGCAGATGGTTTCGCCCGGTTTGTCGCTGCTGGTGCTGGTGGCCCTCTCCAACCAGAGCGGGCGCGCGGCGCAAAAGGCGTTTGAAGCCTGCGTGCGCGCCTGCCCGCAGGTGTTCGACTGCCAGCTGATCAGTGGTCACTTCGACTACAGCCTGCGCATGCGTTGCCGTGACATGGAGCACTATCGGGTGCTGACCGAGACCTGGATGAACAACGACGAGCTGCACATCGACAAGCTGGTCGCCCACCCGGAGCTGGCGGTGGTGAAGAACACCGCCCCCCAGCTCTAACCCCGCAATCAGGTACGCGGCGGCGCCACCGGCCCGCTGCGCGACCAGTCCAGCAACAGGCTGTAGGCCACCGCCAGCAAGGTCGGGCCGATGAACAGGCCGATAAAGCCGAAGGCCAGCAGGCCGCCAAATACCCCAAGCAGGACAATCACCAGCGGCAGGTTGCCGCCACGGCTGATCAGGTAGGGTTTGAGCACGTTGTCGACGCCGCTGATGATGAAGGTACCCCAGAGGCCGAGGAACACCGCCATGCCGTATTCGCCCTGCCAGGCCAGCCAGGCGGTGGCCGGGACCCAGGCCAGTGGCGGGCCCATGGGGATCAGGCTGAGCATGAAGGTGACGATCCCCAGCACCAGCGCCCCCGGTACACCGGCGATCAAAAAGCCGATCAGCGCCAGTACGGCTTGCGCCGCTGCCGTGCCGATCACGCCGTTGACCACCCGTTGCACGGTACCGGCCACCAGGTCCAGGTAGTACTCGGCACGCTCGCCGATCAGCCGGTCCAGCAGGCGCAGCACGAAAGCCGCCAGCCGTGGCCCGTCACGGTAGAAGAAGAAGACGAAGACCAGGCTCAGGGTCAGCTCGAGAATGCCGCTGCCGATCTGCGCGCTGCGCGCCAGCAGCCAATTGCCGACCTGGCCCAGGTAAGGCTTGATGGTGGTCAGCAAGGCCGCGCCCTGCTGGTCGATGGTGTCCCACATGCCCACCAGACGTTCGCCCACCAACGGCACGCCGCCTAGCCAGCTCGGTGCATCGGGCAGGCCGTCGACCTGCACGTCGCGTACGAAGGCGGTGGCATCACGAATATGGTCGGCCAGGTTGAAGCCCAGCCACACCAGCGGCAGTGCCACCAGCAAGATCCACAAGGTGGTCAGCAAGCCTGCGGCCAGGGTTTCGCGACCGCCGAGCAGGCGGGTCAACAGGCGCATCAGCGGCCAGCTGGCATAGGCCAGGATGGCGCCCCAAAGTAGCGCCGAAATAAACGGCGCCATCACCCACAGGCCGGCGCCAAGCAGCGCCAGCAGGATGATCTGCACCAGCAGGCGGTCATTATTTGGCATCATGCTTCTCGATCAACGAATCAGTTCGACGTGGAAACCATCGGTCTCTGCGCTACCCACTTCCAGTCGCGCCGAAAGTACTCCGGCCTTTACCAACTGCTCGCGCCAGGCTTCGGCCTTGGCCCCGCTCAGGCTCACGCGCAAGGTGGTGTTGTTGTTCAGGCTGCGCCCGATCAGGTTGACCCAAGCCTGCGCTGGCTCGCCGTTCAAGTCAGGGTAGTCGAGCTTGCCGGTGTCGAGCAGTTCGCGCATCAAGGTCGCTGCAGTTGGCAGCAACTCGCCCAGGGGCGCCTCGGCGACAAACTCTTCGACATGCAGGTAGGCGCGCTTGTTGCCACGGGTGACGCTGTACAGCGCGATCAGGGTGTTGCTCTGCTCGGCGGAGCGGCGCAGCAGGATGAACGCCTGTTGCTCGTCGGCGCCCGACAGCGTGCGGTTCTTGAACACCTCGTTGGCCCACAGGCTGTTCTCGCCACAATCGCGGGCCTGGCACCAGAACAACGGATAACCGCCATCCTTCTGCAAGGCTTCGCGGGCTGCGGTGAAGGCTTCGTTGGCGCTGCGCTCGCGAGGCAGCTCGTAGGTGGTCGAGCTGACCTGGCCACGGCTCTCGATCTTGCCGTCGACCCGCAGCTGGTTGCTGATCTTGCGCAGGCCGCCCAGCGGGTAGATGCGCTCCTGCAACACTGGAGGGCGCTGATCGACCACTTTGGCGTCCAGCGGCACCGGCAACCCCTCGGCCAGCAACGGCGCGCTAGCGAGAACGCCGAGCCCGGCCATCACCGCCTGGATAAAAGGTTTGAGCCTCATAGGCACGCCACCGAGCGCGGGGCGTCAAGGTGGTCAACGGATGTGGCGTTGTCTTGCTCGTTCATGGTTGTCTCCCTGTTCAACCCGCCAAGCCTCGACAGTTGCCCGCCACAAGTCAAGGAATGCCAAAGAAGCGATTGAAACAGTCTGCAACAAGGGTTGCGCCGGCCTCGTCATTCAGGTGCAGGTGATGGCCGCCCGGCAGTTGTTCTCGCTCAAAGGGTAGCTGCTCAAGCAACGTGCCGTGGCGCGCCAGCATGCCCTCGGCTGCCACCACCAGTTTCGCCGGGCAGGCGATGCGCTGCACAAAGCTCATGGCCTGGGCTTCGTTGAGCCGGGTGGGCGATGGCAGGGTCAGGCGGCTGTCACTGCGCCAGCTGAAACCACCGGGTACCGGCATCAGCCCACGCTGGGCGAGCAGCTCGGCGGCTTCGCGGCTGACCGCCACCAGGCCCTTCATGCGCGCCTCGATTGCCTGGTCGAGGGTCGGGTGCACCGCCTTGCGTTTGCTGTCCAGGCGCAGTTGCGCCTGCAGGGCCATGCCCATGCGTTCGGCGGCATCCTGAGGGCCGCTGGTGGGCGGGATCACCCCGTCGATCAAGGCCAGGCGAGTGACCCGTTCGGGCAGCGAACCGGCCAGCAGCACCGAAATGATCGCCCCAAGCGAATGCCCGAGCAGGGCAAAATGCGCCCACCCCATCTGCTCGGCGACGCGCAGCACATCGTGGGCGTAATCGGCCAGGGCATAGCCGGCGCCAGCCGGGCGATGGTCGGAATGGCCATGGCCCGCCAGGTCCAGGGCCAGGATGCGCAGGCCCTTGAGCCGGGGCGCCAGGCGGGAAAAGCTGTTGGCGTTGTCGAGCCAGCCGTGCAAGGCGATTACCGGCAGGCCATCGGCGGGCCCGAACAAGTGCGCGGCCAGCTCGATATGACCCAGGTTCAGGCGAACTTCTTCCATTTCGCTACTCATGCCGAGGTGTCCTGCCAGCGGTCGAACAGGTCCTTGATCAGGCTCGCGGTATCGGTGGGGTGCTCCAGCGGAAACATATGGCCGCCGGGCAGACTGTGGTATTCGCCTTTCGGCATGCCACGCACGGCCAGGGCGTGATGACGCTTGACCACTCGGCTATGACTGCCACGGACCATGGCCAGGGGCAGCTGCAACTGTTTGGCCGGGCTTGGGCTGGTGTGCGGCAGGCTGCGGTAGATGCTGATCTCCGTGGCCGGATCAAAGCGCAGGCGCAAGCCGTCTTCGTCAGGCTGCAGTCCATGCTCCAGGTAGGCGTCCAGGCATTCCGGGTCGAAATGCCGGAACAACGTCTTGCCAGCAAAGTAGGCCCGCGCGCTGTCACGATCGGCAAAGGCTTCGCGGCGGCCCATCGTGCGCCCGGCCGGGGTGATGCGATCGATGAAACCCATGCGCTTGGCTGCCTGGATCAGCCACTGATCGACCCGGGTCAATACCGGCGAATCGAGCATCACCACACCACGGTAGTACTGCGGGCAGCGCATGGCCGCATGCAGGTGCAACACGCCACCCAAGGAATGACCGACGCCCCAGACCGGGCCGGGTTGTTGCTCCAGGTGATGGATCAGTTCGTCGACCAGGTTCTGCCAGTTGTCATTGACCGGAAAACGCGGATCGTGGGCGTGCTGGGCCAGGTGGGTCACCTGATAGTCGGGGGCCAGCGCAGCAAAGAGCTTGCCGTAAGTGGCCGAGGGGAAGCCATTGGCATGGGCGAAGAAGATCTGCTGCGACATGGCCGCCAATCCAGAGGGAAGTGATGGCTCATTGTCGGCAACCGCACCCGCTGCGGCAATGTCCGGAAAGGCCATCGGCGACGGCAATCAGGTCAATACTCGCCGAAACTGGCCATGGAGCGGCGCAGGCAGGCCTGCATATAGGCCAGTTGCTGCTCCAGGGCTTCGCGGGCACGGCGTTTGTCTTCGGCATCGAGCTCGAGCCGACGCAAGGCCAGGCAACTGGTCTGCAGCAGGTGTGACATACGGATGCTGGCCTGGCGCAGCTGCTCCAGCTCGTACTGGCCTTCGAACTTGCGCAGCAGGTAGTCGAGCTTGGCGTCGGCGCTGTCCTGCAGCATGCGGTACTCGGCAAAATCCAGCGCCTGGTGCTTGCGCACCTTGTCGAGCGTCGGCTGCACATCGGCCGAGTACACCAGATCCAGATGTCTACTGCTCATAGTCGAATTCCCTGGGACACCCTGCCCCGCAACTTCAACGCACGCTAACAAGCTGCACGGAGCACGACAACTGGTAAAAATGTCAGGTCGATCAGCGGCTCGGTGCGTCCTGGCCCAGGGGAATCACGGCAATAGTCAGACGCGAAATGCAGCTGGCCTTGCCCTCGTCGCTGCTCAAGCGAATATCCCAGACGTGGGTGCTGCGGCCGATGTGCACCGGCTTGGCCGTCGCCGTCACCCGCCCGCTGCGGATCCCGCGCAGGTGGTTGGCGTTGATTTCCAGGCCCACGCAGTAGAACTTCTGCGGGTCGATGCACAGGTAGCTGGCCATCGAGCCGACGGTTTCGGCCAGCACCACCGAGGCGCCGCCGTGCAGCAGGCCGTAAGGCTGGTGGGTGCGGTGATCGACGACAATGCTGGCGCTGAGTGAGTCCTCGCTGAAGGCCTCAAAGCGGATGTCCAGCACTTCGCCGATGGTGTTTTTCAGCAACGCGTTGAGGTGATCGATATCAGGCTGGGTGTGCCACAGGCTCATGGGATCAATCCTTCTTGTCATTGTTGTAGCGGGTGATTCATGGGTGATGCAGGTTACTCAGGGTCATCAGCCCGGCCAGCGGCCATTCGCCTTCAAGCTGCGCCAGGCTGGCGGTGCTCATTGGCGCCGGGTGCCGGTAGTTACCATGTTCCAGCAAGCCGACCAGGTTGCCCACCAGCGGTTGGTGACTGACCAGCAGCACCTCCTCCACGCCCAGTTTGTCCAGCTCGGCGATGACCGCTTGCGGGTCACTGTCGGGGGTCAGCCAGGACACGGTCTGCACCGGTTTGGCAAACCCGAGCGCTTCATGGACCAGGGCAGCGGTCTGCTGGGCACGTACATAGGGGCTGGCGAGGATCACCTGCGGTGGTTGGCCAAGCAACACAGCAGCGCTGCGCAGCACCTGCTCGCGGCCATGGGCGGTGAGCCGGCGCTCGGCATCGGTGTTGGCCCGCTGCTCGGCCTCGCCGTGACGCAGAACCCAGAGCTTCACAGCTTCGGCTCTTCGTCGCGTACCGGATGCGGCGCAGGCGGTACGCTGTGCGCGGCTTCGCCTTCCGGCGCGCGCGGGGTTGGCCAGTCGGCGAATGGCCAGGGCTTCTGGTCGCTGTGGAAGCTGCCGAAGCGGCCGATCTGGGCCAGGAACTGGCTGAGGCTGTCGCCGAAATTCATCAGGCTGGCGCTCGGTGCACCGTAAATCAGCCGGTAGATCAGTTGCACCAGCACCAGGCCACCGAGCAGCAGTTCGGCCAGTTGCCAGACCACCAGGAATACCAGCATCCACAGTACGCGCAAGATGATCGATTCGCGCTGGGTCTGGTTCGAAGATTCGTTCATGTCCTGCTCCTGCTTAGTTGAAACCACTGGTGGAGATAAAGTCGACATCGGTTTTCGGCTCGCCGCGCATCAGCAGCTCGATCACCTGGGTCAGGGTCCGGCCTTCGAACAGGATCGCGTGCAGCCCGGCCACCAGGGGCATGTACACCTGGACCTCCTGGGCTTTGACCTTGAGCACCTTGAGGGTGTTCACCCCTTCTGCCACTTCACCCAGGCGGCTGACCGCCTCGTCCAGGCTCAGGCCCTGGCCCAGGGCGTGACCGACCTGGTAGTTGCGGCTCTTGGGCGAGGAGCAGGTGACGATCAGGTCACCGACCCCGGCCAGGCCCAGGAAGGTCATCGGGTTGGCACCCTGGCTGACGGCAAAGCGGGTCATCTCGGCCAGGGCGCGGGTGATTAGCATGCTCTTGGTGTTCTCGCCCATCCCCAAGGCCACGGCCATGCCGGCGATGATCGCGTAGACGTTCTTCAACGCCCCGCCCAGCTCGACACCGAAACGGTCGCCGCTGGCATAAACACGAAAGGTGCGCCCGTGCAGTACGGCCTGAACCTGCTGGCAGAGGGCTTCGTCTTCACTGGCGACCACGGTGGCCGTCAACGCGTGTTCGGCCACTTCGCGGGCCAGGTTGGGCCCCGACAGCACGCCGATGCGCGCCTGAGGGGCAATTTCTTCGAGGATCTGGCTCATCAGCTTGAAGCTTTGCGCCTCGATGCCCTTGGTCAGACTGACCAGCATCTTGCCGCCCAGTAGCTGAGCGTGCGGCGCCAGCACGCTGCGCAGGGCGCTGGAGGGCAAGGCGACGAAGATCAGCTCGCAGGCCTCGAGGGTCGCCAGCAAATCGTTGACCGGCTCGACCCCGGCATGCAATTTGATGCCCTTGAGGTAGCGCGGGTTCTCGCGGTTGGTACGCATGGCTTCGGCCTGCTCGGGGTCGCGCATCCATTGCCGCACCCGAACGCCGTTTTCCGCCAGCAGATTCGCCACGGCGGTGCCGAAACTCCCGCCTCCCAGAACTGCAACAGGCTGCTGTTCAGTCATATCCAATCCGTTAAAACCAATTAAAGTGGCGACCTGCGCATTATACGGAGCGCCAGTGCCAGAGCCAGTGGCAGATGACCGAATAGGCCTTGGGAACAGTCGCGCCATGACTGGAAAATGCCCGCCACTCGGTTAACATGCCCGACTTGAACCAGTTACCAAGGCCGCACTGTGTCTTTTGGCCCGACCTCCAATCGCCCTTTATTATTGCTGACAGCCCTGCTCAGCAGCCCCGGCATGGCTGACGACCTGTTCGTCGACAGCCAGGCCCTGCCGCAGGTGCTCACCGCCACCCGCCTCAAGCAATCGCCAGCGGCGGTGCCGGGCAGCATGACCGTGCTCGACAGCGAGCTGATTCGTGCCAGCGGCGCCCGCGACATACCCGAACTGCTGCGCCTGGTGCCGGGGATGATGATCGGCTACGGCGCCGGCAACCAGCCGACGGTCAACTACCATGGCAGCAACGTCAACGATGCCCGGCGCATGCAGGTGCTGATCGACGGTCGCTCGGTGTACCGCGCCGGCCTGGCTACCGTGGACTGGAGCGACATTCCGCTGGCCATGGAAGATATCGAGCGCATCGAGGTGTTCCGCGGCCCCAACACCGTCAGCTATGGCGCCAATGCGCTGATGGCAGTGGTCAATATCCTCACCCGCAGCCCGGCCGACAGCCACGGCACGCGCCTGAAGGTTACCCGCGGCCAACGCGGTATCAATGACTGGTACGCAAGCCAGGGCCTGGGCTGGGACGGTGGCGACCTGCGCCTGTCGTTGTCGGGCATGCAGGACGATGGTTTCGACGAAAACCGCTGGGGCCAGGACTACCGCGACAGTCGCCGCCTCAACCGCCTGGCCCTGAGTGCCAGCCACACCCTGGCCAGCAATCAGAGCCTGGAATGGCAATTCTCGGCCAAGGAAGGCAGCGATCAGCGGCCCTACACCTATAAACCGGTGTTCCCCTACATTACTGCCGCAGGCAACAACGCCGACCTCAACGCCAAGGACTACGCCGGTTCGCTGCGCTGGAACATCGACTTCAACCCCGACCACAGCCTCTATGTACAGGGCTCGGCCCAGCACTGGGATCGTGAGCAGGTATGGCGCGCCTGCGATGCGGCGCTGTCGTTCAGCCCGCAACTGACCCAGCTCTGGCGCCTGAACCCGAACTACGCCGAGCAGGTGGCGCGCAACATTACTTCGCCCTTGCCCGCCGGCAGCAGCGAGGAACGCGCCCTGGCCGAGCAGGTACAGCAACAGTGGAGCAATGGCGGTTCGCAGCAGGTCTGCGGTGATATCGACCAGAGCACCCGGGAAACCCGCTACGACCTTGAAGTGCAGGACACCCTGAGCCTGTCCGACAGCCTGCGCCTGGTCAGCGGCGCCAACTATCGCTACGACCGCGCCGACTCGCAGACCTATTTCAATGGCAGCCTGGACGACAGCACCTGGCGCCTGTTCGGTCACCTGGAATGGCGCGCCGACGAGCACTGGATCCTTCAGGGCGGGGCCATGTACGAAGATGCCCGCCTGTCCGGTAGCTCCTTGACCCCGCGGGTGGCGGTCAACTACCTGATTACCCCGCGCCATGGATTGCGCGCGGTATACTCCGAAGCGGTGCGCTCGCCGGACATGTTCGAGAACAACGTCAACTGGAGCTACCGGGTCAATAACCTGGTGCCCGGCGCTTTCGGCCGGCGCAACGCCGAATATTTCGTCAAGACCCGCGGCCCCGGCGATCTTGAACAGGAGCGCATGCGCTCGCGGGAACTGGGCTACAACGGTTACTTCGCCGATGCCGACCTGAGCGTCGACCTCAAGCTGTTCTACGACGAAATCACCGGCATGATCAGCGAGCCGCTGCGCAACAACCAGTACATCGCCAGCAACAGCAACGAGGCCCGTTTCAGCGGCAGCGAAGCGCAGTTGGACTGGCGCCTGAGCCCCGCCGACCGCCTGCGCCTGACCTACGCCTACGTCGACGCCTGGGCCAGCAACCCCGCCGACCGACGCCTGAGCGCCCACAACAGCGGCTCGGCCGGCTGGCTGCGCGACTGGGGCGCGGGCTGGTCCAGCGCCCTCTTCTATTACGGCGACGACGCCCTCAACCAGTACCGCTTCGAACGCCTCGACCTGCGCGTGGCCAAGCGCCTGCGCTGGAACCGCACCAGCCTGGAGCTGGCCGGCATGCTCCAGCAGCGTCTGGACGATGAGCCCACGACCATCGCCGACAATCGCTACGACAGCCGTCATGTGCTGTCTTTCAGTGCGGAGCTGGAATTCTGATGCGCCGCCTGCGGCGCTGGCTGCTGCTGGCCTGCCTGTGGCCCCTGTGCGGCCTGTCGGCTAACGAGATCCTGCTGACCGGCAGCCAGGACAACGCCGGTGTGCGCAGCTTCGTTGAAGCGTTGCGCGAGCGCCGTCCGGCTGATCAGGTGCGTTTCGTGCCAGTCGCCAAGCTACCCCGCCCCAGCCAGATCAAAGCCGCCACCCGGCTGATCCTGCTCGACAGTGCCAGCCTCGAATGGCGCCTGAGCGAAACCGCCGGGCCACCGGCGCTGGCCTTGCGCGTCAGCCGGGTCCAGGCCCAGCAACGGCTGGGCAGCCTGCGCCCGGCTTACCTCAGCCTGCTGTGGAGCGACCCACCCCTGGCCCGGCAGTTGCGCCTGGCCCGCTACCTGTTGCCGCAGGCCAAGCGGGTCGGCGTGCTGTATGCCGAACACAGTCAGTTCCTCCTCGATGAATTGCGCAAGGCGGCGCGTCCGCTGGGCCTGGAAATCGTCGCCGAAGCCTGGCCAGACCTGCGCGACAGCCGGCCTTTGCAAAGTCTTCTGCAAAACAGCGATGTACTGCTGGGCATCGACGATCCACAGTTGTACAACTCGAAGACGGCCAAGAACGTTTTGCTCAGCAGCTATGGCCGGCAGATGGCGCTGATCGGGCCCAATGCCGGGTTCGTCAAGGCCGGCGCCCTGGCCAGCACCCTGAGCGACCAGGACGACTGGCTGGCGGTGCTCGAACGGCTGCTCGACCAGGCGCCCAACCGCTGGCCCCGCACGCTCTACCCGGATCACTTCAGCGTGCTCGGCAACCAGCAGGTTGCCCGCGCCCTGGGCATCGAAGCGATTGACCCGTCCGCCGCCGCCCTGGCCCTGGCCGAAGGAGAAAGCACACCATGAGTCGGCGCCTGAGCTGGGACATTCACACCCGCACGCAGATCATCAGTCTCGGCCCGGCCCTGTTGCTGACCCTGCTGCTGATCAGCTTCTTTACCTTCGTGCGCATTCAGGACTTGCGCCAGGAGCTCAACCACACCGGCCAGTTGATCGCTAATCAGTTGGCCCCAGCTTCCGAGTACGGCGTGATCGCCGGCAACAACGAAGTGCTCGAAAGCCTCATGCGCGCCACCTTGAGCATCCCCCACGTGCGCTTTCTCGAGGTGCAGGACAGCAGCAACCACATCCTCGTGTACGTCGAGCAGCCTGACGAAAGCCACAACCGCGCGCAGCAGGTGGAAGTGTTCCAGGCACCGATCCGCCTGCAACAGATCCGCCTGGACAACGACTTCCTGCACAGCAACGCACCGACCAAGAGCATCGGCGATGACTACCTGGGCCGGGTGATCGTCGGCATGTCGGATGACGCCTTCAACGAACGGCAACAGGAAATCGTGGTCAAGGCCGGGATTCTTGCCCTGTTCGCCCTGCTCTTTACCTTCATCCTGGCCCGGCGCCTGGCCCTGAGCCTGGCCAAGCCGATCAGCGACATGGGCCATGCGGTCAAGGCCATCCAGCAAGGTGAGTTCAATGCGCCGCTGCCGGTGGTCGATGACAGTGAACTGGGCCACCTGGCCCGGCACATCAACAACCTCGCCAGTGCGCTGGGCAAGGCCAGTCACGAACAGCAGCAGGCCATGTCGCAATTGATCCAGGCCCGTGAAGAGGCCGAGCAGGCGAACAAGGCCAAGTCTGATTTCCTGGCGATGATGAGCCATGAACTGCGCACGCCGATGAACGGTGTTCTGGGCATGCTGCAATTGCTGGAAACCACCACCCTCAGCGAAGAACAGGCCGAGTACACGGCCGTGGCCAGTGAGTCGACCGGGCACCTGCTCAAAGTCATCAACGATATCCTCGACTTCTCGCGCATCGAGCGCACCACCCTGGAGCTGGAGCACATCGATTTCAACCTCGGCGAGCTGATCGGCAGCAGCGTGCAGTCGTTCCAGCACCTGGCCCAGCAGCGCCAGCTGGACCTGCAACTGCGTCTGCCACCGGGCATGGAGCAACTGCAGGTGGTGGGCGATCCGACGCGCATCCGCCAGGTGTTGCTCAACCTGATCGGCAACGCGCTGAAGTTCACCGAGCACGGCAGCGTACAGATCGAACCGCGCTGGCAGGTGCTCGACCGCCAGCTGATCTGGTTCACCTGCGCGGTACGCGACACCGGTATCGGCATCGACAGCACGCGCCTGGAAATGATGTTCATCGCCTTCCAGCAAGCCGACAGCTCGATCTCCCGCCGTTATGGCGGTACCGGCCTGGGCCTGTCGATCGCCCGCACGCTGACCGAACGGATGGGCGGCACCCTGCGCGGCGAAAGCCGTGAAGGACTCGGCTCGACCTTCACCCTGGAAATGCCCCTGGCCTTGTCGACGGCGCAAACGCCGCGCCTGCCCAGCGGCCTGACCCGCCCCGAAGACGACGGCCAGGGCCGGCGCATCCTGCTGGTCGAGGACAATCCGGTGAACCAGACGGTGATCGAAGCCATGCTGCGCAGCCTGGGTTTTGAGGTGTGCATCGCTGTCGATGGCGCCCAGGCCGTGGCCCAGGCCGGGCGCCAGCGCTTTGCCGCAGCGCTGATGGATTGCCGCCTGCCGATTATCGACGGCTACGAGGCCACCCGGCGCATTCGCCTGCTGCCGCAGGCGGCCGCCATGCCGATCATCGCCCTGACCGCCAATGCCTTGCAGGGCGATCGCGAGCGTTGCCTGAACGCGGGCATGAACGACTACCTGGCCAAGCCGTTCAAACGCACTGATCTGCAACAAATTCTGCAACGCTGGTTGCCCGGTCAGGCAGCTGCGACTGGCGATAAATGCTAAATTGCGGCAGTCTTAGAGACTGGACAAGCGCTGCGAAGGGCTTGAAAATAAAATTTCAGTGCACAAGTGTACTTCTTTGCCCCGTGCGCTGTGACTTTCACTACAACGCAATAGTCTATGTGTAGGCTGCCGGCTCAAACGTACGCGTTTTGGGACGGCCGGGAAGATTTGCCCCCTGCCGCACGGGGACTATTGAGGAGCTCGCATGACCAAACAAAACGCCTTTACTCGGGAAGACCTGCTGCGCTGCAGTCGCGGTGAGCTGTTCGGCCCAGGTAACGCGCAACTGCCCGCCCCGAACATGCTGATGGTTGATCGCATCACCCATATCAGCCAGGAGGGTGGCAAGTACGGCAAAGGTGAATTGGTCGCCGAGCTGGATATCACCCCGGACCTGTGGTTCTTCGCCTGCCACTTCGAAGGTGATCCGGTGATGCCGGGCTGCCTGGGCCTGGACGCCATGTGGCAATTGGTCGGCTTCTTCCTTGGCTGGCAAGGCCTGCCGGGCCGTGGCCGGGCACTGGGTTCGGGTGAAGTGAAATTCTTCGGCCAGGTTCTGCCGACCGCCCAGAAAGTCACCTATAACATTCATATCAAGCGCGTCCTCAAAGGCAAGCTGAACATGGCCATCGCCGATGGTTCGGTCAGCGTCGACGGTCGCGAGATCTACACCGCCGAAGGCCTCCGTGTCGGCGTATTCACCTCCACTGACAACTTCTAAGGGTTATCCGCATGCGCCGCGTCGTTATCACTGGTCTGGGCATTGTTTCGTGCCTGGGCAATGACAAAGAGACCGTCTCCGCCAACCTGCGTGCAAGCCGCCCTGGCATCCGATTCAACCCGGAATATGCCGAAATGGGTCTGCGTAGCCAGGTTTCCGGCTCCATTGACCTCAACCTCGAAGAACTGATCGACCGTAAAATCTTCCGTTTCGTTGGTCACGCCGCTGCCTATGCCTATCTGGCAATGGCCGACGCGATCAAGGACTCGGGCCTGACCGAAGAGCAAGTCTCCAACCCGCGTACCGGCCTGATCGCAGGCAGCGGCGGCGCTTCGACCCTGAACCAGATGGAAGCGTTGGACATCCTGCGCGAAAAAGGCGTCAAGCGCGTTGGCCCGTACCGCGTCACCCGGACCATGAGCAGCACCGTTTCGGCGTGCCTGGCCACCCCGTTCAAGATCAAGGGCCTGAACTACTCCATCGCCTCGGCCTGCGCCACCAGTGCTCACTGCATCGGTACTGCGATGGAACAGATCCAGATGGGCAAGCAGGACATCGTCTTCGCCGGTGGCGGTGAAGAGGAGCACTGGAGCCAGTCGTTCCTGTTCGACGCCATGGGCGCGCTGTCCAGCAAGCGCAATGACACCCCGGAAAAAGCCTCCCGTGCCTACGACGCTGACCGTGACGGCTTCGTCATCGCAGGCGGTGGCGGCATGGTCGTGGTTGAAGAGCTGGAACACGCTCTGGCCCGTGGTGCCAAGATCTACGCGGAAATCGTCGGCTACGGCGCCACTTCCGATGGCTACGACATGGTCGCGCCAAGCGGCGAAGGCGCCATCCGCTGCATGCAGATGGCCATGTCCACCGTCGACACCCCGATCGACTACCTGAACACCCACGGCACCTCGACGCCGGTTGGCGACGTTGCCGAAATGAAGGGCGTTCGCGAAGTGTTCGGCGACAAGGCTCCGGCCATCAGCTCCACCAAGAGCCTGTCCGGTCACTCCCTGGGCGCCGCCGGCGTTCACGAAGCGATCTACTGCATGCTGATGATGGAAGGCAACTTCATTGCCGGTTCCGCCAACATCGACGAACTGGACCCGGAAGTGGCCGACCTGCCGGTGCTGACCAAGACCCGGGAAAACGCCAAGATCGATACCGTGATGAGCAACAGCTTCGGTTTCGGCGGCACCAACGCCACCCTGGTGCTCAAGCGCTGGGAAGGCAAGTAAGGGCCAGCCCCTTATGCTCGAACGCCCCGACTCGTCGGGGCGTTTTTGTTTGTGCCATCGCGGGTCCTGCTCCGACCTTGTGGGAGCGGCGGTGCGACGACTCGACTTGACCCGCGATGCTTTACACCGAAAACCGTCCCACCAACCCATTCAGCTCAATCGCCAACTGCGACAACGCCTGGCTCGCCGCGTTGGTCTGATTCGCCCCCGCCGAGGTCTGCATGGCCAGGTCGCGGATATTGGTCAGGTTGCGGTCCACCTCCCGCGCCACCTGCGCCTGCTGCTCGGAGGCGCTGGCAATCACCAGGTTGCGCTCGTTGATCAGGCTGATGGCCGCAGCAATCTCTTCCAGCGCCGCCCCTGCGGCATGGGCGCCTTCCAAGGTGCCACGCGCCCGCTCGTTGGTGTGCTGCATACCCTCGACCGCACGATTGGTGCCTTGCTGGATGCCATCGATCATCTGCTCGATTTCACGGGTCGACTGCTGAGTGCGATGGGCCAGTGCCCGCACCTCGTCCGCCACCACGGCAAAGCCGCGCCCGGCATCACCGGCGCGGGCCGCTTCAATCGCGGCGTTGAGCGCCAGCAGGTTGGTCTGCTCGGCAATCGCACCGATCACATCCAGCACCTTGGTAATGCCATGGACCTGTTGCGCCAGCTGCCCGACCTCTTCGGCATTGGCGGTGACGCCGGCCGCCAGGTCTTCGATCGAGGTCACGGTCAGGCGCACCTGCTCACGTCCCTGGCGGGCAATACGATCCGATTCGCGCGATGCTTCGGAAGTGGCCACGGCATTGCTCGCCACCTCCTCCACCGCGGTGGTCATCTGATTGACCGCAGTCGCCGCCTGTTCGATTTCCTGGCTCTGCTGCAGCAGCCCGCGGGTGGCATCTTCGGTCACCGCGCTGAGCTCTTCGGAGGCTGAAGCCAACTGGCTGGACGAATCGGAGATGCGCCCGATGGTATCGCGCAGGCTCTGCTGCATCTGCTTCAACGCCGTGAGCAAGCGCGCCGGTTCGTCCTTGCCCTGCACCGAGATCTGCGGGGTCAGATCACCGGTGGCCACTACCTCGGCAACCTTCAGTGACTGCGCCAGCGGCCGGACGATACTGCGGGTCAGGGTCAGGGCCAGCACCACAGTGAGCACCACGGCGGCGATCAACAAGCCGATCACCCAGACCCGCGCCTCCTGGTAGACAACCTCGGCAAGGTCGGTCGCGGTGTTGGCATGATGGTTATTGAGCGCGATCAGCTCGTTGAGACTGGCGGTCATCTGGTCGGCCAACTGGTTCATCTCGCCGTTGACCATGGCTACCGCCTCTTCAAGCCGATGCTCGGTGGACAAGGCCACCACCTGGTTCTGCAGCTTGAGATAGCGCTGCTCCAGGCCCAGGTAACGATCGAAAAGGGTTTGTTCTTCGGGCAACACGATCAGCGCCTGGTACTTCTGCTGGGCTTTGTCCAGGCCGGACTTGATCTCTTCGATGCGCGACTTGTTCTGTTCCAGCGCCACAGCATCGCGATTGACCAACAGGCGCAGGGTCAGGGCGCGGATGCGCAGCATATCCTGGGTCATCTGCCCGACCGAAATCACGCTGGGCAACCAATTGCTGTCGACCTGCGCGGACTGCTGGCGCATGCTGGTCATCTGCATCAGGGCAAAAGCGCCCAAGGCAAACACCAGCGCCGCCACCAGACCAAAACCCAGGCCGGCCCTGGGCGCGATATTCATGCTTCTCAAGCTCATCTTCTGGCTCCCTCCAAAAGCGCTGCAAAACAGTGCAGCAGTCCTTGCTTCTAGACGGTATCGGCCTGGGGAAAATTTGCGTAAGACGAAAACGTGATATCAAAAGGCCTTATGATCGCGACACCACGGTCACCCTTGATCAGCGCACGGTAAAGCGCTGCTCGGCAAGCAGACGATCACCCTGGAAGACCATGAAATGCCATTGTCCCGGCACCACTTCGTGGTTCTCGGTGAACTCGTAGGCCATGACGTCCTGGGCCGCCCCCGGCACCAGCTTCTGCACCACTTCGAACTTGTCGTGACGCTTGCCGTCCGGGGTGCGTACACCGGGGGTGAGGTACAGCAGGGTCAGCGGCGTGTCTTCGGCGACCTTGCCCTCCAGCCGGTAACGCATACCGAACTTGCTGCCCAGGCGCGCCGGGATCTCATCGGTTGGCTGGATGGTCTGGTTGCTCTGGGTCAGCACCCGCTCACCCGGCTGGAAATTCTGGTGGCGGGTTTCGAACAGGCCGTACTCGACCGGGCCATCAACGCGAACCTCGGCAGCGGCCAGGCCACTAACCAGCATGAGCCCGCACAGGGCGCTGAAACGACGTGGGAACATAGTGCACTCCATCAGGTTGATGGCGGCAGGCTATGACACGGGCATGACAGGCTGATGACAGGGCTGTCACTTGCGTGCCTTGGGCAGTACGGCAAGGAAGTTGTCGCGGGCGACCTTTTGCGCAATCTCGGCAGGCAAGGCATCAAGGAACGGATCGAAGCCATGCAACTGCTCGCCCAGGCTGTTGAAACGCCCGACCACGTCGGAACCAAGCATGAAGCGCTCAGGGAAGCGCTTGACCAGCGCCAGCCACTCAACCCTGGGGTTGCCCTTCTCATCCAGCAGATAAGGCTGCAGCACGCTCCAGGAGAGGTCTATGTACAGGTTCGGGTAATCCTCGAGCATCCGCGTCAGGGTCGGCAGCAAAAAATCCAGCTGAGCCTGGTGGCGATGAATCTCCAGGCTGGTGCCGGCATGAGCCCAGATGAAGCGGGTGTGCGGGTGATTGCGCAGTGGCTCTTCGATTTCCGCCAGGTACAGCGGGTTGCGCTCACGCTTGGAGGTGA
This sequence comes from Pseudomonas sp. ZL2, assembly GCF_054788455.1. Taxonomy (NCBI): domain Bacteria; kingdom Pseudomonadati; phylum Pseudomonadota; class Gammaproteobacteria; order Pseudomonadales; family Pseudomonadaceae; genus Pseudomonas; species Pseudomonas sp. ZL2. Next base: position 24,965 of record NZ_JBGOGX010000017.1, on the reverse strand, counting down.
TGTTGGAGTGGATCAGCACCGGCAGGTCCTGCTCGGCAGCCAGGTGATAGATGCGGGTCATGGCCTCGTTATTGGCCCTGGGCGTGTCGCCGCTGGTGAGCGCAGTGAGGTCATCATGGCGGGTGAACACCTCGCCAATGCCCTGCCACAGGCCCGGGTGCAGCTCGAGCATGCGCTCGATGTGGGCCACGGCATTCTTGTCCACCGGGTTGAAGCCGGTGAGAAACGGATGAAAGCGCTGGCGTTGTTCGGGGCTGAGTTTCTCCAGTGCTGCCGCTACATAGATATCGGTGGCGCTGTACCAGTAGGCATCGGCATCGTCGCCAGCGTAATAACGCGGGCGCTTGGGCTCATCCTCGTGCCACTTCTTGGCCACCGGGATACCCGAGATCATCGACTGGTCGATTCGGGCCTCATCCATGGCCTTGAGCAAAGCATCCATGCCGGCGGTCTCCTGGAAGAAGTCGACGTAATGCAGGTGCGCATCACTGTAGTGATACTCGCGCGCCTGCGCCGCCTGCAGCGATACCCCCAGCAACAGCACCCAGCCCAGACACCTGGCAATCATCACGCTTTCCTTGTTGGCCGATTCAGACAGGGTAGACCGAGCCGACCACGCGCCAGTTCAGCAGGTTATGCTACAAGAACTTTCCCCCTTGGCCTGGAGCACACCGTGAGCCTTCCCCTGGTCATCCGCCCTCGCGCCGAATCGGTCGAAGGGCAACCTATCCTGCGCCCCCTGCCCTCGGCCCAGTGCCGCAGTGTCGGGCCGTTCGTGTTCTTCGACCACATGCTCGAAACCGAGTACCCGGCCGGGCGCGGCATGAACATCCGCCAGCATCCGCATATCGGCCTGTCGACTCTCACCTACCTGTTCGAGGGCGAGATCCAGCACAAGGACAGCCTGGGCTCGGATCAACGGGTCAAGGCCGGTGAAGTCAGCTGGATGACCGCTGGCAGCGCCATTGCCCATGTCGAGCGCACGCCTGCCGAGCTACTGCCCGGCAACTCGCGATTGCACGGTTTGCAAGTATGGCTGGCGTCACCCAAGGAGCATGAGCAAGGCCCTGGGCACTACAGCCATCATCCGGCGGCGAGCTTGCCGGTCAGTGACACCCTGGGGGTCAGCATTCGCATGATTGCCGGCAGCGGTTTTTGCCTGCAATCGCCGGTGCCGGTGCTGTCACCGACCCTGTATGCGCTGGTGCAGATGCAGGCGGCGACCACCCTGACGGTGCCCATCGAGCATGTCGAGCGTGCACTGTATGTGCTGGATGGCGAAGTCAGCCTGAACGACGAGGCGGTCGAGCCGTGCAGCCTGGTGATCTTGCCGCCCGGCGAGGAGATGAGCCTGTATGCCGACAGCCAGAGCCAGCTGGTGCTGTTTGGCGGGGCGCCACTGGACGGGCCGCGGCGAATGAACTGGAATTTCGTTGCCAGTGATCCGGCGCTGATCGAACAGGCGCGGGCACGCTGGGCGGCCGGAGACTGGCCGACGGTACCAGGGGAAAGTGAACGGATCGAGTTGCCTTGAGATTGATCGCCGGCAAGGCCGGCTCCCACAGGGTGGATGCATGCAGGTCCAGTGCGGGAGCCAGCCTTGCTGGCGATGGGCTGCACAGCAGCCCCGCCCCACTCAGCGCTGGAACACTTCATCGAGCAAATTGAACATCGCGCGGAACGCGCGCTTGGACGTGCGTGCGTCGTACTTCATCTTGCCGGGGATATTCGCTGCGGTATCGGTGAACGAGTGCACCGCGCCGCCATAGCTGATCAGCTGCCAATCAACCTTGGCCGCGTCCATCTCGGCTTCGAAAGCCGGTAGCTGCTCCTTGGGCACGAACGGGTCGGCGGCGCCATGCAACACCAGCATCGAGGCCCGGACCTTGCCCTCCTCGGCCGGCAGCGGCGTATCCAGGGTGCCGTGGAACGATACAGCGGCCAGCAGGCGCGCATCTTCACGCGCCAGCTCCAGCGCACAGCAGCCGCCGAAGCAGAAGCCGAAGGTGGCCAGCTTGCCAGGCTCCAGTACCGCCCTGGATTGGCCCAGCAACTGGTCCAGCGCTGCCTTCAAGCGCTTGCGCAGCTCGACGCGGTCATTCTTCAGCGGCGTCATCGCCGCACCGGCTTCATCCATGTCCGACGGACGCAGGGTCTGGCCGTAGATGTCGGCCAGCAACACCACATAACCCTGGGCGGCAACCTCGCGGGCGATACGTTCGGCGCCCTCGCCCACCCCCATCCAGTTTGGCGCCATCAAAAGCCCAGGCTGCTCGCGGGCGCCCTGGGTATAGAACAAGCGGCTCTCATAGGCTTTGCCGGCAACATGATAGACCAGCGATTCGACGGTAACCTTGCTCATGCACTCCTCCTTGCACCATGAAAAAAGCCCGCCGAAGCGGGCTTTCCTGCAACTACTTAAGCCGACAATTCGACCAGTAGCTTGTTCAGGCGACGAACGTACGCCGCCGGGTCCTTGAGGCTATCGCCCGCCGCCAGCGCGGCCTGATCGAAGAGGATGTGCGAGAAGTCGGCGAAACGGTCTTCGCTCTGCTCGTTGTCCAGCTTCTCGATCAGCGGGTGGCCCGGGTTGAATTCGAAGATCGGCTTGGAGTCCGGCACCTTCTGCCCACTGGCCTCGAGGATCTGGCGCATCTGCAGGCCCAGGTCCTGCTCACCGATGGCCAGGATCGCCGGCGAGTCGGTCAGACGGTGCGAGACGCGCACTTCGCTGACGCTTTCGCCCAGGGCCGCTTTCAGGCGCTCGACCAGGCCTTCTTTCTCCTTGGCGACTTCTTCCTGGGCTTTCTTGTCCTCTTCGGAGTCCAGCTTGCCCAGGTCCAGGTCGCCCCGGGCGACGTCGACGAAGCTCTTGCCGTCGAATTCGCTCAGGTAGCTCATCAGCCACTCGTCGATACGGTCGGTCAGCAGCAGGACTTCGATGCCTTTCTTGCGGAAGACTTCCAGGTGCGGGCTGTTCTTCACCTGCGCGTAGGACTCGCCGGTGAGGAAGTAGATCTTGTCCTGACCTTCCTTGGCGCGGGCCAGGTAGTCGGCCAGGGCAACGCTCTGCTCGCCGCTTTCGTCGTGTGTGGAAGCGAAGCGCAGCAGACCGGCGATCTTCTCCTTGTTGGCGAAGTCTTCGGCCGGGCCTTCTTTCATCACCTGGCCGAAGTTCTTCCAGAAGCCCTTGTACTGCTCAGGCTCGTTCTTGGCCAGCTTCTCGAGCATGTCCAGCACGCGCTTGGTCAGCGCCGATTTCATCGAATCGATGATCGGGTCTTTCTGCAGGATCTCACGCGAGACGTTCAGCGAGAGGTCGTTGGAGTCGACCACGCCCTTGATGAAGCGCAGGTACAGCGGCAGGAAGGATTCTGCCTGGTCCATGATGAACACACGCTGCACGTACAGCTTCAGGCCGCGCGGCGCTTCACGCTGGTACAGGTCGAACGGGGCACGGGCCGGCACGTAGAGCAGCGAGTTGTACTCGAGCTTGCCTTCGACCTTGTTGTGGCTCCAGGCCAGCGGGTTCTCGAAATCGTGACCGATGTGCTTGTAGAACTCCTGGTACTCCTCGTCCTTGATCTCGGTACGCGGACGGGTCCACAGGGCGCTGGCGCGGTTGACGGTTTCCCATTCTTCGGCCGGCTTGTCTTCGCCCTCGGCGGCTTCGACCTGTTTTGGCAGCTCGATCGGCAAGGCGATGTGATCGGAGTATTTCTTGACGATGTTGCGCAGGCGCCAGCCGTCGGCGAACTCTTCTTCACCCTTTTTCAGGTGCAGGACGATGCGGGTACCGCGCTCGGCCTTGTCGATGGTGGCGACTTCGAAGTCGCCCTCGCCCTTGGACGACCAGTGCACGCCCTCGGCGGCCGGCAGGCCGGCGCGGCGGCTGAACACATCGACCTTGTCGGCGACGATGAAGGCCGAGTAGAAGCCCACGCCGAACTGACCGATCAGGTGCGAGTCCTTCTTCTGGTCACCGGTGAGGTTCTTCATGAAGTCGGCGGTGCCGGACTTGGCGATGGTGCCCAGGTGCGCGATCACGTCCTCGCGACTCATGCCGATGCCGTTGTCTTCGAGGGTGACGGTGTTGGCGTCCTTGTCGAAGCTCAGGCGGATCTTCAGCTCGGCGCCGCCTTCGAGCAGCTCTGGCTTGGCCAGGGCTTCGAAGCGCAGTTTATCGACGGCGTCGGAGGCGTTGGAAATCAGTTCGCGAAGGAAGATTTCCTTGTTCGAATACAGGGAATGGATCATGAGGTGCAGCAGTTGCTTCACCTCGGTCTGGAAGCCCAGGGTTTCTTTTTGAGTTTCCACACTCATGGTCTTCAACACTCCGATCTGATGACAGTTGTCGTTGGGCAGGCCAGCGGCCTGCTTTCACGGCGGGATGCACAACAGATGGGGGTGGCTGGGGCTATTTCAAGGGCGAGGTCATTTCTTCGATCTTGAAATGTGCTCGTGCCGTGGCAATCGGCTCATCCGGGTTGCCTTGCCAGGCCGTGATCGCCACATTGGTCACCCGCCGGCCCTGGCGCCACAGCTGGCACTGGGCGTAGGTGTCGCGATAATGGCCGGCACGCAGGTAGTCGATGGAAAAGTCGATGATTTTCGGAATTGCCGCACTTTCACTGAAAATCAGCAAGTACAGCGCAGCCGACAACTCCATGAAGCCGGCAATCACCCCGCCGTGGATCGCTGGCAGCAACGGATTGCCGATATTGTCCTGGCTGGCCGGCAGGCAGAACAGCAGGTCATCGCCCTGACGGCTGCACTGGATACCAATCAATCCGGCATAAGGGATCAACTGCAGCAGCGGTTCGTAATTGCCTTCGGCATGCGCCTGGCGCAGTTGCTGGTGCACTTCTGGCGGGATCATTGGCCACTCCCCTTGAGCTTGTTGGCGAAATTGAGGCCGCCCTTGATGCCCTTGCCCAGACGCATGAAAGTGCCAACCACCTGCGCGATTGGCTGCTCGGGGTCATCCTGGTAAGCCACCCCGCGGGTGAAAATCACATCGCGGGAAACGCGGTAACAGTACGCGTGACCGAAAATATCCTTACCGGCCTCGGCCGGGTGCATGTAGTCGATGCGCAAGTCCAGGGTCGGGCAGACCTCGAACTCAGGCAGCGCGCAGAGGGTGGCCATGCCGCAGGTGGTGTCCATCAGGGTGGTGATCGCCCCGCCGTGCACCGCGCCGGTCTGAGGGTTGCCGACGATCCTCGCGGAGTATGGCAGCACCAGGGTCATGCCCTGGGCGTCAGCGTGATGCACGCGCATCTGGAGTACCTGACAATGGCGTAACGCCGAGAGAAAGCGCTCGGCCATTGCCAGCAAGGAAGTGTCGGTCATTTGAAAAAACTCTCAGGCCATTGAGAACATGCACACAGTCTGGCAAATGTCCATATAGATCCATTTGTTATATATCTGTATGGTGCGCGGAACTTCTACCGGTTACTTGAACTCGAAGGAACAAGTAACTTATTCCACAAGGAGAAACACCCCATGCGTAAACCTTTTGCTTTTGCCGTTATGCTCGCCGCTGCCCTGGGTCTTGCCGCTTGCGATAAAGCCAGCGAAGACAAAGCCCAAGACGCTGCGCAACATTCCGAGAACGCTCAAGAGAAAATGAACGAAGCTCAGGATAAAGTGAACGAGGCAGCGAAAGAAAACGTCGAAGCCGCCAAAGATCAGGCCGAAGCGCAACAAAAAGCCGCTGAAGAAGCTGCGAAAGAAGCCGCTCCTGCTGCCCCAGTTACTCCTGCTGAGCCTGCTAAACAGTAAGCAAGCCTGCCGGAATAAAAAAAACCCGACACTGTCGGGTTTTTTTATGGCTGCCAAAACTGGATTAAACGATTCAGTCGTCACTCTTCAGGCAAGGTTCTCTTTAGCCGGCTCCGGCGCAGGTGCCTCGGTAGGGGTGTAAACCATCACATCGAGCACATCCGAATGGAATTCGCGACGATACAGCACCAGTACCACCCCGGTACTCATCAACATGAACAACCACGGGCTGATAAACCAGCAGAGCATGGCCATACCAAAGTAATAGGAGCGCAGGCCAAAGTTGAACTGGTTGGCGGCCAGTGAAATAACCCTGGCGGCTCTAAGGGCAAACGCCTTGCGTTCAAGTTCGCTGACATGACGCTCACCGATCATCGGCGCCGAGCCCACCAGTACCGCGGCGAAGTTGTATTGGCGCATGCACCAGCTGAAGGTGAAGAAGGCGTAAACAAACACCATTGCCAGGCACAACAACTTGATTTCCGACATCCCCTGGGACGCTTGCTGCACCAGCGGCAGGTCGGCCAGTAGCGATACTGCGCGGTCCGAAGCACCGAGCACGGTGAGAATGCCGGCGAGAATGATCAGGGTGCTGGAGGCGAAGAACGACGCATTGCGCTCAAGGTTGCCGATCACGCTGGCATCGGCGATGCGATTGTCACGCAGCAACATGCGGCGCATCCAGTCTTCCCGGTACAGGTGCAGCACGCTGGCCAGGCAGGCGGTATCGCGGCCCTTCCAGGTGGCGTAGCGGGTATAACCGCCCCAGCACACGGCAAACCAGCAGGCGGCCAGCAGGTGGATCAGATTGCTTTGAATGAAGCTCATGCAAGGTCCTGATTAAGTTTCGAGCACAGTAAATCCCATTGACCGGCTTTCGACGCTTTGCCGCAGAAAAAGACACGTCTGCCGTGCAGAAACGAAAAAGCCCCGCATCCTTTCGGACACGGGGCTCGGAATCTGCCGTGACGGTCACCCTGCTGGCTTGTGGCCGGTGCCCGTCAGATGGCCAATTCTCAGGCCAGCACTTCGCGTGGCTTGCCCAGCATGCGGTCGCACAGCACCGCAACACCCAGGGTAATCACCGAAGGCACCAGCCAGGCCAGGCCCTGCTCGCTCAGCGGCAGGTGAGCGAGGATTTCTGGCAGTTCACTGGCCAGCGCGGTGCCCTTGATGGCATCGATCATGCCGAACAGCAGCGACACCAGCATCACCGGCGCCAGAATGCGTACCTGGGAGTTCCACAGCTCTTTGCAGAAGCTCAGGCCCACGACCACGATGCACGGTGGGTAGATTGCCGTCAGCACCGGGATCGAGAACATGATCAGCTTGGTCAGGCCAAGGTTGGAGATCAGCAGCGAGAAGCCGGCGAGGATCACCACCAGGGTGCGGTACGACAGCGGCAGCACCTGGCTGAAGTACTCGGCGCAAGCGCAGGTCAGGCCGACTGCGGTCACCAGGCAGGCCAGGGCAATCAGCACGGCAAGGAAGCCGCTGCCCAGCGAGCCGAAGGTGTGCTGCACATAGGCATGCAACACCGCCGCGCCGTTGCTGGCACCGGCGGCGATTTCATGGCTGCTGGCACCCAGACGGAACAGGCTGATATACACCAGGGCCAGGCCGACACCGGCGATCAGGCCGGCGATGATCGCGTAGCGGGTGATCAGCCGCGGCGACTCGACGCCGCGCGAACGGATGGCGTTGACGATGACGATACCGAACACCAGCGCACCGAGGGTATCCATGGTCAGGTAACCATTGATGAAGCCCTGGGAGAACGGCGCGGCGACGTAGGCAGGCTGCGCTTCACCGATACCACCGGCTGGCAGCATGAACGCGGCGATGCCGAGCGCGGCCAGGGCGATGATCTTCAGCGGTGCGAGGAAGCGGCCGACGGTGTCGAGCAGCTTGCCCGGGTACATGGACACCGCCAATACCACCAGGAAGTACACCAGGCTGTAGATGAACAGGGCCAGCGGGCTTTCACCGGTCAGCGGTGCAACACCTACTTCGAAGGATACGGTGGCGGTACGCGGGGTGGCGAACAGCGGGCCTACCGAGAGGTAGCACACCGCCGCCAGCAGGCCGCCGGCGACCTTGCCGATCGGGCTGCTCAGGGCATCCATGCCGCCGCCGACCTTGGCCAGGGCAATGACAGTGATGACCGGCAGGCCCACAGCAGTGATCAGGAAACCCAGCGCCGCCATCCACACGTGTGGACCGGATTGCAGACCGACGATAGGTGGGAAAATGATATTGCCCGCGCCGACGAACAAAGCGAACGTCATAAAACCAAGTGCCAGGATGTCCTGGCCTTTCAAAACTTTCATTAAGGAAATACCACACTGCTGAAATCGGGATTTAGAGAGGGATTTCCCCTTGGGTGAGGGAAATGCTGCCTGGCTGGATGAGCCAGACCCGTTTAGCGTGTCGTTCCCTTTTGGGGAGCGGGCACAAAATGAGTGCATAGGTTAACGAATTTGACACAGAAACGCACTGCTGCAGGGCTGCTTGTCCGATGTGTGAATATGCGTGTCGCTTGCGCGACAGCTCCAAGCCGCAAGTTACAAGCCGCAAGCTTGCCGCAACACCCTCTTGCAGCTTGAAGCTTGTCGCTTGAAGCTGCTGCCCAGTAAACAAAAAAGGCCACCCGAAGGTGGCCTTTCTTGTTTACTGGGCAGTGATTACTTCTTCACTTCCCAGCCAGTCAGCTCGGCCAGGGCCTTGCCGATGTCTGCCAGCGAACGCACGGTTTTCACACCAGCGTCCTGCAGCGCAGCGAATTTCTCGTCTGCAGTGCCTTTGCCGCCGGAGATGATGGCGCCAGCGTGGCCCATACGCTTGCCCGCAGGAGCGGTAACACCAGCGATGTAGGAAACTACAGGCTTGGTCACGTGAGCCTTGATGTAGGCAGCCGCTTCTTCTTCAGCCGAACCGCCGATCTCGCCGATCATGACGATCGCTTCGGTCTTCGGGTCTTCCTGGAACAGCTTCAGGATGTCGATGAAGTTGGAGCCCGGAATCGGGTCGCCACCGATACCGACGCAGGTGGACTGACCGAAACCGGCGTCAGTGGTCTGCTTGACCGCTTCGTAGGTCAGGGTGCCGGAACGCGAAACGATACCGACCTTGCCTGGCAAGTGAATGTGACCTGGCATGATGCCGATCTTGCACTCGCCCGGAGTGATGACGCCTGGGCAGTTAGGGCCGATCAGGGTAACACCCAGCTCGTCGCACTTGACCTTGGCATCGAGCATGTCCAGGGTAGGAATGCCTTCGGTGATGCAGACGATCAGCTTGATGCCGCCGAAGGCAGCTTCCAGGATCGAGTCCTTGCAGAAAGGAGCCGGAACGTAGATGACCGACGCGTCAGCGCCGGTAGCTTCTACGGCTTCTTTCACAGTGTTGAACACTGGCAGGCCCAGGTGGGTGGTACCACCCTTGCCTGGGGTCACGCCGCCGACCATCTTGGTGCCGTAGGCGATGGCTTGCTCGGAGTGGAAAGTACCTTGCGAGCCGGTGAAGCCCTGGCAGATGACTTTGGTGTCTTTATTGATCAGGACGCTCATTACTTGCCCTCCGCAGCTTTGACAACTTGTTGAGCAGCGTCGGTCAGGCTGGTTGCCGCAATGATGTTCAAACCGCTTTCTGCCAGTACTTTAGCACCCAGTTCAGCGTTGTTACCTTCCAGGCGAACAACAACCGGTACTTTAACGCCGACTTCTTTCACAGCGCCGATGATGCCTTCGGCAATCATGTCGCAGCGAACGATGCCGCCGAAGATGTTGACCAGAACGGCCGCGACATTGCTGTCGGACAGAATGATCTTGAAGGCTTCGGTAACGCGCTCTTTGGTAGCACCACCACCTACGTCGAGGAAGTTGGCTGGCTTGCCGCCGTGCAGGTTGACGATGTCCATGGTACCCATGGCCAGGCCGGCACCGTTGACCATGCAGCCGATGTTGCCTTCCAGGGCCACGTAGTTCAGCTCGAAGCTGGCAGCGTGGGCTTCACGAGGGTCGTCTTGCGACGGGTCGTGGAAGGTTTTCAGCTTAGGCTGACGGTACATGGCGTTAGCGTCGATGTTGATCTTGGCATCGAGGCAGTGCAGGTCGCCGTCGGCCTTGATGACCAGCGGGTTTACTTCCAGCAGGGCCAGGTCGTGTTCTTTGAACAGCTTGGCCAGGCCTACGAAAATCTTGGCGAACTGAGCAACTTGCTTGCCTTCCAGACCCAGCTGGAATGCCAGTTCACGACCCTGGAATGGCTGAGCGCCAACCAGTGGATCGATAGTAGCCTTGATGATCTTCTCAGGAGTCTCGTGAGCGACTTTCTCGATGTCCACGCCACCTTCGGTGGAGGCCATGAACACGATACGGCGGCTCGAACGGTCGACTACAGCGCCCAGGTACAGCTCTTTGGCGATGTCAGTGCAGGATTCGACCAGGATCTTGGTCACTGGCTGACCGTTGGCGTCGGTCTGGTAGGTCACCAGACGCTTGCCCAACCATTGCGCAGCGAACGCCTTGGCGTCTTCCTTGCTGCGAACCAGCTTGACGCCGCCCGCTTTACCGCGACCACCGGCGTGGACCTGGGCTTTGACAACCCACTCGGTGCCACCGATCTTGTCGCAGGCTTCTGCGGCAGCTTCAGGGGTGTCGACTGCGAAACCCTTGGAAACTGGCAGGCCGTATTCAGCGAACAGCTGCTTACCCTGATACTCGTGAAGATTCATGCTTTTTACCGTCTTCGTTAGGTACTGCGCTTCGGCGCTGCGCTCCGTGGGAGTGCCGCGCCACCTGTGACCACTTGCCCCCGGTATGCTCCGGGAGTTCGAGTCCGGCGGACTTTCCGCGGTGAGTCATGCACGCAAGACTCACGACGGGCCACCCGCCGTGGTTTCTTATTGTTTAACGCTTCTTACGGTTGGCGACGTGAATGGCACCGCCATTCACAGCCAGCGCGGCTTCATGCAGCGCTTCGGACAGGGTCGGATGGGAGAAAACCATCATGCCCAGGTCTTCGGCGCTGGTGCCGAATTCCATTGCGATTGCACCCTGCTGCACCAGTTCGGCAGCCGATGGGCCAATCACGTGTACACCCAGAACGCGGTCGGTCTTGGCATCGGCGATGACCTTGACGAAACCACCGGTGTCGTTGGCAGCCATCGCACGGCCACTGGCCGCGAACGGGAAGGTGCCCACGTTAACCTCAACGCCTTCGGCCTTCAAGGTCTGTTCGGTTTTACCGACCCATGCGATTTCCGGGTGGGTGTAGATAACCGACGGGATCAGGTCGTAGTTCATCTGGGCTTTGTGGCCCTTGATGCGCTCGACAACCATGATGCCCTCTTCCGAGGCCTTGTGCGCCAGCATCATGCCACGAACCACGTCACCAATGGCGTAGACGCCCGGTACGCTGGTCGCACAGTGATCGTCGACGAAGATGAACCCACGCTCGTCGATGGTCACGCCGCTGTCGGCAGCCAGCAGATCGGTGGTCACCGGGCGACGGCCGACCGCAACGATCAGCTTGTCGAAAGTGATTTTCTGCTCGCCATTGGCGTCGGTGTAGGTCACTTCGACCTCAGCGCCGTTGACCTTGGAGCCGGTCACGCGAGCGCCCAGCTTGATGTCCAGACCTTGCTTGGTCAGGGTTTTCAGCGCTTCCTTGGAGACAGCGGCGTCAGCGGCCATCAGGAAGGTGTCCAGGGCTTCCAGGACGGTGACTTCAGCACCCAGGCGAGCCCAGACCGAACCCAGTTCCAGACCGATTACGCCGGCACCGATAACGCCCAGGCGCTTCGGTACGGCCTGGAATTCCAGGGCGCCGGTGGAGTCGACGATGACGTTCTGGTCGACCGGAGCCGGTGGAATGTCGATCGGACGCGAACCGGAGGCCAGGATGACGTTCTCGGCTTCGATGATTTCGGTGGTGCCGTCAGCCTTGGTGACTTCGACTTTCTTGCCAGCCAGCAGCTTGCCGTGGCCCTGGATCGAAGTTACGCCGTTGGCCTTGAACAGGGTGGCAACACCGCCGGTCAGGTTCTTGACGATGCCGGCCTTGCGGCCAACCATCGCGGCGACGTCCATCTTCACTTCACCGGTGGAGATACCGTGGACGTTGAAGCTCTCTTTGGCTTCCTTGTACTTCCAGGAGCTGTCCAGCAGCGCCTTGGAAGGAATGCAACCCACGTTCAGGCAGGTACCGCCGAGGGCCAGCTTGCCTTCGCCGTCAGTGTACTTCTCGATACAGGCAGTGCTCAGACCGAGTTGCGCGGCCTTGATGGCAGCTACGTAGCCGCCAGGACCTGCGCCAATCACTACCACATCAAATTTTTGCGACATTCAGAAAATCCTCTTTAAAGCTGCAAGCGATAAGCTGCAAGCCACAAGTTCAAGCGCAAACCGTTCAGGCTTGCCGCTTGAAGCTTGCAGCTTGCAGCTGCTCAATCAGATATCCAGCAGCAGACGAGCCGGGTCTTCCAGCAGGTTCTTGATGGTCACCAGGAAGGTCACGGCTTCTTTACCGTCGATCAGACGGTGGTCGTAGGACAGTGCCAGGTACATCATCGGACGGATCACGACCTGACCGTTGACGGCCATAGGACGCTGGATGATGTTGTGCATGCCCAGGATCGCGGCCTGTGGCGGGTTGACGATCGGGGTCGACATCATCGAACCAAAGGTACCACCGTTGGTGATGGTGAAGGTACCACCGGTCATTTCGTCGATCGACAGTTTGCCATCACGGGCTTTCTTGCCGAAGGTGGCGATGCCGTTCTCGATTTCAGCCAGGCTCATCTGCTCGGCGTTGCGCAGTACCGGTACCACCAGGCCGCGGTCGCTGGAAACGGCAACGCCGATGTCCGCATAACCGTGGTAGACGATGTCGGAACCGTCGATCGAGGCGTTGACCGCCGGGAAGCGTTTCAGCGCTTCGGTGGCAGCCTTGACGAAGAACGACATGAAGCCCAGGCGGACGCCGTTGTGGGTCTTCTCGAACAGGTCCTTGTACTTCGAACGCAGGGCCATGACTTCGGTCATGTCGACTTCGTTGAAGGTGGTCAGCATGGCCATGTTCGACTGTGCTTCTACCAGGCGCTTGGCAACGGTGGCACGTACGCGAGTCATCGGTACACGCTTCTCGGTGCGATCGCCAGTGGCGACGACCGGGGCAGCGGCAGCAGCGGCTGGCTTGGCGGCAGGTGCGGCAGCCGGAGCGGATTTCTTCGCTTCGATGGCAGCAACCACGTCTTCCTTGGTGATGCGACCGTCTTTGCCGGTGCCTTTAATGCTGTTCAGGGCGATGCCGTTCTCTTCGGCCAGCTTGCGAGCAGCTGGCGCGCCGACGGCGTCTTCGTCAGCAGCGGCGGCAGGAGCAGCGGCGGCAGCAGGAGCTGCTGCAGCGGCAGGCGCGGCAGCTGCAACGCCACCTTCCTGGATCGAACCCAGGACTTCGTCGGACAGGACGGTCTCGCCCTCGCCCTTGACGATTGCACCCAGTACGCCGTCAGCGGTAGCCAGTACTTCCAGGACGACCTTGTCGGTTTCGATGTCGACGATCAGCTCGTCACGCTTGACGGCTTCGCCCGGCTGCTTGTGCCAGGTGGCAACGGTGCCATCGGCAACCGATTCCGGGAAAGTAGGGGCTTTGATCTCGATAGCCATTATCAGTGGTTCCTTAAATTCGGTTTCTAGTGCGCGATGGCATTAAACGGTGAAGGCATCTTGCAGCAGTTTTTCCTGCTGCTCGGCGTGCATCGAAGCGTAACCACAAGCGGGTGCTGCCGAAGCATCACGACCGGCGTACTCGAGGACCAGGTCCTTGTTGTGACGGGTCAGGATACGACGCATGTGGTGTTGGCTGCTGTACCAGGCGCCCTGGTTCATCGGCTCTTCCTGGCACCACACCACATCCTTGAGATTGGTGTACGGCGCGAGGATTTCGACCAGGTCGTCTTCAGGGAACGGATACAGCTGCTCGATACGCACGATGGCGATATCTTCGCGGCCTTCGGCACGGCGTTTTTCCAGCAGATCGTAGTAGACCTTGCCGCTGCACAGGACCAGACGAGTGACGTTTTTCGGATCGAGGGTATCGATTTCCGGGATCACGGTCTGGAACGAGCCTTCGGCCAGTTCTTCCAGGGTCGAGATGGCCAGCTTGTGGCGCAGCAGCGACTTTGGCGTCAGCACGATCAGCGGCTTGCGCAGCGGACGGATGACCTGACGACGCAGCAGGTGGTAGATCTGAGCCGGAGTAGTCGGTACGCAAACCTGGACGTTGTGCTCGGCGCACAGCTGCAGGTAACGCTCCAGACGTGCCGAGGAGTGCTCAGGCCCCTGCCCTTCATAACCGTGTGGCAGCAGCATGGTCAGACCGCAAAGACGACCCCACTTGTGCTCGCCGCTGGTGATGAACTGGTCGACAACTACCTGGGCCCCGTTGGCGAAGTCGCCGAACTGCGCTTCCCAGATTACCAGTGCGTTTGGCTGGGTGGTCGAGTAGCCGTACTCGAATGCCAGGACCGCTTCTTCGGACAGGAACGAATCGTACAGGTCGAAACGTGGCTGGCCTTTGTAGAGGTTCTGCAGCGGGATATAGGTGCTGGCGTCCTTCTGGTTGTGCAACACCGCGTGGCGGTGAGAGAAGGTGCCGCGGCCGATATCCTGACCGGTCATGCGGATCGGGTGACCTTCGAATGCCAGGGTGGCGTAGGCCATGGTTTCAGCGTAGCCCCAGTTGATCGGCAAGCCACCGGCCTGCATCTTCTGGCGGTCTTCGTAGATCTTCGAAACCTGGCGCTGAACCACGAAGCCTTCCGGCAGTTCCAGCAGCTTGGCCGACAGTTCCTGCAGGGTCTTGAGGTCGAAGCGGGTGTCGTGACGCGCGGTCCAGGCGTGGCCCAGATACGGACGCCAGTCAACGAACAGCTCTTTGTTCGGCTCTTTGACCAGGCTTTTTACCACATGCAGGCCGTTGTCCAGCGCGTTGCGGTACTCGTCGACCTTGGCCTGGACGCGCTCGGCGTCAAGACGACCCGATTGGGTCAGGGCGTCGGCGTACAGCTCGCGGGTGGTGCGCTGCTTGGCGATCTGCTGGTACATCAGCGGCTGGGTGCCGTTCGGCTCGTCGGCCTCGTTGTGGCCGCGACGACGGTAGCAGACCAGGTCGATGACCACGTCACGCTTGAACTGCATGCGGTAATCGACGGCCAGCTGGGTCACGAACAGCACCGCTTCCGGATCATCACCGTTGACGTGCAGGATCGGCGCCTGAATCATCTTGGCGACGTCGGTGGCGTACTCGGTGGAACGCGAGTCCAGCGGGTTGCTGATGGTGAAACCAACCTGGTTGTTGATCACGATGTGCACGGTACCGCCGGTCTTGAAACCGCGGGTCTGCGACATCTGGAAGGTTTCCATGACCACGCCTTGACCGGCGAATGCCGCGTCACCGTGGATGGAAATCGGCAGTACCTTGTCGCCAACGGTGTCGTTGCGACGGTCCTGACGGGCACGTACCGAACCTTCAACCACTGGCGAGACGATTTCCAGGTGCGAAGGGTTGAACGCCATGGCCAGGTGAACTTCGCCACCGGCGGTCATCACGTTGGACGAGAAGCCCTGGTGGTATTTCACGTCACCGGAGCCCAGCTCGACCTTCTTCTTGCCTTCGAACTCGTCGAACAGATCGCGCGGGTTCTTGCCGAAAGTGTTGACCAGCACGTTGAGACGGCCGCGGTGGGCCATGCCGATGACAACTTCCTTGGTACCGTAGGAA
Source organism: Pseudomonas sp. ZL2 (assembly GCF_054788455.1). Taxonomy (NCBI): domain Bacteria; kingdom Pseudomonadati; phylum Pseudomonadota; class Gammaproteobacteria; order Pseudomonadales; family Pseudomonadaceae; genus Pseudomonas; species Pseudomonas sp. ZL2. The sequence goes on along the minus strand of NZ_JBGOGX010000017.1, from coordinate 9,395 downwards.
CCGGAGCGCTGGATCAGCTCGTCCAGCATCGGAATCAGGCTCTCGCCGCCTTCCAGGCCGAAACGCTTGGTGCCCGGGTATTTGGTACCCAGGTATTTTTCCAGACCCTCAGCGGCGGTGACGCGCTCGAGCAGGTGGCTCTGAATATCCGCGGAGAAGACTGGACGCCCACGCACGCTCTCCAGACGCTGCTGGAACCAGCTGCGCTGCTCGGAGTCGACGATGTGGGTGAATTCGGCGCCAATGGTGCGGCAATATGTCTGCTGCAAAGCGTCGAAGATTTCGCGTAGGCTCGCTTCCTCTTTGCCGATGAACAGGTCGCCGGCACGGAAGGTCGTATCAAGATCGGCATTGGTCAAGCCGTAATGATTGATCGACAGGTCTACTGGCGCAGGGCGCTGCCACAACCCCAGGGGGTCGAGCTTCGCGGCTTGGTGGCCGCGCATACGGTAGGCCTGGATCAGTCGCAGAACTTCAACCTGCTTCTTCTCGTGTTCACTGCTCACGCTCCCGGCGGAAACCGGTTGGGCGCGGCGCTGGTTCTTTGCCAGCAGTACGAAATGGTCGCGGATTGTAGAGTGCGATACATCGGTAGCGGTGCTGCCTTCGGCGGGCAACTTCTGGAAGTAAGTGCGCCACTCTTCTGGCACAGCGTTAGGGTCGTGCAGGTAAAGCTCGTAGAGCTCTTCCACATATGCAGCGTTACCACCTGAAAGGTGGGCGCTATCCCACATGCGCTGCATCACGCTTTCTTGCATGCTTGGTCACCCTCGGTTAGGGGACGGATCGGCAAGAGCCACAGCACGCCTGGAAAAGTCCTAATGCAGCGACCCAACCAAGCCACCAAGGATCCTACAGATTTTCCGGGTACCAGCCCGGAAGCCCCTGCTGGTCTCATATCTTCATAGGTAAAAGCTTGGGCTTTGTGGGCCCGAGCTCGGGTTTCACCTTGGTGCGGGCAAGGGCCCGCACCTTGGCGTACTACGGGTACAACACTTTTAAAATCAGGTACCGCTTTGCAGCAGCATGTTACGTACGTGACCGATGGCCTTGGTCGGATTCAGACCTTTAGGGCAAACGTTTACGCAGTTCATGATGCCGCGGCAACGGAACACGCTGAACGGGTCATCCAGCGAAGCCAGACGCTCCTGGGTCTTGGTGTCACGACTGTCGGCCAGGAAACGATAGGCCTGCAGCAGTGCAGCTGGACCGAGGAACTTGTCCGGGTTCCACCAGAACGACGGGCAGGAAGTCGAGCAGCAAGCGCACAGAATGCACTCGTACAGACCGTCCAGCTTTTCACGCTCTTCCGGCGACTGCAGGCGCTCGATGGCCGGAGCCGGCGTGTCGTTCTGCAGGAATGGCTTCACCTTCTCGTACTGCTTGTAGAAGATGCTCATATCGACGACCAGGTCACGAATGACCGGCAATCCAGGCAAAGGGCGGACGATCAGCTTGTTGCGCTTGACCACGGCCGAAAGCGGCGTGATGCAGGCCAGACCGTTCTTGCCGTTGATGTTCATGCCATCGGAACCGCAAACACCTTCACGGCAGGAGCGACGATACGAGAAACCTTCGTCCTGCTCTTTGATCAGTGCCAATACATCGAGAACCATCAGGTCCTTGCCGCCGGTATCGACCTGGAACACCTGCATCTTGGGTGCCGAGTCGGTATCGGGGTTGTAACGATAAACTTCGACTTGCAACATTGTGGCCACCCTTAGTAAGTCCGGACTTTAGGCTCGAACGCCGGAACGGTTTTCGGCGCGAAGTTGACGGCGCGCTTGGCGACGCGCTTCTCACCCGGGAAGTACAGGGTGTGGCACAGCCAGTTTTCGTCGTCACGGTCTTCGAAGTCTTCACGGGCGTGCGCACCGCGGGACTCTTTACGGACTTCTGCAGCGATTGCAGTGGCTTCAGCGACTTCCAGCAGGTTCTGCAGCTCCAGCGCTTCGATACGCGCGGTGTTGAAGGCCTGGGACTTGTCGTTGATCTTGACGTTGGCGATACGCTCGCGCAGACCGGCCAATTGCTCGATACCCTTCTGCATGTATTCGCCAGTGCGGAATACACCGAAGTAGTTCTGCATGCAGCTCTGCAGCTCGCGACGCAGGGTAGCCACGTCTTCACCGGTGTTGCGCTCGTTGAGCTTGTTCAGGCGGCTCAGGGCAACATCGATGTCGGTGTCGCTGGCATCGAGGTATTCGATACCGTCGCTCAGCGCTTTTTCCAGGTGCAGGCCGGCAGCACGACCGAAGACCACCAGGTCGAGCAGCGAGTTGCCGCCCAGGCGGTTGGCACCGTGAACCGATACGCACGCCACTTCACCTACCGCGAACAGACCCGGGATGATGTGATCAACGCCATCGGCGTCCTGGGTCATCGCCTGGCCATGGATGTTGGTGGCAACGCCGCCCATCATGTAGTGGCAGGTTGGAACAACAGGAACCGGCGCGACCACAGGGTCGACGTGAGCGAAGGTCTTGGACAGTTCACAGATACCTGGCAGGCGGCTGTGCAGTACTTCTTCACCCAGGTGGTCAAGCTTGAGCATCACGTGGTCGCCGTTAGGGCCACAGCCGTTGCCGGCGATGATCTCTTTAACCATGGAACGGGCCACAACGTCACGACCAGCAAGGTCTTTGGCGTTAGGCGCGTAACGCTCCATGAAACGCTCGCCGTGCTTGTTGATCAGGTAACCGCCTTCACCACGGCAACCTTCAGTGACCAGTACACCAGCGCCGGCGATGCCGGTCGGGTGGAACTGCCACATCTCGATATCCTGGACCGGAACGCCTGCACGCAGGGCCATGCCGATACCGTCACCGGTATTGATCAGGGCGTTGGTGGTGGAGGAGTAGATACGGCCTGCACCGCCAGTGGCCAGAACGGTGGCCTTGGCCTTGATGTACAGGGTTTCGCCGGTTTCGATGCAGATTGCAATCACACCGACGAACGCGCCTTCCTGGTTCTTCACCAGGTCAACTGCGTAGTACTCGTTGAGGAAGGTGGTACCTGCCTTCAAGTTGCCCTGGTACAGGGTGTGCAGCAGCGCGTGACCGGTACGGTCGGAAGCGGCGCAGGTACGGGCGGCCTGGCCACCTTTACCGAAGTCCTTGGACTGACCGCCGAACGGGCGCTGATAGATACGGCCTTGTTCGGTACGCGAGAACGGCAGACCCATGTGGTCCAGCTCGAACACGGCAGCAGGGCCTTCCTGACACATGTATTCGATAGCGTCCTGGTCACCGATGTAGTCGGAACCCTTGACGGTATCGTACATGTGCCAGCGCCAGTCATCGTTCGGGTCGGCCGAAGCGATGGCGCAGGTGATGCCACCCTGGGCCGATACAGTGTGCGAACGGGTCGGGAAGACCTTGGTGATCACGGCAGTCTTGTGACCGCCCTGGGCCAGCTGCAGCGCAGCGCGCATGCCGGCACCGCCACCACCAATGATGATGGCGTCGAATGTAATCGTAGGAATGTTAGCCATGAATCAGATACCCCAGAGAATCTGCACACCCCAGACGAAGTACGCGAACATCGCGACACCACATACCGCCTGGAACAGGAAACGTACGGCAGTCGCCGACTTGCCCAGCGCCATCGGCGTCAGGTAGTCGGTGGCAATGGTCCACATGCCGACCCAGGCGTGAGCGCCCAGGGCTACAAGGGCCAGCAGACTGAAGATACGCATCGCGTTGTTGGAGAACAGAGCGTGCCACTGGGCAAACTCGATGCCCGGGTGCGCGACCAGGTATCCGATCAGGAAAATGAAATAAGCCGCGAGAACGACCGCAGAAACGCGCTGCGCCATCCAGTCATAGAGGCCCGAACGCGAGAGGTTCGTGACGTTGGTTACCATATCCAAACTCCTGCCAGCACGATCACCACCACGGAGACGGCGATGATAATTTTCGAGCCCAGTCGGCCGCCTTCCAGCGTTTCACCGATGCCCATGTCCATGATCAAGTGGCGCACACCGGCTACCAAGTGATACAGCAAGGCGGACAGGAGGCCCCATGCCACGAACTTGGCCAGCGGACTGGTCAAGCATGCCTTCACCTCGGCGAAACCTTCCTCCGAACCCAGGGATTTGCCCAATGCATAAAGCATGAAGCCAAGGCCCAGGAAGAGGATGATGCCGGAAACACGGTGAAGAAATGACGTAACGCCGGTAATGGGGAGTTTGATGGTCCTTAGGTCTAGGTTTACAGGTCGTTGGCTTTTCACGGCTTTTTTCACACTGAAGAGCCCCTAGCAAGCAGGGCAAAGTTGTTGGTAAGTGTACTGGTCAGGTACCCACCACCCAGGGAGTGACGACCCCAGCAACACGGGCTTGCAAGCCCCTGGCGGTCGGGGGCCGATTATAGACAGTTAGGCTACTAATGACAACGCAGACACCTAGCCCAAATAGCGCATTGCCTTTAGCCAACAAAAGGCGTAAACGGGCGGTAATTTCGAGGAAAAACAGCGCCCAAAGCCCTTTACAACCGTGCTTTAGGCAAATTGACATTCGAATTTATCTCACTATAGTGGTGCGGGCCCTGCGTGGGGGGTCTGTCTGATGATTTCAAGCATTAATAGGAGGCCACATGGCTGACAAAAAAGCGCAGTTGGTCATCGAGGGCGCAGCCCCCGTCGAGCTGCCCATTTTAACCGGCACCGTTGGTCCCGATGTTATCGACGTTAGAGGGTTGGGGGCCACGGGTCACTTCACTTTCGACCCTGGTTTCATGGCGACTGCATCCTGCGAGTCGAAGATCACTTATATCGACGGCGACAAGGGTATCCTGCTGCACCGCGGCTATCCGATCGAGCAACTGGCCGAAAAATCCGACTACCTCGAGACCTGCTACCTGCTGCTCAACGGCGAATTGCCGAATGCCGAGCAGAAGGCCCAGTTCGTCAGCACCGTGAAGAACCACACCATGGTTCACGAGCAGTTGAAGTCCTTCTTCAACGGCTTCCGCCGCGACGCCCACCCGATGGCCGTCATGTGCGGCGTGGTTGGCGCCCTGTCGGCGTTCTACCACGACTCTCTGGACATCAATAACCCGCAGCACCGCGAAATCTCCGCGGTTCGCCTGGTCGCCAAGATGCCGACCCTGGCGGCGATGGTGTACAAGTACTCCATGGGCCAGCCCATGATGTACCCGCGCAACGACCTGTCGTACGCGGAAAACTTCCTGCACATGATGTTCAACACCCCGTGCGAGATCAAACCGATCAGCCCGGTACTGGCCAAGGCAATGGACCGGATCTTCATCCTCCACGCCGACCACGAGCAGAACGCATCGACCTCCACCGTCCGTCTGGCCGGCTCGTCGGGCGCCAACCCGTTCGCCTGTATCGCTGCCGGTATCGCTGCACTGTGGGGCCCTGCCCACGGCGGCGCCAACGAAGCCGTGCTGACCATGCTCGATGAAATCGGCGATGTCTCGAACATCGACAAGTTCATCGCCAAGGCCAAGGACAAGAACGATCCGTTCAAGCTGATGGGCTTCGGTCACCGCGTTTACAAGAACCGCGACCCGCGCGCCACCGTGATGAAACAGACCTGCGACGAAGTCCTGCGCGAGCTGGGCATCAAGAACGATCCGCAGCTGGAACTGGCCATGCGCCTGGAAGAGATCGCCCTCACCGATCCTTACTTCATCGAGCGCTCGCTGTACCCGAACGTCGACTTCTACTCGGGGATCATCCTCAAGGCGATCGGCATTCCAACCAGCATGTTCACCGTGATCTTCGCCCTGGCGCGGACCGTCGGCTGGATTTCGCACTGGAAAGAAATGCTCTCCAGCCCTTACAAGATCGGCCGCCCTCGCCAGCTGTACACCGGCTACGAGTCGCGCGACATCGTCAAGCTGGAAGACCGCAAGTAAGCCCTTGGGCCGAAAACGAAAAAAGGCTGCCTTCGGGCAGCCTTTTTTATTGCGCGCTCATCGCGGTTAACGCCCCTGCAGGAACGGGCTTGCCCCGCGATTATCCAACAGTTAACCAATAGCCCCTGCTCGCCACAACTGTACTTACTATTTCTCAGCCTTCGCCTTCAACGCCTTCAAGGTATTGAACGGCGCATCCACCACAAACTTGTTGGCCACCATCGACGGCACGCTGCCGCCCGGCTCGGTATGCACCTGGTAAGTCACCTCGGTACCACCGTCTTTTGGCTGCAGCTTCCAGAAGCCATCAACCTTGGCCACCCGCACGAAGCCCTTCTCTTCCGGCAGGTATTTCGGCACACCTTCAAGCTTGCGGGTCAGGCTGCCATCGGCGGCCTCGGTAGTGGTGACATGCATGACCGAATCACGCGCAGTGACCGGCCACGGGGTATTGAACTGAGTGTAGGTCCAGCTCTGGTCACCCTCGGATTTCAGCAGCTTCTGCGACTTGCACTCATGGATCCAGGCGCAGGCACCGGCGACATCTTCCTGCAGGGCCCTGACCTTCGCCAGCGGCGCCTTGATAAAGGTTACCCCGCGATAGGCCTTGTAATCGGAACCGGCCACCTCACTGAGCTCGACCTTGATCCCGTCTTCGTTCTTGGCTTGCTTCCAGTCCTCGGCATGAGCCAGCGGCACCAGCACCGCACCAAGACCCAAAACCAGTGCCACTTGCTTAAACGATCCCATTCTCTTGTTCCTTATTGTCGAAGACCCGCGTTTCAAGCTGCCGTCATTTGCTCCAGCCATCCCAGGATCCTGATTGCCTCGTCGCGGTCGTTGCCGCAGGTGTCGGCCTCCGCCTTGAAACCACCGCACACCGCCGGACGCTCGGGCTTGCCGAACAAGCCACAGAGATTGGCAACCGACAGATGCAGGCAGCGCTCACCAGCAGGCTTGCCCTTGGGCATGCCCGGTATCGGCGAGCTGATGGAGGGCGCAATGCAGCAGGCGCCACAACCTTCACGGCAATTCATGACAACAGAATCCTCGGAGTAACAAATGATGAATGAACCCGGATAGTAACCGCTTAAACAGGTGTTTGAAATTGCTCGCAGGATGAAATATCAGCCTGAACGTGATGACCGAACAGTCAGTTCCACGCTACTGCTTGAACTCGAACTCGATTGCCGCACCCTCGACATCCTTGCGACTTTCGTTGCGCAGTTGCAGTTGCATTTCGTTGCTGATGAGCCGGCCATTGAGCTGGAACGGGCTATCGGACGGCGGCTTTTCACCGAACAGGTAGGGCAGCAAGGGCTTGGGCAGCGGCGCCTGCTCCTGGGTGTCGGGCTTGAGTTCCTTGACCATGCTGGAGGGCAGGCTCAGGTCGAGCTTGGCCTTGGGCAAGGGTGCCGGTGCCGCTTTGGCGTTTTTACGCGGGGTACGCTTGGTGGCCTTGGTGGTTGCCTTCTTGCGCACCGGTGGCGCTTTTGCCTGCTTTGGCTTGACCGCAGGCTTGGCGCTTTTCGTTGCAGGGGCTTTGCCGGCTGGCGCAGTTTCGGCCACAGCTGCCGAAGAGCAAGCCAAGCCACCGAGCAGGCACAGGGACAACCCGATACAACGCAACGCTTTCATAGGCACCGACGATTATCCCTGAAAATGCTTATGCTCCCCGTTCCTGACACGACTGGCAAGCCTAGAAAAAAGCGCCCGAGGCGGACTCCTGGCACAGTTGGCTGGCCAGCATGCCCAGGGTCATCACCGCCCGCTCCGCTTCACGGTTCCACGGGATACCACAGTTCAGGCGAATGCAGTGGTTGAACTGCTCGGTGTTACTGAAGATCAACCCCGGGGCGATACTGATGCCCTGCTGCAGCGCGCGCACATGCAACTCCTGGGTATTGACCCGCCCCGGCAGGCTGACCCAGAGAATGAAGCCGCCAGTTGGCCGGGTCATCTGCGTGCCTTCCGGGAAGTGCTGCTGTACCGCCAATTGGTAGGCACTGAGATTCTTCCGGTACTCCTGACGGATGTAGCGCAGGTGCCGGTCGTAACCGCCATTCTCCAGGTAGGACGCCACCCCCATCTGCGTCACGCTGCAGGCTGAATGGGTGGTGAAGGTCTGCAAACGCTGGATTTCCGCCTGATACTTGCCAGCGACCATCCAGCCGATCCGCACACCTGGCGACAGGGTCTTGGAAAAGCTGGAGCAATAGATCACCCGCCCCAACCGATCAAAGGCCTTGAGCGACTTGGTCTTGCCCTGCTCGAACATCAGTTCGCCATAAATGTCGTCTTCAACGATCTGAATGTCGAAATCCGAGGCCAGGCGCAACAACTGTTTCTGCCGGTCTTCCGGAATGGTGCCGCCCAGCGGATTGCTCAGGCGCGCGGTCAACACCAGCGCCTTGATCGACCACTGGTTGGCCGCCAGCTGCAGCGCCTCGAGGCTGATACCGGTGGACGGATCACTGGGGATTTCGATCACTTTCAGCCCGAGCAGGTCGGCCAGCTGCAGCAAGCCGTAGTAGGTCGGCGACTCGGCGGCGATCAGGTCGCCCGGCCGGGTCAGCACCCGCAGCGACATCTGCAGGGCATCGACGCAGCCATGGGTGACCACCACTTCACTGGGGTCGACCACCACGCCAGCATCGCGCATGCGTATGGCGATCTGCCGACGCAACGGCTCGAAGCCCGGGCTGAACATGTAGCTGAAGGCCCGCGGGCTATGAAAGCGGGTGACCTTGGCCAACTGCTGGTGCAGCGCCCGCACGGGCAAATAATCGACATGGGGTACCGCCGCGCCGAAGGGGAACACCCCGTCGCGCCGAGCTTCGGTCAGAACCTGCTGGATGATGCTGCTGCGCGTCACCAGGCCGGGGCGCTCGACCCGGGCGATGTCCGGCGTCTGCGCAGTCAGGGCGGGTGTCTGGTGTACGTAGTAGCCGGACTGCGGCCGCGCGCGAATCAGGCCCTGGTCTTCGAGGTTGGCATAGGCCTGCAGCACGGTGGCATGACTGACATTGAGCTGCGAGCTCATCTTGCGCACCGACGGCACACGCTCACCTGGCTGATACACACCGCGGCGAATATCTTCGGCCAGTTGCTGGGCGATGCGCTGGTAGAGCAACAGGTTGGTCATGATCAGTTCTCGACACGCAGGCAATGTAGTTGTTTTTGTACGGCTGTTTCGAGCAAGAATACCGGAACAGTTGCGAAGTGTACTGGGACAGATTGCAGAATAGTCGACAATACAGTTGCGTGACAGAGGCAGGGGTGTGCCATTTGTCACAACCAGTGGGGATGTTGAGGCTGCGAGCTTATCCATTCGATGTGGCGCCGCTGCTGGCCCCTTCCGCCCTTACGGCGGGTCCCTTTTGTTCTTGGCAAAAGGAACCAAAACCGCTCGCTCCCGCATACGGCCCTACGCTGCGCTCCGGGTTCCTTCGCTTCGGTGCCTTCCAGGGGCATCGCGGCCTACGACTTGCTTCGCCAAGTCTACGTCTC